>JBBPIU010000019.1:1350-34401 GCA_038040245.1 Pseudomonadota bacterium | reverse complement strand
CGGTCGGCACCGAGACGATCTTGCAATCGCTCATCACGGTGACGTCGGCGCCGCGCACGTGCGCGCCCTTCTGCAGGTAGGCCATTTCGCCGAAACATTCGCCGCTGCGCAGCACGTTGAGCAGCTTGTTCCTCTTGGTGACCTTGACCTGGCCGTCGGCGATCAGGCAGAAGTAGTCGCCGTGCTCGCCCTCCTTCATGACCACCTCGCCGGTCCGCGCGTGGCGCCAGACCGAGATGCGCGCCACTTCCCAGATCTCGGCATCGGAGAAGATCTCGAAGAAGGACAGGGCGCGCAGCGTCTCGAACTTGTCCGAGTCGGCAAACTGCTGCTCGCTTGCCCTGGCCGGTTCGCCGCGAAATACGCCGGCGAGATCGGCGGAGAATTCCTCCCATTCGGCATAGCGGCGCTCGAGGTCCTTCGCCATCGCGCGGCGCACGATGTCGTCGATCGCCTGCGGGATCTCCGGCCGGTAGGCCGAGGGCGGCTGCGGCTCGACGCCGGTGATCTGGTAGATCAGGCTGAAGTTGTTCGAGGCCTGGAAGGGCAGCCTGCCGGCAAGCAGGTGGTACATGACCACGCCCATGGAATAGATGTCGGTGCGGTGATCCAGCGGGTGCTCCTTCACCTGCTGCGGCGACATGTAGGCGGGCGAGCCGATGGCCGAGATCTGCGTCGAGTCGGCGCTGGCGATCAGCGCGGCGCCGAAGTCGGAGATTTTCACGTCGGTCTCGCCGGCGTAGAGGATGTTGGCGGGCTTGATGTCGCGGTGGGTGATGCCCATCTTGTGCGCGAATTCCAGGGCGCGCGTGCACTTGAACGCGATCTCCACCGTCTTGTCGACCGGCAGCAGGTGCTCGGGTGAGCAGAATTTCTCCAGCGTGCCGCCGTCGACATATTCCATCACGATGTAATGCAGATCCTCGTCCGCCACCGCGTCGTAGATCTGGCAGATGTGCGGGTGCAGCAGCTTGCCGGCGAGCGAGGCCTCGGTGACGAAGAGCTTCCTGTAGAGCTTGCCGTGTTCCGGGTCGTTGAAGAGCGCCGTGGAGACGAGCTTGACCGCCACATTGCGCTTGGCAAAAGGGTCGTGGCAGAGGTAGACCTCGGAAGTCGCGCCGGATCCGAGGTGGCGCTCGACCGGATACTTGCCGATCTGCTGCAGCTGCAGCGGCTCGCTCAGGGTCGCGGCCTCAGCGCGCGCGCTCAGGCGCCCGCGCCCTTTTCGACCTGGATCGCGCTCGCGCGATGGCCGCCTTCACCTGCGCCGGCGCGGTGCCGCCGACGTGGTTGCGGCTCGCGACCGAACCTTCGAGCGTGAGCGACTTGAACACGTCGGCGCCGACGGCGAAGGAAAAGCGCTTCAGCGTCTTGAGCGGCAGCTCGCAAAGGCCGCAGCCGGCCGCCTCCGCCGCGCGCACCGCGCGCGCCACCGCCTCGTGCGCATCGCGGAACGGCACGCCTTTGCGCACCAGGTAGTCCGCGAGGTCGGTGGCGGTTGCATGGCCTTCCAGCGCCGCCGCGCGCATCGCCTTGGGCTGCGGCTGGAGGCCGGCGGCAAGCCCGGCGAACGCGTCCAGCGAATCCTTGAGCGTGTCCACGGTATCGAACAGCGGCTCCTTGTCTTCCTGGTTGTCCTTGTTGTACGCGAGCGGCTGGCCCTTCATCAGCACCAGCAGCGCGACCAGGTGGCCGAAGACGCGGCCGCTCTTGCCGCGCACCAGCTCGGGCACGTCCGGGTTCTTCTTCTGCGGCATGATCGAGCTGCCGGTGCAGAAACGGTCCGGAATTTTCACGAAACCGAAACGCGCGCTCATCCAGAGGATCAGTTCCTCGGCGAAGCGCGACAGGTGCATCATCACGACTGCCGCGCAGGCGGTGAACTCGATGGCGAAGTCGCGATCCGATACCGCATCGAGAGAATTTTCCGCGATGCCGGCGAAACCGAGCTCGCGCGCGACCCGCGCGCGGTCGATCGGAAAGGTCGTGCCGGCGAGCGCCGCGGCGCCCAGCGGCAGCACGTTTACCCGCTTGCGGCAATCGGCCAGCCGCGCC
The DNA here is from genome assembly GCA_038040245.1 of Pseudomonadota bacterium. Taxonomy (GTDB): domain Bacteria; phylum Pseudomonadota; class Gammaproteobacteria; order Burkholderiales; family SG8-39; genus RBG-16-66-20. The sequence continues at coordinate 32,346 of JBBPIU010000019.1, read as the reverse complement.
CGGTCGCGCTCGAACATGGCCACATAGGCGAGCAGGTGATGGCCGAAGGTCACCGGCTGGGCGACCTGCAGATGCGTGAATCCCGGCATCACCAGCGCAGCGTGGCGCGCCGCCTGCGACAGCAGCGCATCCTCGAGCGTCGAGAGTTTATTCGCGACGGCGTCGATTTCGTCGCGCAGCCAGAGCCGCACGTCGGTCGCTACCTGGTCGTTGCGCGAGCGCGCGGTGTGCAGGCGCTTGCCGGCGCTGCCGGCGATCTCGGTCAGGCGCCGCTCGATGCTGGAATGCACGTCTTCATTCTCGATCGACCAGGCGAATTTGCCGGCACGGATCTCGGCGCGCACCTTCGCGAGGCCGCCCTCGATCGCCGCGAGGTCCCGGCGCCCGATCACGCCGCACGCGGCGAGCATGCGCGCGTGCGCGAGCGAGCCCGCGATGTCGTGCATCGCTAGCCGGTGGTCGAATGAAACCGAGGCGGTAAAGCGCTGCACGAGCGCATCCACCGGCTCGGCAAAGCGGCCGGACCAGGCTTTCGCCTTCTTTTTCTGCTTCGACGCCGGAGAAGCCATAAGGAATAAAATGCGGGGAATAGAATGCGGTTGAAGACCGCCCGCTAACAATGCCCAGTATAAGGCAAAACCCCTATCCGGATTCACTTCCGGACTTCCGCAACCTCGGCGTCACGGCGCGCGTGCTGATCGCCGTGAACCTGCTCGCGCTGGTTGCGGCGCTGCTCACCGCGCCTGACTGGCGCAACACGCTGGATGCTTACGTCATGAAAGCGGCGTTGATCGAGCCGCCGCTGGTCGCCAGCCTCGTGCTGCTCTATGCGCTCGCGCCGTGGCTGTTGCGCTTTCCCTACTGGAGCGGCTGCCTGCTGGTGATCGCGGTGGTGCTCGTCTTTACCGCGGCGACGCATGTTGTGCTGGGCGAATTCGCCCCGGCAGGCCTCGTGCGAACGCTGGCGCTGGCGGCGTCAATCGCGGCCGTGGTGCTGGCCTATCTCAGGCTGCACACCAAGGCCCATTCGCCCGCGCTTGCCGAGGCGCGCCTGCAGGCGCTGCAGGCGCGTATCCGGCCGCATTTTCTGTTCAACAGCCTGAATGCGGTGCTGGCGCTGATCCGGCGCGATCCGAGGCGCGCCGAACGCACGCTGGAGGACCTGGCGGACCTGTTTCGCGCGGTCATGTCGGACGGCCGCAACCTGGTGCGCCTTGCCGACGAGATTTCCCTCATCGAGGGCTATGCCGCGATCGAGCAACTGCGGCTGGGCGAGCGGCTGCGCATGTCCTGGGACCTGGACAATGCGCCGGTGGACGCGATGCTGCCGGCGCTCGTCCTGCAGCCGCTGCTGGAGAACGCGGTCTACCACGGGGTCGAGCCAGGCACCGGCGTCGGCGACGTATTGGTGCGCATCGAACGGCGCGGCAATCGCGTGCTGATGCTGATCGAGAATCCCTGGCACGAGCCGGGCGCGGGCTCCCGTGCGGGGAACCACATGGCGCTCGACAACATCCGCGAGCGCCTGATGCTGTTTTTCGACGACGAAGCGCGGCTGGATACCCGCGTCGAGGGCGCGCGCTACCGGGTCGAGATCGAGATTCCCTACCGCTCGGGGGCGGGATAGAACATGAGCGGCGGCGCCGAAGGATTGCGGATATTCATCGCCGATGACGAGGCGCCGGCGCGCGCGCGGCTGAAGGAACTGCTCGCCGACATCCGCGGCGAAATTGCCACCACAGTGGTGGGCGAATCGGCCAACGGTCTGGAGGTGATCGACCGACTTCCCGGCAGCGCGGCGCAGGTACTGCTGCTCGACATCCAGATGCCCGGCATGGGCGGCATCGAACTCGCGCGCCATCTGTGCGCGCTGGAGAACGCGCCGGCGGTCATCTTCGTCACCGCCCATGACCGGCATGCCGTCGAGGCCTTCGAGTTGAATGCGCTCGACTATCTTATGAAGCCGGTGCGCGCGGAACGGCTGGCGGCGGCCCTCAAAAAGGCGCTGGCCGCCGGTCCGGCGGGGCGTGACGCACGTGACGCACGTGACCGGGTCGAGCGGCTGGAACGCGCCGCCGGCGGAGCGCGCGAGTTTTTTTCGGTCGTCGAGAGGAACCGCATCGTGCTGGTGGCCGTGGGCGAGGTCCTGTTCCTCAAGGCGGAGCTGAAATACGTGACGCTGCGCACCAGGGCGGGCGAGCACCTGATCGAGGAGCCTCTGGTGTCCATCGAACGCGAGTTCGCCGATCGTTTCGTGCGAGTGCACCGCAACTGCCTCGTGGCGCGCGGCGCGATCCGCGGCTTCGAGCGCATCGCCGGCAGCGGCGAGGACGAGCCGCACTGGAACGTGGTGCTGGAGGGTGTCGCCGAGCGGCTGCCCGTGAGCCGGCGCCAGTGGCCGGCGGTGAAGGGCGTGCTGCCCGAAGGCAAGCAATGATCCGGCAATTGAGGATCGCGACGCGCCGCAGCCGGTTGGCCCTTTGGCAGGCGGAGCACGTGAAAGCGCGCCTCGAGGCGCTGCAGCCCGGGCTGCGCATCGAGCTGGTCGCGTTGTCCACCAGCGGCGACGAGCTGCTCGATGTGTCGCTGGCCAAGGCGGGCGGCAAGGGGCTGTTCGTCAAGGAACTGGAACTGGCGATGGCCGAGGGCCACGCCGATATCGCGGTGCACTCGATGAAGGACGTGCCGGCGGAGCTGCCGCCGGGATTCATGCTCGCGGCGGTCCTGGCGCGCGAGGACCCGCGCGACGCATTCGTCTCGCTGACGCATGAAAATCTCGCCGCCCTGCCCGCGGGCGCGGTCGTCGGAACCTCCAGCCTGCGCCGGCAGGCGCAGATCGCCGCGCGCCATCCCGCGCTTGAGATCCGGCCGCTGCGCGGTAACGTCGATACGCGCATCGCCAAGCTGGACCGGGGCGACTACGCGGCGATCGTGCTCGCCGTCGCGGGCCTGAAACGCCTCGGGCTTGCGGCTCGCATCCGCAGCACGCTTTCGATCGAGGAAAGCCTGCCCGCGGCGGGGCAGGCGGCGCTCGGTGTCGAGTGCCTCGGCGAGCGCGCCGATCTGCTGGCGTTGCTCAGGCCCCTCGAAGACCCCGACTCAAGCGCCTGCGTGCGCGCCGAGCGCCAGGTGAATCTGGCGCTCGGCGGCAGTTGCACGATCCCTCTGGGCGCCTATGCGCAAATCGCCGGCGGGAAAATGCGGCTGCGCGCGCTCGTGGCTTCGCCCGACGGCAGGCATGTCGTGCGTGCCGAGGGCGAAGGCGAGATGCAGGCAGCGGAAGAGCTAGGCTTGCGCGTGGCGGCGCTGCTGCGCGAGCGCGGCGCCGGGGAGATTCTGGCGGCGTTGGCGCCATGAACCGGTTGCCGCTTGCCGGCAGGCGGATCGTGGTTACGCGGCCCGGTGGCCAGGCTGAAGGCCTCTGTGCGCTGATCCGGGACGCTGGCGGCGAGCCGCTCGAAATTCCGGCGCTCGAGATCCGCGAACTGGCGGATCTGGCGCCTTTCTTTGCCGTGGCCGACCGGCTGGAATCGTTCGACTGCGCCATCTTTGTCAGCAGAAACGCGGTGCGCAGGGCGCTGGCGCTGCTTGGCGGGCGCCGCGGCGGCAGGCCATGGCCTGCGCATCTGCGGGTGGCCGCCGTCGGCAGCGGCAGCCGCGAGGAACTGGCGGCGCGCGGCTTCAGCGCAGTGATCGCGCCGCCGGGGCAATCCGACAGCGAGGCGCTGCTCGCGCTGCCCGAGTTCACCGGCGTTGCCGGCAAACGGATCGCGATATTCCGCGGCGAAGGCGGGCGCAAATTCCTGGCCGAGACGCTGGCCGCGCGCGGCGCGGTGGTCGAGCACGCGGCCTGCTATCGCCGGACCATGCCCGAGGCGGGCGGCGCGCTGCTTGCCGCGGCCTGGGAGGGCGGCGCGGTGGATGCGGTCCTGGTGTCCTCGGGTGATGGTCTCGCCAACCTGCTGGAGATGCTCGGCGGCGAAGGGCCGCGGCGGCTTGCCGGAACGGCGCTCTTCGTGCCGCACGCGCGCGTCGCCGACGAAGCGGCCCGGCAAGGCCTTGGACGCTCGATCGTCGCCGGGCCGGGGGATGCGGAGATGGCCGCGGCGCTGGTTGCATACTTCGGCGCTGCAAGCTACAACTGAACGCATGGATTCGCCTTCGCCCCAGGGCCTTCCCCCGGATGCCGGCCCGCGCACCCGGTTGCGCGTATTTGCGGTCGCACTGGTGGTGCTGGCCGCGATTGTGGCGGGGCTCTGGCTGGATACCCGCGGCCGCATCGGCGCGACGCAGGAGGAACTCGCCAAGCGCCTGCGCGACATCGAGACCGAAACCCGCGAGGCGCGCACGCTGGGGCGGCAGACCCAGGAAGCGCTGCGCGAGGCGCTCGGCAAGCTGGGCGCGCTCGAGGCGAAAGTGGCCGAATCGCAGAACCAGCAGGTTGCGCTGGAGGCGCTCTACCAGGAACTGACGCGCAACCGCGACGAGTGGCAGCTCGCCGAGATCGAACAGGTGCTGGCGATCGCCCAGCAGCAGCTGCAGCTTTCGGGCAACGTGCGCGCGGCGCTGCTCGCGCTGCAGCTGGCCGAGAGCCGCCTGTTGCGCGTCGACCGGCCGCAGTTTCTCCCGGTGCGCCGCGCGCTGACGCGCGACATCGACCGCCTGAAATCGCTGCCGGCGCTGGACGTGCCGGGCCTGTCCCTCACGATCGACCGGCTGATTGCCTCGGTGGACGCGATGCCGCTGGCGTTCGACGAACGCATCGAGCGCCCTGCGTCCGGCAAGGCGGCCAAGTCCGCGCCGCCCGCGGAAGAGAATTTTTTCGCGCGCCTGGGCGGCGAAGTGTGGCAGGAGCTGCGCCAACTGGTGGTGGTGCGCAAGGTCGAAGCGCCCGAGCCGCCGCTGCTGCCGCCGCAGCAGGCCTGGTTCCTGCGCGAGAACCTGAAGCTGCGGCTGCTGAACGCCCGCCTGGCGCTGCTCACGCGCGACGAGGCGGGTTATCGCGAGGACCTGCGCGTCGCGCAGCGCTGGATCCAGCGTTATTTCGATGCCCGCGCCAAGGCCTCCCAAGGCGCGCTGGCGCAACTCAAGCAGCTCTCTTCGGCCTCGATCAGCTTCGAGCCGCCGTCGATCGTCGACAGCCTCGAGGCGGTGCGCGGCTTCAAGTCGCGACGCGAGCGCAGCAACTGATGCGGGGGCTTTTCTGGCTGATTGCGGTGTTCGCCGCGGCGGTGGCGTTGGCGCTCGCCGGCCGCCTCGGCGAGGGCTACGTGCTGGTCGTCTACCCGCCCTGGCGGGTCGAGATCTCGCTGCTCCTCGCCGTGCTCGCGCTGGCGGCGGCCTTCGGCGTCGCCTACCTCGCGGTGCGCCTGATCAGCCACACGCTGGCGCTGCCGGCGCATGTGCGCGCGTTCCGCGAGCGGCGCAAGCGCGAGCAGGCGCAGAGCGCGCTGGCTGGCGCACTGCAGTGCTATTTCGAGGGCCGCTTCGCGCGCGCCGAGAAGGAGGCGGCACTTGCCTGGGAGACGGGCGCCGCGCCCGGCATCGCGGCCCTGATCGCGGCGCGCGCCGCGCACCAGATGCGCGAGTACGAGCGCCGCGGCCAGTGGCTGGAGCGCGCTGAAAGCGCGGGGGAGTCGCTGCACGCGGCGCGCCTGCTGACGCAGGCGGAGCTGGCCCTGGACGAGCGCGATTTCATCGGTGCGCGCGATGCGCTCAGGAGCATGCACGGTACCGGCCCGCGGCATATCGCGACCGCGCGCATGCAGTTGCGCGCCGAACGCGGGGCGCAGAACTGGGAAGAGGTGCTGCGGCTCGCTTCGCTGCTTGCCAAGCGCGGCGCGCTGCCGCCGGCGATCGCGGAGGAGCACCGGGTACAGGCCCATATCGAGCTGCTCGCGCGCGACTCGGGCGACCGCGCCTCGCTGGAAGCGCGCCTGCGGCGCATTCCATCCGCCGACCGGGCGCAGCCGCGCGTTGCGGCCGCGGCCGCGCGGCGCGCGGCGGCGCTGGGCGAAGCGGCGCTCGCCCGCGAGCTCATCGAGCGCAGCCTCGGCGTGGAATGGACCACTGCGCTGGTCGCGCTGTACGGCGATATCGAAAAGCTTGAAACCCAGAAAAGGCAGGGCGAGGCGCTCGCCCGCATCGAGCGCGGCGAACGCTGGCTGCGCGAGCACGCCGAAGACCCGCAGCTGCTCGCCACGCTGGGCCGGCTGTGCATGGCCGCGGAACTCTGGGGCAAGGCGCAGAACTACCTCGAAGCCAGCCTTTCGTTCGGAGCGTCGCGCGCCGCGCACCAGCAACTCGCCCGGCTGGCCGAGCGCGAAGGGCGCGCCGCCGAGGCGCAGCAACACTTTCGCCGCGCAGGAGAATTGCCATGATGCTTCGATTTTTTCTCGGGGTTGTTCTGTCGCTGACGATTTTCTTGCCGTGTTCAGCACAACAATACCCTGCAAAACCGATCAAAATAGTCGTTCCCTTTCCGGTGGGCGGCATCGCCGACCTCTATTCGCGGCTGATCGGCAACCGCTGGACCGAGGTGTGGGGGCAGCCGGTGGTGGTCGAGAACCGTACCGGCGCGGGCGGCAACATCGCCGCCGACATGGTCGCCAAGTCGGCGCCGGACGGCTACACGCTGGTGATGGGCAGCCTCGGCACGCACGCGGTCAATGTCAGCCTGTTCTCCAAGATGCCCTTCGACCCGGTGCGCGATTTCGCGCCGATCTCCCTCGCGCTCGAAGCCGAGGGCCTGCTGGCTCTGCATCCTTCCGTGCAGGCGCAGAACGTGGCGGAACTGATCGCGCTGGCGCGCTCCAAGCCGGGCGGACTTACCTATGCTTCCGCAGGTGCGGGCACCGCGAGCCATCTCGCCGGAGAACTTTTCAAAAGCATGGCCAAGGTGGACATGCTGCACGTCCCCTACAAAGGCAACGTTCCCGCGATCACCGATCTGCTGGCGGGCCAGACCTCGCTCATCTTCGCCACCATGCCCACCATCCTGCCGCACGCCAAGGCGGGCAAGCTGCGCGCCCTCGCCACCATCGGCACCGCGCGCTCCAAGGCAGCGCCCGAACTTCCGACCGTCGCCGAAATGCTCCCCGGCTTCGAAGTGAACAACTGGGTGGGCCTCTTCGCCCCTGCCGGCACGCCGCCCGAAATCGTGGCCAAACTCAATGCCGAGGTGCAGCGCTTCATGCAATCGAAGGAAATCACCTTGCGCCTCGCCGCCGAAGGCGCGCGCTTCATCCCGATGACGCCGGATCAGTTCGGCAACTTCGTCAAAGCCGAAATCGCCAAATGGGCGCCGGTTGTGAAGGCGTCAGGCGCGAAGGCGGATTGATCTTCCTGTCCGACAGCGATCCAATCCAGCGAACGCTTTTTGTCTGTACCGGCAACATCTTCCGCAGTCTGACGGCGGAGGTGGCGGTGCGGATGGCGGGGAATATTGACGTGTTGATGAAGAGATACGGCGGGTCCTGACAGCCCTCGAGCCCGCGTCGTTGCCGGCCCGGCGTAGTATGTCGCTCAATCGTTACCCCGAAGCTCAATTCGCAGAAACCAGGAGGGATGGCTAATGATTTATCCATTGCAAAGCGACGATGCAGGCAAATTGATCGTGCGCCTTACGGTTGGCGGTCTGATGCTGCTTCATGGCGTGTCGAAGATGGTCGATCCCGCTTCGGTGACCGGGATCGGCGGCCAGCTGGCGGCCAAGGGAATGCCGGCGTTTATCGCCTACGGTGCCTATATCGGCGAAGTGCTTGCGCCGTTGATGATCATCCTGGGAATTTTTTCGCGCATTGGCGGTTTGCTGGTCGTGGTCAATATGATCTTCGCGATTGCGCTGGTGCACGCCCACCAGATATTCACGCTGGGGAAAACCGGCGCATGGGCCCTCGAATTGCAGGGCTTCTATCTGTTCTGCGGGCTCGCGATCTATTTCCTTGGCAGCGGCAAATTCGCCGTCAAGCCGGACTAGGCGTTCCGGTTCCCGGACCAAAGGATCGAACGATGAAAATCGGCATCGCCGCGGCCGCAATTCTCGCGGCCGCCAGTCATGCGTGGGCGCAGATGCCGCCGGAGGTCGCGGCGAAGCTCAAGGAGATCGGCGCGGTGCTCAATCCGCCGATGATCCAGGCGACGTTCGACATCTACATTCCCCGCGTGGTGAAGGCGTACCCGGGTGTGAGCTCGACCGAGGACATCGCCTATGGGCCGGACGAGCGGCACAAGCTCGATGTGTTCGCGCCGGCGGCAAGGCCGGAACGCGCGATGCCGGTGGTGCTGTTCGTGCCGGGCGACGGCTACGTCGGCGGCGCGAAGAACCGGCCGGGGGTGCCGTTCTACCAGAACGTGGGCGTGTTCTTCGCGCGCAACGGCGTGGTCGGCATTACGATGAACTACCGCCTGGCGCCCAAGGCGCCGTGGCCGGCGGGCGGCGAGGACGTGGCCGCTGCGCTCCGATGGGTGAAGCAGAATATTTCGAAGTTCGGCGGCGACCCGGAGCGGATTTTCGTGTTCGGGCAGTCGGCGGGCGGCACGCATGCCGCGCATTACACGTTCGACGAGCGGCTGCAGCCAGTGGGCGGAAACGACGGGGTGGTGGGCGCGATCCTTCAATCGGCGGTGTTCGACCCGGCGGGCGCGCCGGCCGGGCCGAACCTCGAGGCCTATTTCGGCAGTCCGTCGGGCTGGGCGGAGCGCTCGCTCTTCACGAAGCTCGAGGGCCGGAAAATTCCGCTGTTCCTGGTCTACGCGGAGCTCGACCCGAAGCCCTTCCGGGACGAGGCGGAGAAGATGCGCGCCGCGCTGTGCAAGCGCGACGCCGGCGCCTGCCCGCGCTCGCTGGACCTTACGGGGCACAACCACATCAGCGAGATCGCGCACCTGGGGTCGGCCGACGAGCAGTTCGGCAAGGAACTACTCAATTTCATCCGCTCCGTACGGTAATGCGGTAATACGCTAATGCGCTAGCCGATCACGTAAGCGGCGCCGCCGGTGGCGATGAGCTCGCCCGTGTCGTTGTGCAGTTCCATGTGTGTCACCGCGATGCGGCTGCCCTTGCGCACGATGCGCGCGGTGGCGATGAAATATTTGCCGCGCCCGGGGCGCAGGTAGTCCACCCGCAGGTCGATGGTGCCCATGTTGGGAAACGACGAGGGCGTCACGGCGCTCTCCCCCACGATGGACAGCATGATGGCGAAGCCGCCTGCGACATCCAGCGTCGCCGAGATCACCCCGCCGTGCAGGATCTGGCGGCTCGGATTGCCGACCAGCTCCGGGCGCATCTCGAAGCGCAGCCTGGGCGCCTCAAGATCGAAGGACTCGACTTTCAGACCGAGCAGCTTGTTGAAGGCGATGTATTCCTCCATCACCGTCTTCAGCAGCGCGCGCGACTCCTTGGCTTTTTTCTGCGTCATGGTCACCATCCCAGCTGGCGTGCCGCCAGGTCCTTCATGATCTCGGTGCTGCCGCCGCCGATCTGCATCACCTTCGCTTCACGGTAGATCCTCTCGGCGCGGCTGCCGCGGATGAAGCCCGCGCCGCCCAGCGTCTGCACCGCGGCGTCGGCGCAGAACTGCATGCTGTCGGTGGCGAAATTTTTCAGCATCGCGAGCTGCGCGATGTGGCTCGGCTCGCGCGGCGCGCCGGAGAGCTTCCACGCGGTGTCGTAGAGCAGGGCGCGCGCCGCATGCACGCGGGTCTGCATGTCCACCAGCTTGTGGCGGATCGCCTGGTGCTCGCCAAGCCTGCGGCCGAAGGTCTGGCGCTGCCCCGCCCAGTCGAGCGCATCCTCGAGGCAGGCCTGCGCGAAGCCCACCGCGCCGGCCGCCATCGACAGGCGCTCGGTGTTGAAGTTGCGCATGATGGCGCGAAAGCCCGCGTTTTCCTCGCCGATCAGGTTGGCGGCGGGCACCCTCACGTTGTCGAAGTGCAGGCTGGCGGTATCCGAGCACCACCAGCCCATTTTTTTGAGCGGCGCGCGCGTGAAGCCCGGCCGGTCGCGCTCGATCAAGAGCAGCGATACGCCGGCCGCGCCCGGGCCACCGGTGCGCACCGCCACGGTGTAGTAGTCGGCGCGCATGCCCGAGGTGATGAAGGTTTTCTCACCGTTGACGACAAATTCATTGTTTTGTTTTTTTGCAGAAGTTCTTAGATTTGCCACATCGGAACCGCCGCTTGGTTCAGTAATGGCGAGCGCGCTGATCTTCTCGCCGGCCAGGATCTGCGGCAGCACGCGGCGCTTCAGCTCCTCGCTGCCCACTGCGGCGATCGGCGGCGCGCCGATGGTGTGCGAGAACAGGCTCGCGGAGAGGCCGCCGGTGCCGGCCCGGGCGAGTTCCTCGGCGCTGACGATGCGGAAGAAATGGTCCGCGGGCGTGCCGCCGTACTCCTCCGGATAGCCGACCCCCAGCAGCCCGGCCTGCGCGGCCTTGCGGTAGAGCTCGCGTGGGAATTCGCCCGCCTCGTCCCACGCGGCGGCATGCGGCAGCAGCTCGCGCTCGACGAAGCGCCGCACCGTATCGCGGAAGGCTTCATGTTCCTCGGTGAGCGCGGGATGCGGTTTCACAATGCTTCGAACTCGACCAGGAGGTTTCCGGGAGCGACTTGCGCGCCGGTCTTTACATGGACGGCTTTAATTTTTATTGCAAAAGGCAAATGCAAACCATGTTCCATCTTCATCGCTTCCAGTACCACCAGAGGTTTGCCCGCAGCGATCTTTTCGCCTGCCTTGGCATGGACCGCGACTACGCGTCCGTTCATCGGCGCCGTAAGGCGCCCGTCGCCGGCGGCGATGCCTTTCTTCTCCGGGGAATCGTACAGCGTGTTGCGCAGCGAGAAACTCGCGCCGCTGCGGGCGAAGTGCACGGTATCGCCTTCAATCGCGTAGCGCAGTTCCTTTCGGGCCCTTTGGATTTGATTATTTAGAGAAAACGAAACCACCTGCCCATCGAACTTCGCGCGCGAGCTATGCGCGGGATTGTTGCTCCAGCCCGTCCATTCGCCGCAGTCGGCGGCGAGCAAGACGGCTGCTGTTTCAAGGTCTTGTTTTGAAGGTTTTTCAGTTTTTATTTCGAAGCGGGAAAGAAAATCTATCGCAGCCAGCCCTTTTGCGAAGGTGTCGTTGCGCAAAACAGAAGCCAGAAATGTCTTGTTAGTGGTCACCCCGAGCGCGACGGTCGCATCCAGCGCTGCGGCGAGCTTCTCGCGAGCCTCGTCGCGCGTTGGCGCATGGGCGATCACTTTCGCCAGCAGCGAATCGTAGTGCGGCGGGATCTGGAGCCCGGACTCGAGCGCGTGATCGCTGCGCACCCCGTCGGCGGTTTGCCAGAGGAGCAGCTTGCCGGACTGGGGCAGGTGCCCCTGCGCCGGGTCCTCGGCGCAGATGCGCGCCTCGATCGCATGGCCCGAAAAGCGGATGCCCCCCTGCTTGAGCGGCAGCGGCTCGCCCGCGGCGACGCGCAACTGCCATTCGACCAGATCCAGGCCCGTCACCATTTCCGTGACCGGATGCTCGACCTGCAGGCGCGTATTCATCTCCATGAACCAGAAGCGGCCATCCTCGCCGAGCAGGAATTCGACCGTCCCGGCGCCGACGTAGCCCACCGCGCGCGCTGCCGTGATCGCCGCCGCGCCCAGTTCGGCGCGCAGTTTGGCGCGCATTTTCCCGGCCAGGGCTGGGGAGGGGGATTCCTCGACCAGTTTCTGGTGCCGGCGCTGCACCGAGCAGTCGCGCTCGCCGAGATGGATACAGTTGCCGTGGCTGTCGGCGAAGATCTGGACTTCGATGTGGCGGGCATCGAGCAGTGCTTTCTCGATCAGAATTTCTGAATTTCCGAAGGAATGCCCGGCCTCGGATTGAGCAGTTTTCAATGCTTCTGAAAATTCTTCTTTTGATTGAACCAGACGGATGCCGCGGCCACCACCCCCTGCGACTGCTTTGATGAGCACGGGGAACGCGGGGTTTTTGTCGTAGCTGGGCAGCACCGGAACGCCGGCTTTCGCGGCAATCGCCTTCGCGTTTGCCTTGTCGCCCATGGCGCGGATGGCGTCGGCGGGCGGCCCGACCCAAATCAGCTTTTCCTTTTTTACGGCTTCAGCAAAAGCGGAATTTTCAGAAAGAAAACCATAGCCCGGATGCACCGCCTCGGCGCCGGAACGCCTCGCCGCCTCGAGAATCGACTCGATCTTCAGGTAAGAATCTTTCGGCGCAGAGCCGCCGATGTATTCAGCCGCATCCGCGGCGCGCACGTGCGGCGCATCGCGGTCGGCATCCGAATACACCGCGATGGTGCGCAGGCCCATGCGGCGGGCGGTGCGCATCACGCGCAGCGCGATTTCGCCGCGGTTAGCGATCAACAGGGACCGGATTTTCACTGCGGCGCGCTACTTCTTCGGCAGGATGTGCATGTACTTGCAGATGATGCCGAGCATCACCTCGTCGGCGCCGCCGCCGATCGAACCCAGGCGTCCGTCGCGGTAGGCGCGCGACACCGGGTTGTCCCAGGTGTAGCCCATGCCGCCCCAGTACTGCAGGCAGGCGTCCGACACTTCGCGCCGCAGGCGGCCGGCTTTCAGCTTGGCCATGGAAGCGAGCTCGGTGACGTCCTCGCCGCCGATGTACATCTCGCAGGCGCGGTAGGTGAGGGCGCGCAGCGCCTCGACCTCGGTCTTCAGTTCCGCCAGCCGGTAGTGCACGTACTGGAAGTCGAGCACCGCCTGGCCGAAGATCTTGCGTTCGCGGATGTAGTCGACGGTGTCGCCGATGGTGCGCGTCAGCCCCTGCACCGTGCTGGCGGCCGCCCACAACCGCTCCTCCTGGAACTGCTGCATCTGGTAAGTGAAGCCCTGGCCCTCCTCGCCGATGCGGTAGCGCTGCGGCACGCGCACGTCGTCGAAATGGATCAGCCCGGTGTCCGAGGACATCATGCCGATCTTGCGGATCTTCTTCGCCTTGGTGACGCCCCGGGTGTCCATCGGCACGCAGATCAGCGTCTTGTTCTTGTGCGCCGCGCCCTCAGAGGTATTGACCAGCAGGCACATCCAGTCCGCCTGCAGGCTGTTGGTGATCCACATCTTGGCGCCGTTGATGACGTAGTCGCCGCCGTCCTTGCGCGCGCTGGTCTTGATGGCGGCGACATCCGATCCGGCGCCCGGCTCGGACACGCCGATGCAGGCCACGTAGTCGCCGGAAATCGAGGGCGCGAGGAATTGCCTGCGCAGCTCGTCCGACCCGAAACGCGCCAGCGCCGGCGTCGCCATGTCGGTCTGCACGCCGATCGCCATCGGCACGCCGCCGCACCGGATGTGGCCGAGCGACTCGGCCATCACCATCGAGTAGCTGTAGTCGAGCCCGGCGCCGCCGTAGGCCTCGGGCTTGGTGAGGCCCAGCAGCCCGAGATCGCCCAGTTTCTTGAACACCTCGTGCGCCGGGAACTGCTCGGCCGCCTCCCACTCGTCGACGTGCGGGTTGATCTCGTTGTCGATGAAGCGCTTCAGGTTGCGCCGGATCTCTTCGTGTTCCTGGGTGAATTTCATGGGCGCGCGTCCTTCGTCGTCTCTGGTCTGGCGATGATAGAAGATAGTCGAAAATCAGCCTGGGTGCGGTTGACGCACTAACGTCTGCTTACAATTCTCCAAGGTAGTAGCTGTGCTCGCCGTATGCCCTCGAGCGGACGGCAAGCGTTATTCAGCGCATGCAAGGGTGCCTGCATGCGATACCGACCTCCGCTGGCCTGGTGTACCGGCCGCGCAAACCGCGCGCCACGGCGTTGTATCAGTGCACTGCCCGGCATGCACCTGAGCTAAGAGCGGGCGGCCGGTTCGGGCGCCGCGTCGAGGAGAACGTCATCGGGCGGTTCCTCGAATGCGGCGACCCCGCAGCACGGCTTCGCACGGGTCTACTGCGACCAGTGCCGTCATGGCTACATCCTCGCCTTCTCGTGCAAGGCGCGGTACTTCTGCCCCAGCTGCCACCAGAAGAGAGTGCTGGCCTACGGTGAATGGGTGGAGGCCAATGTGCTCGCGCCGGTGCCCCACCGGCAATACGTGTTCACCGTCCCCCGCCTGCTGCGGCCGATGTTCGCCCGCAGGCGCGCGCTGCTGGGCAAGCTGTGCAACATCGTCGAGCGCCTGTTCGCCCGCTTCTACGCAAGCGCAAGGCCGGGTGCGCGGCCAGGCATCATCCTCTTCGTCCAGACCTTCGGCGACCTCGTCAACTTCAACCCGCACGTTCACGTGCTCGCGGCGGACGGCGCGTTCGATGCCGACGGCGGCTTCAGCGTCCTGCCGCCTGTTCCGCGGAAAGTCTTAGAGCCGTGGTTCAGAGCCGAAGTCCTTGCTCTGCTGCGCCGCGAGGGCCTGGTGTCGGAAGGTCTCGCCGAAACGATGCTCCCTGGCGGCATACCGGCTTCTCGATCCACAACGCCGTACGCGTTCGCGCGGGCGATGCGGCGGGGAGGCGCAGGCTCGCGCAGTACATGCTGCGCGCGCCCTTCTCGCTGGAGAAGATGTCCTACGACCCGGTTTCCAGCACCGTCATCTACCGCTCAAGGATGCACAAGACTCTCAAGCGGAACTACCAGATCATGCCCGGCGCCGATTGGCTTGCACAGCTTTGCGCCCACATCCCCGATCACTTCGAGCACTTGGTGCGCTACGCCGGCTGGTACTCAAACCGCAGCCGGGGAAAACGCCGGCGCGCGGGCATCGAACCGGCCGAGGTCACCCTACAGCTGGCCGATGTGCACGAATCTCGCCGCGTTCGTTCCACCTGGGCACGCATGATCCACCGGAACAATCCACGCCAGTTCTGACCTACCACCCCGTTCCCGACATCGCCTGATTCCGCCGCGCGAGGGGCTGGCTCGCCTCGTCCGGGCGTTAAATTGCCCGACGAGTGTCAATCCGATAGATTGCCATGTGGATTTTTACCAATAGCGGCCCGTGACGCGACATAAGCGCCATTGGGCGACTTTGCGCCAGGGCTACGTAGCATAAAAGGGGCATTCCATGAAACGTCGCGCGGGCAGCCTCGGATTGACTTTCCTATCCGTAGACGAAAAACCGCCGCGCGCTTGCGGCGCGCGGCGGGCAAAAAAGCACCAGATTAGCGATACACCTTGTTCTTTACCGTTGCGAATGCGTACCCGACTCCATACCCGATACACGATGCGACAACGATGACAGTTATCGCGGCCGTCGCATCAAACGGAGCGATGACAGGCGGCGACTGGACCATATGCGCCCATGCCGAGAAATTAACGAGGGGCTGCGCCCACCCGAGGAACACTAACGCCGACCACAAAACGTGCAGGCCCCCGAACATGCACGCGCCGACAAGACCGCACTTATGTTGATTGAGCTTCATAGAGAAAAAAGAGCTTGTAATCGCCCCAGTATAGCGTGCATATTTGACACACCACCCCTTTCGGGGCGGCGTGTGTGAACAAGCGCAATGTGCCTTTAATTAAACAGAATAGACTCGCAGAATCCGTGGCTCTCCCCGGAAGTGCTATCGCGTTCGGCCTTCGGTACGTGAGCTTGGAAGCGAACCACCGCTCCCGTCCGTTGGAGGTGGATTCGTTGCTGGTGCGTTCGAGAGCGTACAGTTTGCTTGCGTTCCGGCAACTATCACAACTTCACCGCTCGCATTACAATCGCCGCCCCATGTTTTGTACTTTGACGATGTCTTTTGCGTCAACACATACGTCGCCGGTTCGACACCGAACGTTATTGTTGTGCCGGAAGCGGTGATACTGCCAGATCGGCTGGATGAGCCCTTCTTTTTTTACCAATAGCGGCCCGTGACGCGACATAAGCGCCATTGTGCGCCGATGCGCCGGGGCTGAGGAGCCGAAATGGGAGTACTTCTGCGAGCAGTCTCGGATAGACTCTCCTATCCGTCTGGAGGAGCGTGCGGACCAGATCATTCTCATTGTCGGCGGCTCCGTCGGCGACGCCGAAACCAAGGCGCTGCGCGAGGCCATCGCCAAGCGGATCGACACGCGCTTTGACGCCATCGTCATCGGCGGCCACGACCCCGCCCTGGAAAAACTTGCCAAGGACAACGGCGGGCAGTACATCAGCGTGCCGCTGGACCGGCTCCAGAAGTGGTACGACGAATGGAAGAAGGGTGGATGACGGTGCGCCATCCGGGAGTCCAGTGTCATCCATGTGCATGCACTACACCGGATATCCCCACTCCTCAAAGCACGGCCGCCACTCTCGGGCGATGCGGGCGCGCAGGTCCGCCGGGAGTTCCGCAAATCGGTTCTTCTCATATCCCGCGATCGACGCCACGTACTTCGACAGCGCCGGTTCGACGCATCCAAAATCGGGCAGCCCCAGCGCCTCATAAATCCTCTTCACCTGGCCGACCGGGTCTTCCTCCAGCCGCTCAAAGCTCACCTCGTGGAACTGCCCCTTGGGGATCAGGCTCCGCTCCTCGAAGAACACCCGGTACATCTCGTTGTAGAGACGAAAAATCCTGTCGTCGAGATCGCCCATGCCGTCGTGTTGCAGGCGGTTCTGCGTGTTCTGAAATGTCGTGCGGGTGGAAGGGAAGACCGCATACGGGTTGCGGTGGATGTGGACGAACCGGGCGTTGGGAAACATCTCCAGGAGCATTCTGATCCTGCACGTGCTCGGGGGGGATTTGAGCACGAGGGGGCGCTGGTACTTGAGGGTGAGCTTCTTGAGAAACAGGATGTACGCCGCCCGCCACCGCGCGAGGTCGGGTTCGCAGGCGTGGCGCATCGTCAGGTGCTTGTCGTAAAGGGCCCGCTGCCGCGGGAAGGTCCAGCACATGTAGGGCGACTGGAGGCTGGCGACGCAAAGGGCGAACTCCTCTTCCTGCGGCGAGCGCATGTTCCATTCGACGTTGTCCATCGGCCGGCGTTTGGACAGGAAGAAACCGATGAACCGCGAGCCCATCCACTCGGTCGACAGGAACGTGTGCGGGAAGAGCGCTTGATACATGTTGGGGAAGGCGAAGCGGTCATCGACGGTCATCAGGTTGTGCAGGTGCGTCGTGCCATGACGCCAGTGCCCCAGCAGGAAGATCGGCGGCTCGACGGCGAGGTTCTTGAGGCGCGAGCGGTAGCGCCAGTCCTCGCAGCGGCGGATCACGCTGTTTTGCGCGGCACAGAAAGTGATCCCCATCGCACGGAAAAGGTACGCGGGGCTGACGGCGAAACGGTTTTCGCGGAGGAGCCGCAGCCAGTCACCAAGGGTGATGCCGCCCAGCAGCCCGGCGCTGACGTATCGCATGATGGTGTCGCGCCAATCCATGAGAGGCACCTCGTTTTTATGGAACGGACTACTAGTCGCGCACCATGCGCCACCACTCTGTGCGCTGGTCTTCCTCGACCCAGCCGATGAGCAGGCCTGCTGCGCCGCACTCCTGCTGAGCGAGTTGCAGCACTGCATGCTTGTCGCGGCATAGCGTGAAGCGCGCATCGCCCTGCCACGCCAAGTGCTGGCTCAGCGCGGCCAGAATCTGGCTGGGTTGGCTTTGCATGAAGGCATAGGGCATGAGCAGGCCGGTTCGGGCTTGCTCGGTGATCGTGCGTGCGGCACTCACGGGGCCGCTCAGGCTCGCGACTCGCATCTGAGCGCCTGCGGCAAGGGCGGGTTCCTGAGCGGCGTCCAGGCAGAGGCGCGCACCGTAGAGCGCGAGCTCGGCCCAGGGGCCGATGCGCCGCGGGCGCTGGCCCAGGCGCTTGGCCAACTGGTCGCGCCAATCCGCAGGCAACGGGTCGGCCACGACGTGGGCCAGCGTATGCCAACTGCTCATGCTTCGCGATCCTCCAGCACGATTGCCGCATGGCCGCCACCGAAGCCGAGGATGCTGGCCAGCACGTAACGCACATGCTGCGGCGCTCGATCCGCGAGCGGTGCGTTCAGCGAAGCGTCTTGCGCGTAGTCGAACGTGGGCCAGATGCCCGTCTCCAGGCAGGCCGTGAGCAAGGCCACCTCGGCCGCCCCTGCCGCGCCGAGCGTGTGGCCGATCGCAGCCTTGAGCGACGCCAGCGCCGGCAAGGGGTCGAACACCTGCCGCAAAGCCCGGGCTTCGGTCGCGTCGTTGACCGGGCTGCCGGCGGCCTGTGGCTTGATAAGCGCGATGTCGTGCGGCTCCAGCCCGCTACTGGCGAGCGCTTGGCGGCACATCGCGACCACGGCGCCGGGCACGGCGCCGGCGGGGTCCTGGCCGTTCACTACGTTCGCGCCTCCCGCAATGCGCCAGCGTGACGTCTGAGACGACAAATGCAAGGCCGCCACCGCCTCGCCCAGCACCAGGCCCTCGCGGGCTTCACCAAACGGCAGGGCGCGTGTCGGGGCGAGCAACTGCATGCCGCCAAAGCCGCCCACGGTGACTCGGTTGCGCAGCTCCAGTCCCAACACCAGCGCGTGATCGGCGTGCCCGTTGCGGATCAGCGTGCGCGCGCTGAGCAAGGCGTTCAGGCCCGAGGTACAGGCGGTGGAGACGGTGAACACCGGGCCGCACCAATCGAGCCAGGCGGCCACGGTCTCGGCAAACGTCTGGTAGTCGCCATCGAAGTCGCCGCTGTTTTCACGGGCGCCAATGTCCAGCGATGTCGAGGCGACGAACAGCGGGCCGGTGCGTTGGCCCGCAAGCGCGCCGCTCTGCGCAGCCACGCGCTGGGTGATGCGGCGCGCGCGCGCCGTCCAGTCGGCATCGTGTTCGGCAATTGTGTAGAGCGGCCACGCCAACCCTCCTCCGAGTTCGAAGCGACTCGGGGCCACGCCGCCCTGGCTGAGCGCGATGAGTCCGGTGCCAAGGTCAGGCCCCAGCGCCGAGGCAAGGCCGCGGCCAGCGAGGTAGACCTCGTTCACGCGCCGCGTTCGATCAGGTGCCGCGCGAGGTGGGCGATCGAATTCAAGGCGCGCCGGGTTTCCTTGCTGTCGCTCATGCGCACGCCGAAGCGTTCTTGAATCGCCATCGAGATTTGCAGCGCGTCGAGTGAATCCAGGGCTAGGCGCGACTCGGGGCCGAATAGCAGTTCTTCGTCGGCGAGGCCGCCCGCCGGGGCGGTCTTCTCGGCCGCGTCGAGTACGAGCGTCTTCAGTTCTGCGATCAGGTCTTTGGGCGTCATCGGGCGGGTCGTCGAAACAGGAACAGGGCGATCGCAAACATCACGGCGGCAAAGCAGCCCAGGCGCAGCGCATGCGGCAGGGTGCTGGCGACATCGCCACCGCGCATAAGTACGTTCAGCAACGCCTCCAGCCCCCAGTTCATCGGCGACAGCTCGGCTATGCGTTGCATGAAGGCGGGCATCACGAACTTGGGCACCATGATGCCGCCGATGGCAGCCATCAACACGTTGACGATGGGGCCGATGGCGGAGGCCTGGGCATGTGTGCGAACGGCGCAGGCCAGCGCGAGGGCCATGCCAACGGCCGCCAGGCTGACGGCGCCGAGCGCCGTGAGCAACGCGCTCCAGTGAATGCCGCTCAGCGACAAGGCTTCGCCGCCGATCAGGGGCATCAGCCACACGCCCACGGCCAGCATCAGCGCAGCCTGCACGGCATTCACGCCGAGGTAGGGCAGGGCCTTCGACGCGAGCAAGACGCCGCGCGGGACACCCAGGCTTTGCAGCCGCGCCAGGGTGCCTGTGCTGCGTTCCTGAACCAAGAGGCTCGACAGCGAGGCGATCACGAAGAACATGCCGAACACCAACCACGCGGGCACATTCTGCTGCACGGCGCTGGGCCGCGGGCCGCTGGTGGCAAAGCGCTCGGCCTGGACCAGCGTCTGCATCGAAGCCGTGGGCGGCGGCGGGGCGCCGGTGTTGGCCAGCGCCGTGCGGGCCTTCAGCTCGCCCGCAGTGCCACTCAGCTCGGCGCGCAGTGAGCTGAACAGGTTGCTGTCAATGGCGGGCTCGGCCAGCAACTGGATGCGTGCCTGCGTGGGCAGTGAGGGCAGCGCCAATTCTTCCGACAAGCCGGTTTGCAGCACGAGTACGTACTTAAGGTGCCCGGCGCGCAGCTGCGCCTGCCAATCTCCCGGCAGCGGCTGCGGTGCGCCATGGTTGCGCTGCCATAGGCGCAGCAGCGATTGCGCGAGCTCGCCCCGGTCACGCGCATCGACGGCGTAACGCAGTGAGCGCAGCGGCGGGCTGTACACGTCCTTGAGTGCGAGCGACATGATGATGATGAACATCACCGGCATCGCGAACAGCGCGGCCAGCCCGTGCACGTCGCGTGTGAGGGCCAGCAGTTCCTTCTTGATGAGCGCGGCCAGCATCACGAATCTCGCAACGAGCGACGGGTGAGCGACATGAACAGCTGTTCCAGGTTGCCGCGGCCGAACTCGGCATGGCGCACGCGGGCGCCTGCTGCGTCGAGTGCGGCCAGCACGGCCGCGGGTGACGCGCTCAAGTGCAGGCGCATGCGGTCGCCCAGGTGTTCGAGCGTGCCGAAGCGTGACAGCAGTTCCGTCAAAGCCGCGGGCGCGATGGCGTCGGCGCCCAGCGTGAGCACCATAGCGTCTTGCGCCAGCAGATCGTCGAGCGAACCTGCGCGCAGCACGCGCCCATGGTCGAGGATCACGACGTGGTCGGCGATGGCCTCGATCTCTTCCATGTAGTGCGAGGTGTAGATCACCGCGGCCCCTTGCCGGGCCAGCGTCGTGATGGCGTCGAGCACGAAGGCGCGCGACTGCGGGTCCACGCCGACCGTGGGTTCGTCGAACAGCATGAGCTCGGGCTCGGGCAGCAGCGCAATCGCCAGGTTGAGCCGGCGCTTCAGGCCGCCCGACAACTGCTCGGCGCGCGTTGCGGCAAAGCGCTCCAGTTGCGCGACGGCGAGGCAGGCGTCGATGCGCAGTTTCCGCTTCGCCCCCGCGAGCCGCCCCGCCCCGGCAAAGCAGGCCAGGTTCTCGGCCACGGTGAGCATGGGATAGAAGGCATACTCCTGCGGCGCTACGGCAATGCGCGTGGGCGTCCTGGCGCGCACCGTTGACAGCGGTTCGCCGTCGATCAGGATCTCTCCCTGCTGCAACGCGAGCATGCCGGCCAGGTGCGAGATCAGCGTGGTCTTGCCGGCGCCGTTCGGGCCCAGCAGCCCCAGCACGCCGCCACGCTGCACCTCCAACGATACGTCGTCCAGCGCAGCGGTCGACGCATGCGGGTAGCGGTAGCCTAGGTGCTTGACAGCAAGCATCAGCGAACCGCGGCTTTGAGATCGCGGAAGAAGGCTTCCTCATGTGCGGCCTGCTCGCGCAGCTTGGCGGCGATGGCTGGCGGGTCCAGCGGCTCGCGGCGCTTCACCATGCGCGCCGCCTTCAACGCCAAGGCGCGCCAGCCATCGCCGATGGTGGTGAGGCGCTCGGAGAACCGGGCCAGTGACGGCAGTTCTGCGAGCTGTGCCGCCTCTTGCAGAAATGCTGCATAGATGAAGCGAAAGCCCGCGCCGCCGGTGCCGATTTCTTCTTGCATGCGCACGATGTGGCCGATGAAGTCCGCGCTTTGCGGATCGTTTCCCGGCAGCCGCTGCACCTTGCTGGCCAGCAGCCGCATGCCGCGCACGCCTTCAATGGGCACCAGCCCCAACATCGTGCGGCAGTTCTTGCGGATCGCCGCGCGCACGGCCGCCGGCGTCACGCTCATGCAGCCTATGGCGGTGGGGTAGTACAGCAAGCCCTTGGGTGCGAGCAGGCCCTTGGCGAAGCGGGCGCGCGACAGATCGGCGCTGGCACAGCGCACAGGGTCTTCGAACACCGGGTCGCTGACGAGGTAGTCGTCTCCCTCCTTGCCGTACACCAGCAGGTTGTGCGCATTGAAGTGAAAGCGCATGTCTGGCGGGAAGTAGGGCAGCCAGTACACTGAGGTCTGCAGGCCGACGATCTGGCCGCCGGCCAGCAGGTCATCCAGGCGCTTCTGCCCGGCTTGTGGCGTGTGGAAGGTCTCGAAGCGAAAGCGCGCAGCCAGCGGTGCCAGCAAGCCTTTGATGATGCCTCTGGGCGGCATGCGGTAAGCAATCAGCGGCTGGCCCGAAACCTTGATGAAGGGCAGGTAGGCAAACGACAGCGCGGCCGACAAGCCGAAAGCCAGGGTCTCGGTCATGGGCACACCGTGGTGGCGCAGCAGACTCGAGATGACGCCGCTTTCGCAATGCGCGGCGTGCTGGTGCTGGAAGCTCACGGCAACTGCTCGAGAGCTGCAAGCGACAGCCCCAGCGCCTGGGCGTAGCGTTCGAGCTGCTTGGGCGACAGCTTGGCGAAGCCTTTGGGTTGTAGATGGCGCTTCACGCGCCATTGCCAGAAGCCACTGGTCTGCGACAGCAAGGTCACGTCCATGCGGCGGGCGTACATCCAGTACTCCAGCGGCGAGGCGAGCCCTGCCGTGACGCGTTCGCGCGCCGCTTCGGCCTGCGCATGGAACGCTTCCACCGCGTGGCTGGTGACGATTTCTTCGGCCTCCCAGCCGCGTGACGGGACGATCACCATACGGCCGTTCGCGTCGCGTGCGTACGTGGCCTTGCGGAGGCTGCCGAGAGTCGCGTTGCCTTCCTGGGGAACCGCTTCGATGTCCATCAGACCTCCCGCCGGGCCGTCACACGGGAGGCCTGCGCCCCCGTGGGGGGCCGAGTGAAGCGACATGGGCGGCGTTCATCCCACGGCTTCCATGTACACGAAGCCGCTGGAGAAACGCCCGCTCTCGGGCACGTACATCAGCAGCTTGTGGCCCGGCCGGATGCGGCCCGAGCGGAACAGCTCGTCCAGCATGATGTAGGGCGAGGCCGACCCGGTGTTGCCCTTGGTCGTGAGGTTGGTGAACCAGCGCTCGAGCGGGATCGGCAGGCCCACTTCGGCCATCGCTTCGGCGATGGCCGGAACGAACCACTGCGACGACAGGTGCGGAAGGATCCAGTCGATTTCATCGGCGCGAAGCTTGTGCTTTCGAATCACATCGGCCAGTGGCTCACGCCCGCAAGCGCGCGCGATGTTGCTGTTGAGCAGACGCACGTCCTGCTTGATGGCGAAGATCGACTTGGAGCGCCATTCGGTGGACGGATAGCGCATCCAGCCGCGCAGTGAGCCGTCTTCGTTCTTGTCGGCGCCGGCGTACATGCAGACCGGGAGTTCGTGCGCGGCGGAAAACAGCTCGATCCAGTCGATGCGCAAGGACAAGGGCCCGCGCGGAGCGGTTTCCAGCAGCACCGCGCCGGCACCGTCCGACAGCATCCAGCGCAGGAACTCTTTCTCGAACGCGATCTCGGGATGCTCTTCCAGTGCTTGCAGCTTGTGCTCCTTTTCGGCGTCAAAGTTGCGGGCCAGCAAGAACGGTGAGAACAGCTCCGAGCCGCTGGCCACGGCGCGATGTGCGTCGCCCGCGCGCAATGCGAGCCAGGCGTACTTCAGCGCCGCGGTGCCCGCCAGGCAGACGCCGGCGCACGACACCACTTCGAGGCGCGGCCAGCCCAGCTCGCCATGCACCATCACCGCATGGTTCGGCATCAACTGGTCGGGCAGCGAGGTGCCGCTGACCAGGCAATCCACTTTGCCGATGTCGCCCAGATCACGAATGGCCGCGGCGGTGAGCTGCGCGTTGCTCATCGCCGGCTCGCCGGTGGCGCGGTCGATGGCGTAGTGGCGCGACAGGATGCCGTTGGCGCGCAAAACGAGGCGTCGTGCCCGCGATGGCTTGCCGCCAACGCGCCCGAGAATGTCCTCCATTTCTTTGTTACCGACGGGCGCAAACGGCAGAAAGGCACCCGTGCGGGTCACAAAGACTTCAGTCCTCATAGATGCGGCTCCGTTCGGTGGACGCGCCCGAGGGCTGCTCAAACTGGGTCTTGATTCTAGACAGCCACTGCGCCATGAACGGGCGCAGCAAGGCCTGCAACGCCAGGCTCGCGGGCACGAGCGTGGCGATCATCAGTGTGAGAAAGGCCGCATACAGCGCCAGCAACGGCGTGCGCTGCCAGCGGCCCGGCGGGCCCGCGACGAGCACTAGCTTGCCCCAGGCGAAGAAGCCGCGCGTGCCGGCCCGCTCGCTGAAGTACAGGCGCGGGTCAACTTGCACCGCGCCCAAGCCTGCCAGCAGCGGCTGATTGCTCTTCTCGCGGTCGTTCAGCAGGCCTTCGCGCAGCGCCAGGCCAAAGCGGCGCGAACTGCGAATCTGCGCATCGGTCAGCCCCGCTGCCGGCATGCCCCAAAAGCCTGCTTTCTTGCCGCTGAGCAGCCAGCGCGGGGTGGTGATGAAGGTGGCCAGCGTGGGGCCGGGGTCGGTGAGCACGACGTTGTCGATGAGTCGCGCGCCCGCGGCTGCCAGCATGGACTTGAGCTTTTCCTGGGCCAACAGCCACATGTTGCGGCAGGCAATCACGGTAACCACCGGTTTGCCGCGCAGCACGCCCTGCGCGATGGGGTGCTTGAGAAAGGCCGTGACGGGCTGCGAGGGCGCCAGGAACCACACTTGGTAGGGCAGGATCACCAGGTCGAAGTCTTCATCGCCCTTCAGCGACAGCGGCGCAAGGGCCGGCGGCACCATGTGGGCCGATTCTGGAAACGCATCGAGAAAACTGAAGAAAGGCCACGGAAAGGGAAACGGCTTGAGCGGCACCAGCGCCTCCAGTTGCACGGCAATGCGCGGGTCGGCCCGGAGCGGCGCGATGATCTGCTCTGTGAGAGCGGTCAACTGCCCTGTTTGCGAATACTGGATGACCAGCACCTTCTTGATTGGGCCAGGCGCCTTGGGATTGGCGATGTTCACAGGGGGATGCTGTCAGTTCTTTGAAAAGCCGCCAGGCGATGAGTATAAGCGATAAGAGACATTCAATCCTGCGCTCTTCGCGCGTCTGGCCAGGGCTGGAACCGAAAATTCAATCCTGCTCTTCTTGCACGTCTGGTTTTACCAATAGCGGCGCTCGATGCGACATAAGCGGCATTGTGCACCGATGCGCCGGGGCTGAGGAGCCGAAATGGGAACACTTCTGCGAGCAGTCTCGGATAGACTTTCCTATCCGTCGTTGACTACCGCCCGCCATGCCGGAGACGCTGCCAGAGGTCCCGCGGTGAAACAACGGGAATTCCGGCGTATTCCCCGAGATTCAGCAACGCGCCATCGCCGGTGACGACGATGTCCACTCGGGCGCGCGCCGCGCATTCGAGAATTGCTGCATCCGCCGCGTCAATCCGCGCAGGGCGACCCGCCCGAAGCGGCGCCGAAGGTGCGAGCTCCAGCTCCGAAACAAAGCCGGTCACCGTCTCGACTCGATTCGCGGGCATGCGCAGCTTGCCGAGCAGATTGCGCCGCAACTCCACCAGAACGGGGGCGCCGATGACGACGTCATGCTCCGCAAGCAAAGCGCGCAGCAGGTCCGAACACAGGCCGCGCGTCGCGAGCGCGGCGTAGAGAACGTTGGTGTCCGGGAAAACCCTCAAGATACCGCGGCGAACACGTCCTCGTCGGTAAGCAGGCCGCGCGCCTCGGCGAACGGTAACACCATGCGGCGCGCCTCCTCGAAGCGCGCCACTGCAAGCTGGCGACGCAACGCTTCGCGTGCGAGCTCACTCTTCGGGCGGCCCGTACGGCGCGCAAAGCGGCTCAGCGCCCGGTCAAGCTTGTCGTCCAGCCGTATGGTCAAGGTGGTACTCATGGCGTCATTCTCCAGCCCGTGTCATGTGTGTTTCATTGTAACACGCCCGACGCCACCAATGCCGGGTCAGGGCCTGGCGACGCCGAATTGAACGGGCCGCACGGTGCGCGCGTCGCCGTCCTTGCAGATCGAGAGCGCGAAGCCGAGGACGTTCCTGGTGTCGCGCGGATCGATGATGCCGTCGTCGAGCATCGAGGCGCTCGTGACGAAGGCGTTCTGCTGCTTCTCGAAGTTGTCGATGATCTTGGATTTTGTTTTTTCTATCAATTCAACATCCACAGGCAAATTCTTCCGCTTCATTCCCCCTTCCATGACGATGGCCATGGTCAGTGCCGCCTGCTCCGCACCCATCACGGCTGTCTGCGCGTTCGGCCAGGAAAAGAGGAACCTCGGGTTGTAGCCGCGCCCGCACATGCCGTAGTTGCCGGCGCCGAAGGAGGCGCCGCACATCAAGGTGAGTTGCGGCACGTTGGCGTTGGAGACCGCCTGGATCATTTTCGAGCCGTGCTTGATCATGCCGGCCGCTTCGGACGCCTTGCCGACGATGTAGCCCGTGGTGTTCTGCAGGTAGAGGATCGGCAGCCCGGCCTGGCAGCAGGCCTGGATGAAGTGCGTCGCCTTGGTCGCGCCCGCCGGGTCGAGCGGCCCGTTGTTGGTGACGATGCCGACCCGGTGTCCCTGCACCGCGGCGTGGCCGCAGACGGTGGCCATGCCGTAGTCGGCCTTGAAGTCGAGGAAGTCCGAATCGTCCACGAACCGCACGATCGCTTCGCGCATGTCCACGGGTTTGCGGTAGTCGGCGGGCATCACGCCGAGGAGTTCTTCGGCAGGGTAGCGAGGTGGTTTTGAAATTTCAGGTTTTTTTCCTGAACAGAAATTCAAACGGCTTAAAACTTCGCGCGCGAGCCGGACTCCATCCGAATCGTCTTCCGCCAGATACTCGCCCAAACCCGAAACATGCGTATGCATCACCGCGCCGCCCAACTCTTCATCGGTCGCGATCTCGCCGGTGGCGGCTTTGAGAAGCGGCGGCCCGGCGAGGAAAGCCTTGGCGCGGCCGCGCACCATGATCACGTAGTCGGAAAGCCCCGGCATGTAGGCGCCGCCCGCGGTCGAGGAGCCGTGCACCACGGTCACCACCGGCAGGCCCGCCGCGGAGAGCTTTGCCAGGTTGTAGAAAATCGCGCCGCCGTGGATGAAGCCCTCGACGCGGTACTTGAGCAGGTTCGCGCCGGCGGACTCGACCAGATGCACGAAGGGCAGCTTGTTCTCCAGCGCGAGGCCCTGCGCGCGCAGCAGTTTCTCGCGCCCCATGTGCTGAATCGCGCCGGCGTCGATGCCCGAATCGCTCGCCACCACCATCGCGCGCACGCCGGCGACGTAGCCGATGCCGGCGATCATGCCGCCGCCGGGAATCGTCTTCTCGGGGTCCGGGTTGTCGAGGCAGAAGCCGGCCATCGAGGCGAGCTCCAGCCACGGCGCGCCCGCATCCAGCAGCCGCGCGATGCGCTCGCGCGGCAGGAGCTGACCGCGCTTGTCGAAGAGTGGTTTTGCTTTTTCAGACTCCGTTCTTGTTCTTTCTTCAAGATTTCTGAGATAAGAAACAAGTTCCAACATCCGGCGACGGTTGCTCTGGAATACCTCGGAATTCGGGTCGAGCTTCGACTGGATCGCGGGCATCAGTCGAGCACCTTGGGTTTCGAGGCGAGATGAAAGCCGTCGAATGGTTCGGTTTGGCCTTTATTCATCAGGTCCCGAACCCTTTTTGCATTGGGAACAGCCCCATCCACTCGAATGCATGAGCCGGAAATAAAGGCGGCGGCCGGCGAGAGCAGGAAACAGATCGCGGCCGACACCTCGGACTCCGTACCCAACCGTCCCAGCGGCACGTGCTTCGGCAGGGAGCGGATGTGCGCCGCCATCTCCGGCGGATAGTTGTCCAGGCCGCTGGAGGCGATCCAGCCCGGCGCCACCGCGTTGACGCGCACCGGCGCCCATTCGAAGGCCGCGGTTTCGGTGAAGTTGAGCATCCCCGCGCGCGCCGCGCCCGAGTGGCCCATCGTCGGCATGCCCTGCCACATGTCGGCGATGATGTTGACGATGGCGCCGCCGCCGGCCTGCTTCATCCACTGGGTATAGCACTCGCGCGCCACCAGGAACCCGCCGGTAAGGTTGGTGCGCACCACCGCATCCCAGCCCTTGGCCGAGATCGATTCCAGCGGCGCGGCGAACTGGCCGCCCGCGTTGTTGACCAGCGCGTCGATGCGGCCGAAGTCGGCGAGGATATTTGAAAGCGTCTGCTTGACCGCGTCTTCTTCGCGGATGTCGCAGGCGTAGCAGCGCGCTTCGCCTCCGGCTTTCGCAATCTCCGCCCCTACGCCATTCAGTTTCTCAATCTTTCTTCCGACAAGGGCCACCTTGGCCCCGAGCGACGCCAGTTCATGCGCATTGCAACGCCCGAGGCCCGAGCCGCCGCCGGTGACGATGGCGGCCTGGCCGGTAAAAAGGCCAGGACGGAAGACCGATGCGTAACGCGAAGGCATGGCCGAGACTCTACCAAGCAAATGCTTTGTTCGTCTTGTTTTAGAGCAGTGGCGCTTTGCGGTGGAAGTCGGTCGCGCCCTGATAGGCGTGACCGAGCGCGAACAGGGTCGCCTCGTCGAACGGCCGGCCGAGCAGCTGCATGCCCACCGGCATTGCCGCCTTGGTGAAGCCCGCCTGCACCGACAGTGTCGGCACCCCGAGGAAGTTGCCGGAGCGCGTCAGGCGCGTGAACTGCGCCATCAGCGCCGGCAGCTTAGGCCCGCCGCCGACATCGGTCTCGGCAATAGTCGGCGTCTGGAACGCCACCACCGGCGCGTGCAGTACGTCCACCTTCGAGAACACCGCGCGGCAGAACGCGTCGAGCGCCACGCCGCGCAGCCGCAGGCTGTCGATGTACGCCGCCGCCGGGATCGCCAGGCCCGGTTCGAGACGGGCACGGACCTGCGCCGAGTAATCCTGCGGCCGCGTGCGCAGCCAGTTGCCGTGGAGCGCCGCAGCCTCGGCCGAGATGATCATCGCGCCCGCCGCGTTCCAGGCTTCCAGGTCCGGCAGGTCCACCTCCACGACCTTTGCCCCGATCCTGCGGAAGGTCTCGAGCGAGGCGTCCATCAGCGCGGCGATTTCCGGGTCGCAGCCGTCGTAGAAGTACTGGCGCGGCCGCCCGATCGTCAGGCCCTGGACGGGGCGCGCCATTGCGCTCAGGTAATCGGGGACCGGGCGCGGGTCGGTCGTCGGGTCGCGCGCATCCGGCCCGGCGATGGCGGCGAGGATGAGCGCGCAATCTTCCACCGTGCGCGCCAGCGGCCCGACCGAGTCCATCGTGAACGAGAGCGGCATCGCGCCCGCGCGCGACACGCGCCCGTAGGTCGGCTTGATGCCCGAGGTGCCGCAGAAGGTCGCAGGCAGGCGGATCGAGCCGCCCGTGTCGGAGCCAAGGGCCGCAAAATTCGCCCGCGCCGCGACCGTTGTGCCCGAACCCGAGGAGGAGCCGCCGGTGATGTAGTCCGGATTCCACGCGTTGCGGCAGTGGCCGTAGTGATAGTTGTGGCCGGTGGGGCCGAAGGCGAACTCCGCCATGTTCAGCACGCCGAACTGGATCGCGCCGGCGGCATCGAGGCGTTCGAGCGCAGTCGCGGTGGAAGGCGCGGGCCGCGCCGGCCCGATCTTGCCACCGTAGCTCGACGCGACACCCTTGCGGTAGTACATGTCCTTGTGCGCCATCGGCACGCCGTGCAACGGGCCGCGCAAGTGGCCGCGCGCGAGATCCTTGTCGGCCAGGCGCGCCGCGTCCAGCGCCAACTCGGCGTCGACGCGCAGGAATGCGTTCAGCTTGGGCTGCACCGCCTGCGCGCGGGCGAGCGTTACCTCCATCGCCTTCACCGCGCTGACCTGCTTGTCGCGAATCGCCCGCGCCAGCTGAGCGCAGGACAACTCCAGGATCGCGGCGTCGTTCATGGAGAGTTTTTTCTCAATGCGACGGTGTAGCCAGAAGGCTCTTCCTCGAATGCAAGCTGCGCGAAGGCCTTGGCCGAGTTTCCGAGAACCAGCGTGGCAAAACGGGCGTCGTCCGCCGCGCTTTCCACGGTCGGCGTGACGCCCTGCGCGCTCACCAGCGCGCCGGCAATTTCAGGGCTGACAGGTTTGGTCATCGTTTTCTCTCCTCAACCATGGAGCATAATGCACCGCGCAAGGACAACCTAGTGCTTCAAATCAACCCCGGCCGGCTGTGGCAATCCCTCATGGACCTGGCGAAGATCGGCGCCACCGAAAAGGGCGGCGTGCGGCGCCTGACGCTGACCGATGTGGACCGCCAGGGGCGCGACCTGTTCGTGCGTTGGTGCAGCGACGCAGGCATGAGCATCCAGGTGGATCGCATCGGCAATATCTTCGGCCGGCGTGCCGGGACCGAGGAGGATGCGCTGCCCGTCGCCATCGGCAGCCATCTCGACTCACAGCCCTCCGGCGGCAAATTCGACGGCGCCTACGGCGTGATGGCGGGGCTGGAGGTCGTGCGCACGCTGAACGACGCGGGCATCCGCACGCGCGCGCCGGTTGAGGTGGCGGCGTGGACCAACGAGGAAGGCTCGCGCTTCGTGCCGACCATGATGGGCTCGGGCGTGTACGCGGGTGTCTACGAACTTGACTACGCACTGGCGCAGACGGACGTCGAGGGCATCAGCGTGCGCGAGGCGTTGAAGAATACGGGCTATGCGGGCGAGGCGAAACCGCACAAGCTCGGCGCCTATTTCGAGGCGCATATCGAGCAGGGCCCGGTGCTGGAGCAGACGAAGACCACAATCGGGGTGGTGCTGGGCGCGCTCGGTCAACGCTGGTTCGACATCGCGATCACGGGGCAGGACTCGCATGCCGGCCCGACCCCGATGGAGACGAGGAAGGACGCGCTGCTCGCCGCGAGCCGGCTGGTGCTCGAGGTGAACCGGATCGCGAATACGTTCCCCGACTACGCGCGCGGCACGGTCGGCTTCATGCAGGTCAGGCCCAACTCGCGCAACGTCGTACCGGGCGACGTGCGCATGACGGTGGACCTGCGCAATGCGAAGGATTCAACGCTCTCCTCGATGGTCGAGGAACTGCAGCGCTGCGTAGCGCGCGTCTCCTCCGAATGCAGGGTGGAGATCGCGCTCAAGGAGGTGGTGTACTTCCCGCCGAGCGAATTCGCGCCCGATCTTGTCGCCAGCGTGCGCGAAGCCTCGAAAACGCTCGGCTACTCGCATCGCGACATCGTGAGCGGCGCCGCGCACGACGCGGTCTACATGGCGCGGATCGCGCCCACGGCCATGGTGTTCGTGCCTTGCGAGGGCGGCA
>JBBPIU010000019.1:0-1250 GCA_038040245.1 Pseudomonadota bacterium | reverse complement strand
TACATGGCGCGGATCGCGCCCACGGCCATGGTGTTCGTGCCTTGCGAGGGCGGCATCAGCCACAACGAGATTGAGAACGCCCGCGCCGACGACATCGCGGCCGGCTGCAACGTATTGCTGCACGCGGTGCTTGGCCGCGCCGGCACTGCGTAGCAAAACAGCAAAGCATTTGCGTGGTCGGCACTTGCGAATCGCTTATCATTCATTCCGATGATTCCCCGCACCCTGTTTACCCCCGAGCACGAGACTTTCCGCGACAGCGTCCGGCGCTTCCTGGAGGCGGAAGTGAAGCCGCACGACGAGCGCTGGCAGGAGCAGGGCTATGCGGACCGCGACGTGTGGCAGAAGGCCGGGGCGAACGGGTTCCTGTGCATGAGCATGCCGGAGGAGTACGGTGGCTCGGGCGCCGACAAACTGTTCAGCATGGTGCTGATCGAGGAGCAGGCGCGGATCAACAACTCCTCTGTCGGCTGGGGGCTGCATTCCGAGATCGTCGCGCCCTACCTGTTCAACTACGGTAGCGATGCACTGAAGAAGAAATACCTGCCGAAGATGGCGGCGGGCGAGATGATCGGCGCCATCGCCATGAGCGAACCCGGCGCCGGCTCCGACCTGCAGGGGGTCAAGACGACCGCGCTTCGCAAAGGTAATGGGTTTGTTATAAATGGATCAAAAACATTTATTACCAACGGCTGGAATTGCGACCTCGTCATCGTGGTGGCGAAAACCGATCCGGCGAAGGGCGCCAAGGGCACGAGTCTGGTGGTGGTGGACACCACGATGAAGGGCTTCAACAAGGGCAAGCGGCTGAAGAAAATGGGCCTCAAGGGCCAGGACACCGCGGAACTCTTTTTCGACAACGTCGAGGTGCCGGCCGAGAACCTGCTCGGACAGGAGAACAACGGCTTCATCTACCTGATGCAGGAACTGCCCTGGGAGCGCATGCAGATCGCGATCGGCGCGGCGGCGAAATGCGAAGCCGCCCTGCGCTGGACCATCGATTACGTCAACCAGCGCAAGGCGTTCGGCCGAACCGTTGCAAGCTTCCAGAACACGCGTTTCAAGCTCGCCGAGGTCGCGACCGAAACGCAGGTGATGCGCGTATTCGTCGACCGCTGCATGGAACTGCTGCTCGCGAAGAAGCTCGACACCGCGACCGCCTCGATGGCCAAGTACTGGGCCTCCGACATGGAAGGCAAGGTGCTGGACGAATGCCTGCAGCTGCACGGCGGCTACGGCTTCATGTGGGA
>JBBPIU010000018.1:28745-34965 GCA_038040245.1 Pseudomonadota bacterium | reverse complement strand
TCGATGATGGCGCGCATGGTCTGCGGCCCCGCCGCCGCCCAGCCGCCGCGCAGGGTAAGCGTCCTCTTCGGGAAATCTTCGTGCCCCATCAGCATCTGGAATATGGTGTCGTTGCCCGAGATCAGCGTGCAGCGCTCGCCCTCGAGCATTTCCAGCGCGGCGCCCGCCTCGAAGGTCGGCAGCGTCACGAGGCAACAGCCGAACACCAGCGACATCAGCGCCGAGAGCGTGGAGCCGCCGACATGGAAGAACGGCCGGCAGTTGAAATAGCGATCCTCGGGCAGCACGCCCATGCGCGTCCCGGCCGCCCAGGCATTGCGCAGCATGTTGTCGTGCGTGAGCATCACGCCCTTCGGATAGGCCGTGGTGCCCGAGGTGAATTGGATCAGAAGAAGATCATCGGGTTCGACTTTGACCTGCTTGAACGTTCCTTCCAGGGAATTGCTGGATAAATCAACAGAACGCTCAAAACCAATTTCCCTCACCATCGCGCCGTAGTCGTTGTTCAGAAAGCGATCGACATAAAACAACACCTTGGCGCCCGATTGCTTCAGGCAGAAATCGATCTCGGCGGCCTTGAAGCGCGTGTTGACCGGCACGGTGACCGCACCGATCAGCGCCGCGCCGTAGAACAGCGACAGCCATTGCTCTCCATTGGGCATCAGGATGGCGACGTGGTCGCCGTTGCCGATGCCCAGCGCCTGCATCGCTCCAGCCGCGCTTTTTGCTTTTTCTGTCAGTTCTTCATAGGTCAAGCGTGTCGAAGGCGTGACTAGCGCCTCGCGCCGACCATCGCGTTCAGCTAGAACCCTATCAAAAAGAAAATCTCCCAGCGTCCTCGGCTGCCAGCTCACTTCTTGCCCATCCAGTTGCCGTTGGCGAGCTGCTCCTCGATCGCCGCGATTTCGGTATCGAGCGCGCCCCTGGGATCGAGTTCCACGCCGCGGTCGATGCAGCGTTTCGCCAGCCTCAATGATTGCTGTGGTGCATTGACGATTGTTTTTTTTATCTCTTCCAGGGTTGATTCCAAATCAGAAGCAGATATCAATCTCGATACCAATCCCGCCTCCCTCGCTTCCTCCGCGCTCAGGATCCGGCCGGTGAACATCATGTCCTTGGCGAGGCGCTTGCCGAGGATGCGCGGCAGGCGCTGCGTGGCGCCGACGGTGCCGCGCACCGCTTCCGGCGTGCGGAAGGACGCCTCCGGCGTCGCCACGATGAAATCGCAGGCACCGGCGATTTCGCAGCCCGAGCCGATCGCCGGCCCCTGAACCACCGCGATGGCGGGCATCGGCAGGGCTTCGAGCGCCGCGTAGGCCGCGAAGCCTTTCATGCGGCGCTCGCGCACCTGCGCCTCGCTCATGCCCAGGCGTTCCTTGAGGTCCGCGCCGGCGCAGAAGACGGGGCCGTTTGCCTTTACAAAAAAGATTTTTACCGATTCATCGGAGCAAGCGGCCCCAGCAGCTTCAATCAAGCCGTCGCACATCGCGAGGTTGAGCGCGTTGCGGCTCTCCGGACGATCCAGGATAGCCGTCGCCACGCCATTCTCGATCTGGAACAGGACCGTCATATCGCGTGCGCTTTTTTTAATTCTTCGATCCGCTCGTCCGTATATCCCAAGCGTTCCTTGAGAACCTGCCCGGTGTGCTCGCCCAGCGTCGGCGGCGTTCCGACCACCGGGTTGTCCCAGCCGAGGAATTTGTAGGGCAGCGATAGCGCCTTGAATTCCCCCACGCCGGGATAGTCGAAACTGCCCACCAGCCCGCGCGCGCGCACGTGCGGGTCGGACAGGATCTCGGCGACATCGTTGACCGGCCCTATGGGAACCTCGACTTCATCGAGCGCAGCGATGAGAGCATCGCGATCAAACGCGGATATTTTTTCCGTCAGTTTTTGCATGATTTCATTGCGCTTTTCAAGCCGAAGTTGATTCGAAGCAAAACCCGAACCCCATTCCCCCAACCCCAAAACCCTGCACAGCGGTTCCCAGTGCTGGTCGCTGGCGGTGAGGTGGGCGAATTTGCCGTCCTTGCAGCAAAAAGTGGCCGACGGCACGCGCCCGGGATGCTCCGTGCCCAGCCTAGTCGGCACTTCGCCCAGCGCGAAGTAGCGCGCGGCGGCAAGCGTCAGCAGGCTGACCTGGCCGTCGAGCATCGAGAAGTCCAGATGCGCGCCGCGGCCGGTTTTCTCGCGCCCGGCAAGCATCGCGAGGATCCCGATCGCGACCCACAGGCCCGAGGTGAGGTCGGCGACCGGCAGCCCCGGCTTCACCGGGCCGCCACCCTTCTCGCCGGTGAGGCTCATCAGGCCGCCCATCGCCTGAAACACGGTGTCGTAGCCCTTCTTGTGAGCGTAGGGGCCGGTCTGGCCGAAACCCGTGCAGGAGACGTAGACCAGCTTCGGATTGAGCGCGGAGAGCATGCTGAAGTCCAGGCCGTAGCGGCCCAGCGTGCCCGCCGGGAAATTCTCCACCACCACATCCACCTTCTGCGAGAGTTCCCTGATGATGTTCTGCCCCTCCGGCTTGCGCAAATTGACCGTGATCGACGCCTTGGAGCGGTTGCAGGCGAAGTAATAGGCGCTGTCCTGCGCGAGCTGCGGCTCGAAGCCGCGTGTCTCGTCGCCGGCGCCGGGTTGCTCGACCTTGATCACGCTGGCGCCCAATTCAGCGAGAATCATGCTTGCGAACGGGCAGGCGAGCACCCGCGACAGGTCGAGGATGGTGAGATGTTGCAGGGGTTTCACGATTTTATTATTTTCGTTTTATCCAGAATTTTCATCTAAAGGCCAAAAGAGCAATCCCTGAAAGAACCATCAGCGCGCCGAGCAGCGTGCGCGGCGTCAGCTCCTCGCGGTTTCTCAGAATGAACACGCTCACCGGGAAGATCACCAGCGGCGTGGTGTGCACGATCAGCACCGCGAGCGCGATTTCCATGCGCTTCATCGCCAGCGCCACGAAAATCGCGCCCAGCGAGGTCGTGATGCCGCAGCCCACATAGAGCCACAAGGCAGCGCGGTCGGCGCCGCGCAGCTGCGCCGCGATCTTGCCCCAATCGCGCGTCGCCACCACCTGGCAGCCGAGCGCTGCCACCGACGCCACCACCGTTCCGAGGACCGCCTCGTCCCAGCCGCGCATGGCGAGGCCGCGAAACACGTTGCCGATGCCGAATCCGGCAACCGTCATCAGGCCCACCAGCATGCCCTTGCGAACGGCGGCCGCCGAAAGGCGCTCCCCGCCGCCCATCGCCGATTCCGTACGCGGCTGCGTGAACCAGAGGCCGAGCCAGACGATCGCCATCAGCACGATTTCGTATGCGCCGAGCCGCTCGTCCGCCAGCAACCAGGCACCGACGAGTGCGAATGCCGGCGCCGTGGAGTGGAACACGCTGGCTCGCGAAGGCCCGAGTATCCGTACCGCATCGAACAGAAACCGCCGGCCGAGAAAGGTCCCGAGCACGCCGCCGAGCGCGAACAGGCCGGCCCTTTCCCAATCCCAAGTCCAGGGCGCGGCGCGCAGCGCAAGCTCGAATGGGAACAGCACCGCCGGAAACAGGACGTTGGTCGCCAGTACGATGAAAAATCCCGCATTTACCGGCATCCGCTCCATCGCGTAGCGCGTGATCAGGATGTTGGCGGAAAAGAACACCATTGCGACGAGGGCGAACGTGAATCCCATGCATGTTCACGCTTTGCGGAACGCGCGCATCCGCTTGTTGGCTTCGCGGCCGCGCATCAGTGCCTCTTCGAGCGGCAGGTCGGCGACTTCATGGAACAGCTGCTTTGTAGCTTTCATTGCGGGAGAACTTACTGCGGTGAGCTTTTCCGCGAGCACCATCGTTTCGGACATGAGATCCGGATCCGGCACGACGCGATTGACCAGCCCGGACGCCAGAGCTTTCTGTGAAGTCAAAGGCTCTCCCAGTGAAACCAGTTCGAAGGCGAGCTTGCGGCCCACCTGCCGCACCAGGTTCGCCATCACGATGGCGGCGACGATGCCGTGACGCGTCTCCGGATAGCCGATCTGCGCGCTTTGCGCCATCACGGCCAGGTCACCGGCGATCGCCAGGCCGGCGCCGCCGCCCATCGCGGCGCCATTGATCGCCGTCACCACCGGCTTCGCCATCTTCGAGAACGCGAGGTGCAGCTGCATGGTGAGCTCGGCGCGCTCTTCCACCAGGGGCTGCTTCTCCGGGGTCAGATCCTTGAATTCCGAAAGATCGGCCCCGGCGCAGAAGCTCTGCCCCGCGCCGGTCAGCACCACTACGCAGACCGCATCCGCGGCGTCGGCCACGCGCAGGCCATCGAGCAATGCGCGGCTCAAGGCCGTATTCAGCGCGTTGCGCTTCGCCGGACGATTCATAGTCAGGATGCGCACCGCGCCGCGGTCTTCGACCAGAAGCTCGTTCATGCTTGTTTCTCTTTCTGGATCAAGCCGCGCGCCTCGCGCGCAAGCTTGGTCATCGCCTGTTCGAGGCATGCCCGCTCATTCACGTTGAGGCAACCGAGGAAGGCGCTGTTGCGTTCCGCGGCGGCGCTGATCAGCTTCTGGTACAGCGTCCTTCCGGATCGGGTGAGGGAAAGCCGGATGGCCCGAGCGTCGTTGGCGTCGGTCTCGCGGAAAATTATTTTTCTCCCGGTCAGACCCGAGACCACCCGGCTCATCTGCCCCTTGTCCATGCCCGCGGCGCGCGCCAGGTCGTTCAGCGATTGCGGCTCGCCGGCGCCGCCGAGCAGCGCCACCGTGCGCCATTCCCACAGGCTGACGCCGAACTCGCGCCGGTAGCGCATCTCGGCGCCGCGCGACAGCAGGTTCGCGACCTGGTGCAACCGGTAGGACAGCAACTCCTTTATTGTCGGCACAGCGCGCTGCAGCATCAGTCGTCGAAGAACGGCGTTTCGCCGTCGCCGCACAGTTGGATATCGAAGCGGTAACTGTTCGGACCTTGTTTTTTTGCGATGAGCAGTTCACGGCGTGACGCTGGAACAGCTGAAAGGACAACGTCCACTCCCTCTTCAAAAAACAGGGTCGTTTTCAGAATCCGCATCAAGCCGGAAAACATAACCATGAAATTGATGTGCGGCGCGCGGCCTTCGGCTGCGCCCGGACGGATGGTGCGGAACCGGTAGCTGCCCGTACTGTCCGTCGCCGCCCGGCCCCAGCCGAAGAAATCGGGATCGGCCTGCGCATGGCGCGGATCGGCGGGGTGGCGGAAGATGCCGAGCGCGTCGGCCTGCCAGATTTCGACCACCAGGTTCTCCAGCGCCTTGCCATCTTCCTGGATGACGCTGCCGCGGATCTCGATGGCCTCGCCTTTGGCCTT
Source organism: Pseudomonadota bacterium (assembly GCA_038040245.1). GTDB lineage: Bacteria > Pseudomonadota > Gammaproteobacteria > Burkholderiales > SG8-39 > RBG-16-66-20. The sequence goes on along the minus strand of JBBPIU010000018.1, from coordinate 29,644 downwards.
GCGGCCCGCGAACATGGTGAGGTCGTTCGCCCCCGCGTCCACGTAGCGCGGCGGAAAGAACGGCCCGATGGTCGCTTCGCCGGTCGGAATCATCGCCGAGCGCTTCATGCTTGGGCCGGCGTCGACATCAGGACTGCGCCGGAGTCGCAGTGCGTCCGCGCAGCACGATCTGATGCTCGAAGACCAGGGCGTTGTACGGATCGCCGGTCGGCGGGAGATAGCGCGCAATCAGGCTTTCACGCGCGGCGGCATCCGGTACCGCGTTGAGAATGCGGTCCTGCGCATTCAGCGGCTCGCCCGGGAAGTACATCTGCGTCACCAGGCGCGAGAGCCACACCTTGCCGAACAGCGAAAAATGGACGTGGGGCGGACGCCACCAGCCGTCCCGGGTCGGCACCGGATAGGCGCCGGGCTTCACCGTGCGCAGTTCGAACATCCCGGTCTCGTCGGTCACCAGGCGCGCCGCGCCGTAAAAATTCGGGTCGGGCGGCGCGTGATCGTCGTCGTTCGGGTGGATGTAGCGCCCGGCGCCGTTCGCCTGCCATACCTCCACCACCGCGCCGCCGACCGGCGCACCGTCCTCGTCCAGGACGCGCACCTTGAGGTGGATCAGCTGGCCGATGGCCTGCTTGTCGCCGTGGCCGGCAATGTCGCCGCCGAGGAGCCTGACGCGCTTCGCCACCTCCAGCGGGCCGGTGAGCTCGGAGAGCGTGGGGCTGCGCTTTACGAGCGGCTGCCTCGGATTGCGCCAGGGCGTCTGCGGGTAGCCGGGGACGATGCGCGTGGGCTGGGTGCGCTCGTCGCGCGGCTCGATCAGCGTTTTCATGGGCGATTGACAGCATCACGCAACTAGTTGATGCTGTCAACCATGTCGGCAGTCACACTCTGCGAGTGCTTCG
>JBBPIU010000018.1:9245-28735 GCA_038040245.1 Pseudomonadota bacterium | reverse complement strand
AGTGATCTTTTAAAATCACTGAAGCGAAAAGAAAACACACACTACAAGGCAACTTGCGCAAACCCGAAAGCAGTTCAAAGGGCAATCGCAGATGCCGACGCTGGCTTCGGCGTCAACGAGATCAGCCTGCTCGTCTCCGCCACCGAGGCGCACACGCAGAAGAACCTGAAGCGGACCCGGGCCGAACAGTGGGCCAACATCGAGGAAATGGTGCGCACAGCGACCGGGCGCTTCCGGATGGTCGGAACGGTGTCGGTTGCTTTCGGATGTCCATTTGAAGGCAAGGTCGATCCTGGGTCCGTTGCGGACGATATTTTGCGTTTCGTTCAGATGGGTATTCACTATGTGGCGGTAGGCGACACCACGGGCATGGCCACTCCGCTGAGCGTAAAGACGTTATTCAAGAAAATTCAACACACGCCCTCTCTAGTACCCATCGCCCACTTCCATGACTCCCGCGGCACGGGCCTCGTCAACTACGTCGCCGCCCATGAAGCAGGCGTGCGCCATTTCGACTCGTCCTTCGGCGGCGCCGGCGGGCATCCGGCGAAAGTGAAATACGGCGGCGGGTTCACCGGCAACGTCTGCACCGAGGACCTGGTCGGTCTGTTCGAATCCATGGGCATCGCCACCGGGATAGACTTGGACCAGTTGCTGGCGACGGCGGAATTCTGCGAGCAGGCGCTTGGCCGTGAGTTGCACGGCCGTGTAACGAGAAGCGGACTGAATCCACTTAAATGAAACCCCCGTTCCGGGCCGACCAGGTCGGCAGCCTGCTTCGCCCGAAAGTTCTGGCTGAGGCAAGAAAAAATTTTAAGCAGGGAAAACTTGATGCAAAAACCCTGCAGGAGATCGAAGACCACGCCATTCGCGAAGCGGTCGCGAAGCAGGAAGCGGTCGGCCTGCAGGCGATCACCGACGGCGAGTTCCGCCGCGATTGGTGGCACCTGGATTTCATGGCGCAGCTGGACGGCGTCACCACGGTCGTCAATCCGGGCCCGAAATTCGGCGGCACCGAGGAGCAGCCGCCGATGCCCTCGGTCACCGGCAAGGTGGACTGCTCGAAGCCGGTCATGGTTGAGGATTTTATTTTCTTAAAAAATACAACATCAAGAACCGCGAAATTCACCATCCCCTCGCCCGCGATGCTGCACCTGCGCGGCGGCCGCGGCTCGATCTCGAAGGAGGTCTACCCGGACCTGGACGCGTTCTGGGCCGATACCTCCGCGGCTTACCGCAAGGCCATCAAGTACCTGGCGGATGCCGGCTGCACCTACCTGCAGCTGGATGACGTCAGTTTCTCCTACCTATGCGACCCGAAAATCCAGGCCACCTGCCGCAACAACGGCGACGACCCGGCCAGGCTGCCGCGCACCTACGCCAACGCGATCACCGAGGCGCTCAAGGACCGTCCCGCCGGCATGACAGTGACGATGCACACCTGCCGCGGCAACTTCAAGAGCAGCTGGGTGGCCTCCGGCGGCTATGAATCGGTCGCCGAAGCCATGTTCTCCTCGGCGGTGGACGCCTTTTTCATGGAGTTCGACTCCGAGCGCGCCGGCGGCTTCGAGCCGCTGCGCCACCTGCCTAAGGGCAAGAAGGTTGTTTTGGGTTTAGTCACTTCTAAATCTCCTGTTCTTGAAGAAAAAGACTTCATCAAGAGGAGAATCGAAGAAGCGTGCAAGTATGTGCCGCTGGAAAACCTCTGCCTGTCGCCGCAATGCGGCTTCTCCAGCACCCACCACGGCAACAGCCTTACTGCGGAGGAGCAGTGGCGCAAGCTCGAGCGCATCGTCGAAGTGTCGCGCGAGGTCTGGCGCTGAGGTGGCAGCCCCGATCTCCATCGCGTATACGCACGTTCATTCGCTGCGCCTCGCCTCGGGCGCCGAGGCGCTGGTGGCGCGGGTGCTTGCCGCCGATGGAACCGCGGGATTCGGCTTCACGCTGAATCTCGACGCCGGCGTCGCCCGCGACATGGCCGCCTGGGACGCGCTCGGGCGATCCAAGAAGGTTCCTTTATTCGGTCTTCTTGGGGGTTGCTATAGAAAAAAAATAAACCTGGTGCGGGACGAAAACCCCTCCATCTCTCCCGACTGGACGGCGCTGCGCAAGGACATCCTCGACGGCCGCCACGAACTGCTGCGCATCGATCCCTTCGCCTGGGGCTCGGTGGAGATGGTGCAGACCATCGCCGCGGTCGCTGCGGCGTTCGACCTGAGCATCGCCCTCCTCGCGCCGAACGCGCATCCCTGGGAAATCCAGTACGGCGCCGCACTCGCGGCGACGCTGAAAGGGGAAGACACCAGAATTGTTGTTCGCTCGGTTCCTTCTTTTTCTTCAATTTCTGTTTCTGAAAATCCAGGAATCGGAATTGACTGGCCTCTCGAATCCTCTTTCAGTTCCATCCAGTGGCAAAGCTAGGGATTGCCTCGATACGCCTGACGCGCGTATCGATCCCGCTTACCATGGTGCACGCGGGATCGATGTACGTGATCCAGAAGACCGAACGCACGGTCGTCGAACTCACCCTCGAGAACGGCGTCACGGGGTTGGGCGAAACCTGGGGCACGCCCGACGTCTACGCCCTCGCCCAGCGCTTCGCCCGGGACTGGCTCGGCAAGGACGCGCTCGACCGATTCGCGCTGCGCGAGATCCTCGGCAAGAGCACCTACGACAACCGCTTCGGCCGAAATGGCCTCGCGACCCTCGCCGGCCTCGACCTCGCGGCCTGGGACGCGACCGCGCGATCGCTGGGCATGTCGCTCGCCGAACTCATCGGTGCGCGATCGCCGGATTCGATCAAGCGGGAATCCATCGATGTCGTGTCGACGCTACCCGCCGCAATCCTGGCGAAAGTGGTATCGCGCAAGGAACTGACCGCGCACCTGGACGTGCTTTCCAACACGAGGCTGGTGGTGGATTTCGCGCTCGAACAGGTCCGCAAGTCCGGCTTCCGCTCCTTCAAGCTGAAAAGCGCCGCCTACTCTCCCGAGTGGGACTGGAAGCTGCTCAACGAGCTGCGCGAGGCCATGCCCGAAGCGCGCATTCGCTTCGACCCGAACGCCAACTACGGAACAGCGACGGCCATCGAACTATGCCGCCGCCTGGACCCGCTCGGGCTGGAGTTCTTCGAGGACCCGACCGGCGAACTCGAAGGCATCGCGCGCCTGAAAGCGGCGGTGAAGACTCCGGTCGCCACCAACATGTGGGTGGTGAAGGACGAGCACCTCGTCCCCGCGATCCGCAGGAAAGCGGTGGACGTGGTGCTGGGCGACCTTTTCATGTGGGGCGGCATCGACGCCTGGCGGAGGATGGCGCGCGTCGCGCACGCCTACGGCCTGAAGCCCGCGCTGCACAGCGTCTACGAAACCGGCATCGCGACGGTGGCCAACCTGCACCTCGCCTCGGCGCTCTCCGAGGTCGAGTATCCCAACGATTCCGGCCTGCATTTTCTTTCCTCGGACGTTCTCGCGGAACCTCAGGAAGTGAAAGACGGCGCCATGCAGCTCCCCGCCGGACCCGGGCTCGGCGTAACGCTCGATCGGAACAAGCTGGATAAGGTGGCGCTGGAAACCGCGGAAATTCGCCGCTGACAGTAAGCGACGAATTACGCTGAGAATTCAGGGCGCTGTTCCATGAAGTGCGGACTTTCAGGCGACATGTGCATTCACGCAGTCTCATAACGCACTGATTTGAAGGCAACTTGACGCCGCCCCGTAATAAGCGGGACTGTGATAAACAGCAGGCATCGTAATGATGCGAGTAAATCACTTTCTTGGAAAAACGCCAGACTCACTTTGACGTGAAGCCGTGACAAATCCAACCAGAGTAAAAGGAAATAAATATTATGTTCCCGATCGGTGATGATAATACCTCTCGCAGAACTGTTCCGCTGGTCACGTATGCCTTGATCGCGCTGAACGTCCTGTTTTTCTTTGTAGAGCTGAGTGGCGGTGACGCTTTTATTGGGAAGTGGGCTTTCGTACCTAGCCGCTTCCTTGCCAATCCCTTCGGTGATTTTCCGACGCTCTTCACTGCCATGTTCATGCATGCCGGGTGGCTTCACCTGGGAGGCAACCTGCTCTACTTATGGATCTTCGGTGACAACGTGGAAGACCGTTTCGGGCACATCAAGTTCACAATCTTCTACCTACTCTGTGGGCTTGCGGCAACTTTTGCACAGTTGGCGTTTAGCCTCGCATCAAACGTGCCGAATTTGGGAGCGTCGGGGGCGATTGCGGGGGTGCTCGGCGCTTACATTTTGCTGTTCCCACAGGGAAAAGTCAGAGTATTGCAGGGCCAACAAGTGATTCAAATGCCCGCACTGATTGTCATTGGGTTCTGGATCGTTCTGCAGTTTTTCAGCGGCATCGGTTCCATTGCCGACACAGCGCAGACGGGTGGCGTCGCTTACATGGCGCACATCGGCGGATTTCTGGCGGGGTTTGTGTTGACCTTTTTGTTTCGTGGGAGTCGCGGGGCGCAGGCGACGGGCTGAATCGCTACGATGGTAGATCATCATTGACGAATACTGAGCACTGTCACCGCTGTTTGATCAAGTGACGTTCACACTCAATGGAGGGGAGCTATGGTCTGGAAAGTCCGCCGCGTACTGACCGGCCACGATAAAGAAGGGAGATCGACCTTCATCGCAGATGGCTACGCGTCCAACGTGAAGGAGGTGGCCTCCATGCCAGGCCTTGCGCTCACAGACGTTTGGGAAACCACGGGGGCTCGGGCAAGCAACGAAGGCCACGCCGACGCCGCAGCACGCCCGGTGCGCCTTGAGCCGCCGAAGAATGGCGCGATATTCAGGGTCGTCGAGTTCCCGCCTGACTCGCAGTGGCGGAACCACGCTGACGCGCGAACTGCGTTCGGGTCGATCGGCGCAAGGCACGTGTCTGACCTCACGTCGCGCGATCCGTTAATGCATAAGACCGACACGGTCGACTACGCTGTGGTCCTCAAAGGCGAGATCTACGCCATCATGGACCAGGGCGAAACGCTGTTGCGTGCCGGGGACGTCCTAGTGCAAAGGGGCACGAACCACTCCTGGAGCGTACGAGGCAACGAGCCCTGCCTCGTTGCCTTTACCCTGGTGAGCGCGGCCCCGCTCGGCAAAGCACAGAGTCGCGCGAAGAAGGCGACGAAGAGACTGCCGAAAAAGCGAAAGCCCACCTTGGCGACAAAACGCCGTCTCTAGCGGCAAACAAAATGCTCGCCGCGGTTTTTCCGGATCGGAGTATTCTTTCGGCTATGAAGATAGCGACAGGAAGGGTTGTCGGCGGCAAGGTCGTGGTCGACGGAGCACCCTTGGAGGAGGTAGCGTCGGTTCTGGCGCGCGTTCACTACTATCCTTACTACCGGGTCCGCGGTGAGCAAGTTGAAGTGCTTGCCCTCTGGCACACGAGTCGTGGCGCTCCGCCACCAGTCTAGATGGACTACCGGTGCCCAGTCTGCGGGGTGAATCTGGCAAAGCGAAAATTGATTCAGGCCGTCGTGGCTCGAATGGAGATCGATTGTTCCCACTGCAAGAGCACGATCCGTCTTAATGTTCATCGGGCAGAGACAATCATCGTTCTGCTCAATTTCGGGACGATCATCGTATTGGCCGCATTTGCATATTGGTTCCAGAGTCAGGGCCTGGTGCTTTCTGCGCTTGGCGCGGCAATGGTGGGCGCGTTGGCATTGCCTGTGCTCGAGCAGACCTACCTTCGAACCTGGCCGCGCTATGCATCGATTGTTCAGAGCCCTGACCCGTAGCTGCTGCCGACCGCGTCTTCGAGCAGGCGCCAGGCCGTGCCGCCGAGCTCGCGCCGCCATCGTCCATAGAACTTGCCCGATAGCACGGCTCGGAAGCTTTCGCCGTCGGCCGTGTTGAACACCATGCCGCGCCCGCTGGCAAGCTTTGCCTCGAGCTGGCGGTTGAAATTATCCGTGTATGCGCGCTGCCGCTCGATGTGCGTGGCCACCGCCCGGTTGACGATTTCCTGGACGTCGTCGGGAAGACGGCGCCAGAACGCAAGGTTGCCGATCAGGTTGAACCCCGACCACATGTGCCTGGTGAGGCTCACGTACCGCGTGACCTCGTAGAGGCGGTTCACCTCGACGACAGCGAGCGGGTTCTCCTGGCCGTCCACCCGTCGCTCGCGCAACGCGCCGTACAGATCGCGGATGTTCACCACCACCGGAGTGGCTCCGAGGGAACGGAAAGCGTCCTCGAACATGCGCCCGTCCGGGATGCGCATGCGGTACCCCGCAAGATCGGCCGCGCCGCGCACCGGGCGATCGATCGAGACAATATGGCGAAAGCCGTTCTCGAGCACGCCCTCGCGGAACCCGTGGATGCCGTTGGCCGCCATCTCGCGTCGCAGGTATTCGCCGAGCGGACCGCGCATCGCGGCATGGACTTGCACATGGCTCGCGAATGCGAACGGCAGGCCCTGGATCTCGGCGGCGGGCACGACCTGGCCGAGAATGCCGCCCATCAGCGTCATGAACTCCAGCTCGCCGTCGACCAGCATCCGCAGCGCCGCCGGATCGGATCCCTCGACGCCGTCGTTCTGCGCGTGCACCGTGACCGCGAGCGCGCCGCCGGTCGCCGCGCGCACCTCTTCCCAGAGATCGGCGAGGAAGCCGTGCGTATGGCTCGCTTCGGGCTGGTTATGGAACTGGCGGCCGGTCCATCGCGCTTGCATCGCGACGAGCGTGGGGACGGTCAGTTGGAGCCCAGACGCGCGGCTTTGACGACCTTCTCCCAGCGCGTCCAGTCCTCGCGCATCACCGCGCTCAGCCGGTCAGCCGGCGTGTCCCAGATCTCCAGCCCGCTCTTGGCGAAGCGCTCGGCGAGCCCGGGCGTGGCCATCGCCTTCGCGGCGGCTGCCTGCAGCTTGGCGACCACCTCGGGCGGAGTACCCTTCAGGGCGTACAGCGAGATCCAGGACGCGTAGTCGTAGCCCGGGACGCCGCTTTCGGCGACCGTCGGCAGGTTCGGGAACGCGCGGCTGCGTTCGCTGCCGGCAAACGCAATCAGCTTGACGCGCTCGTTGGGCAGGAAGGGCAGCGCGAGCGAGTGCGCGATGAACATGACCTGCACCCGGCCCGCGGCTAGGTCCGCCGCCGCGGCAGTCGCGCCCTTGTACGGGACATGGGTGAGCGTGACCCCCGCCATCTCCTGGAACATCTCCGCCGCGAGGTGCTGCGGGCTGCCCGGGCCGCCGGTGGCGTAGTTGAGATCTCCCGGCTTCGCCTTGGCCAGCGCGATCAGCTCTTTCACGCTCGACACCGGGAGATCCTTCGGCACGCCGAGGTAGGTCGGGATGTTCGCCAGCCCGCGGATCGGCACGAAATCGGCGAATGAATCGAACTTCACCTGTGCCCGCTGCATATGCGGCAGGATCGTCAGGATGCTGTTGTTGAGCGCGGCGACCGTGTAGCCGTCGGCGCGTGCGGTGGCGACCCGGTTCGTTCCGATCAGCCCGCCGGCGCCGGCCACGTTCTCCACGGCCAAGCCCTGGCCGAGAATCTCGGCGAGCTTCTCGGCAACCACGCGAACCGCAATATCGGAGGCGCTTCCCGCCTGCAGCGGGAGCACCACCTGAATCGGCTTGCTGGGGTAAGCGTCCTGGCCGAATGCCGTCATGGCGGCAAGACCGCACACGGAGGCAAAACATGCGGCACGAAGTTTCTGCAACATCTCAGTCGGCCTTGGCGCCGGAGTCCTTCACCGCCTTGGCCCACTTCGGCACCTCCTCGCGCAGGAAGGCGGCGAAGTCGGCCGGCGAGTTCTGGCGCGATTCAAGCCCGAGCGCCGACAGCCTGTCGCGGACGTCGGATGACGCGAATACACGGTTAAGCTCGGCGTTCAGCCGGTTGACGACCTCGGCAGGCGTGCCCGCGGGCGCGAAGAAACCGACCCAGGTCAGGTCGTCGAATCCGCTGTAGCCCTGTTCGTTCACCGTGGGCACCTCGGGCAGCGCGGGCGAGCGCTGCGCACTGGTCACCGCAATCGCACGCACCCTGCCCGCCTTGACCTGCGGCACCGCGGGCGGCATCGAGGTGCTCGAAATCTGCGTGTGTCCGCCGACCGCGGCGCCGACCGCCTGCGCCGGCTGATAGGGCACGTGGGTGATGTCCACCTTGGCCGCGCTCTTCAAGCGCTCCATCGACAGGTGTGTGGTGGTGCCAATGCCCGACGAGGCATACGACAGCGGCTGCTTGCGGGCAAGCTCGATCAGTTCGGCCAGATTCTTCGCCGGCACCGCGGGGTTCACCGTGATGATGTTCGGCGTGCTCGGACCGAGCGCCACGGGCGCGAAATCCGTCAATGCGTCGTAGCCGGCGTTCGCGTACAGGCTCGGGTTCACAGCGTAGGCGACGCTGGTCACGAGTATCGTATAGCCGTCCGGCGCCGCGCGCTTCACCTGCTGCGTGGCGATATTGCCGCTCGCGCCGGGCCGGTTCTCGGCGACGAACGTCTGGCCGAGAGCCTCCTGCAGCTTCTGCGCCGCGATCCGCGCCACGGTGTCGGTGGTGGCGCCGGGTGCGAAGCCGATCACCAGCTGCACCGGTTTCTGCTTCGGCCAGTCCTGCGCCAGGGCGCCGGTGGCGGCCAGCGCCGCGGCGATGTAGAGGCTCAGTGCGCTCTTTGCGATCGACGTCACGTCCTACGCGGCCATCTTCGCCTGCTTGGAGGGCTTGAGCACGAAGTCGTAGCTCACCTCCCACTCGCCGGCGGCGTTCTTCTTGAAATCCACGATCAGCGATTCCTTGACGCCGAACACCGCGTCCGAATCCAGGTACTTGTCCCCTTTGACGAAGATGTGGGTCACCAGCCGCTCGTAGCCGGGCGCGGAGATCATGAAGTGCAGGTGCGCCGGGCGCATCGGATGCCGGCCGGTCGCCGTCAGCATTTTGCCGACCGGGCCGTCGGCCGGCACTGGGTAGCTCACTGGCTTGACGCAGCGGAACCAGAACTTTCCTTCGGCGTCGGTACGGAAGATCCCGCGCAGGTCCATGGCATCGCCCTTCTGCACGTCGTAGCCGTGGTCGCCCGTCTCCCAGATGTCGAGCGCCGCGCCGGCCACCGGCTTGCCATCGGCGCTCCTGATTGTGCCGCGCACCACGCAGGGTTCTCCGTCCGGGGGATCCTTCGCCACGTTCGCGCCCAGCGCATACTCCGGCGCGTTCGGTCGGTGGAACGGCCCCTGCACGGTGGACTCGGTCATGCCGGCCCGCGCCTGGTAGTTGAGGAAATCAACCAGCATCGACACCCCGAGCGTGTCCGACATCAGGATGAATTCCTGCCGCTTGTCGTCGCTCCAGTGGCCGGTCTCGGTAAGAAACTGGATTCCGGTCAGCCACTCGTCCGGCGTCGGGCGCACCTCGCGCACGAACGAGTGCAGGTGCTTGATGAAACTGGTCATGACCTCCTTGAGCCTCGGATTCGGCGTGCCCTCGATCCGGCGCAGCACTTCGGCGGTCAGCGTTTCCTCATTGAAATTGCGAACGGCCATGGCAAGTCCTCCCTGGCGGAATGCTAACATCCGCGACGGGGAGGAACCATGCGTATCGCGATACTGATTGCCACATTGCTCGTCGCCGCGAATGCGGCGGCCCAGGACAAGACCATCAAGGTCCTGGTCGGCTTTCCGGCCGGCGCCAGCCTGGACACGATGACGCGTCTGGTCGCGGACCGGATGCGCGCCACGCTCGGCCAGCCAGTGGTGGTGGAAAATCGGCCCGGCGCCGCGGGACAGATCGCGATGAACGCGGTGAAGGCCGCGCCCGCCGACGGCCTGACGCTGGTGATGACGCCGCTGGTCACGGTGGTCACGGCACCGCACGTGTATGCGAAACTCCCGTACGACGCCTTCGCGGATTTCGCGCCGGTCGCGCATGCCGCCAATTTCCTTTTTGCGTTCACCGCCGGCCCCTCGGTACCGGCGACTTCGCTCACGGATTTCGTCACGCTGGTGAAGGCGGACGCTAAATACGGCAACTACGCTTCGGCAGGCACCGGCAGCTTGCCGCATTTCTTCTCGCTGCTGTTCGCTGATACGGCGGGCATCCGGATGAACCATATCGGCTACAAGGGCACGGCGCCTGCGCTCATCGACCTGCTCGGGGGCCAGATCTCGGCGTTCATGGGCGTGGTCTCGGACGTCGCCGCACAGCACAAGGCGGGAAAGCTGCGGGTGCTCGCGACCTCGGGCGCGCGGCGCGCGCGGGAGCTTCCCGACGTCCCGACGTTCCGGGAGCTGGGCTACAGCATCGAAGGCGGCGGCTGGTACGCCGCGTATGCGCCTGCGAAAACGCCGAAGGAAACTGTGGACCGGCTCGCGAATGCGATCGTCGAGGCGATCAGGTCGCCCGATGTGCGCGACAAGCTCGAAGCGCTCGGCATGGAGCCCACCGGCCTCGGGCCGGCCGAGCTCGCGCGCATCCACAAGGCGGACTACGACAAGTGGGGCCCGGTGATCAAGGCTTCCAGTTTCAAGCCCGAAAGTTGAACGTACTTTTCGCATCGACCAAGGAGAAGCCCGAGTTCTGGTTCCCGCTGCTCCAGAAGGCGCTGCCTGCCGAGCGCTTCTTCGCCTGGCCGGACATCAACGGCGGCGACATCGACGTCGCCGTGGTGGCGACGCACCCTAAGGGCACTTTCGCCAATCTGCCGAAACTCAAACTCATCCAGTCCATGTGGATGGGCGTCGAGAACATCGTCGGCGATCCCGAGCTGCCGCGCGGCGTGCCGGTGGCGCGCCTGATCGACCCCGGCATGGTCGCCGCGATGGGCGAGATGGTCGTCGCGTATGTCCTCGACTGGCACCGGCACTTCTATTGCTACAGGCAATTTCAGAGAGAAAACGTCTGGAAGCGCCGGCGCCAGTATCTGGCGTCGGACCGCACCGTCGGCCTGCTCGGGCTGGGCGAACTGGGCAGCACGGTCGCGGCGAAGCTGCGGGCGATGAACTTCAACGTTGCCGGCTGGAGCCGCACGCCGAAGATACTGGACGGCGTGTACTGTTCAACCGATCTGGATGAGATTCTTTCCCGCAGCGACGCGGTCGTTTGCCTTCTGCCGCTCACGCCTCACACCCTGGGCATTCTGAACAAAGACAGGCTGCAAAAAATCAGGCAAGACGGCTGCGTCATCAACGTCGCGCGCGGCGCACACCTCGTGGTGCCCGACCTGTTGGCCCTGCTCGACTCGGGCCACCTCGCGCACGCCTACCTCGACGTGTTCGAGCCCGAGCCTCTGCCGCCGGAAAGCCCGCTCTGGTCGCATCCCGCCATCACCCTCACGCCGCACATCGCCGCTCTTACCGAACCGCGAACTGCGGTGGCGAAAATTGCGGAAAACATCAAGCGCCTGCGCCGCGGCGAGCCGCCGCTCAATACGGTGGATTTCGCCGCCGGCTACTGAGGAAATCGATAGACTACGATCATGAGCGATGACGCTGCGCGGATGAACCGTTTCTCGCTGCGCTTCGCGGAAACCGGCCTGGAAGCGTCGTTTGCCGAGGAACAGGCGCACAAGGCGCAGCGGCCAGTGCGCACGGTTGCGCTGTGGGCAGGTGGGATTATTCTGGTTTTCTGGGCGCTCGCGGGAGCAACCCTGCCGCGGATTCCCAATGCCCACGCGCACATCGCCGTACCGATGATCGTGTTGCTGGGCACTTTGGCGCTGGGTTACGCGTTTATCAATACGCCCCGCGTCCTGCGCCATCAGCAGCTTTTCCTCATGACCGGCATGTGCTTGGGGTCTGCCGCCATAGTCGGCCTTGCATCGCTCACGCCGCGTGCCACGTTCCTCGGCGTCGGCTACTTGATGGTGGTTCTCCACACGTTCAACATTTACGCCCTCGTGCGTCTTCGCTTCCCCAGCGCCGTCGCCTGCGCATGGCTCACGGCAGCGATGTACGTCGGCTATCTCGGAGCAACCGGAGCATTGACCGGCCGTGCCTTTTGGGACCATGCCATCGCCCTCGGCATGGCCAATGCATTTGGCATGCTGGTGGGATATCAATTGGAGCTGCACCTGCGCCGGGAGTACGTGGCCATGCGCGACCTCAAGCTCGCGGAGCTGGAACTGCGCCGTGCGCGCGATCAGGCGGTGGCGGCCACGCTGGCGAAGAGCCAGTTCCTCGCCAACATGAGCCACGAGTTGCGCACGCCGTTGAATGCGATCAACGGTTTCTCAGAGGTGCTGATCGAGCGCATGTTCGGCGAACTGAACGAGAAGCAGGCCGACTACGTGAAAGACATCCACTCCTCGGGCAAGCACCTGCTCTCACTCATCAACGACATTCTGGACCTCTCCAAGGTCGAAGCGGGGCGGATGGAACTCGACGTGACAACCTTCCATCTTCCTTCCGCGATCGACAATGCGATCACCCTGATTAGAGAGAGGGCGGGACGACATGGCATAGCGCTTGAATGCAACATCGATCCGTCGCTTGGTGAATTCGGAGGCGACGAGCGCAAATTCAAGCAGATCATGCTGAATCTTCTTTCCAACGCAATAAAATTCACCCCTGAAGGGGGCAGAATAGCGGTGACCGCAGGCGCGCAAAACCGGCTGGTCGAGGTGGCGATTGCGGACACCGGCGCCGGCATTGCACCCGACGATCTGCCGTTGATGTTCGAAGAATTTCGCCAGGTCGGAACGGATCACGCAAAGAAGGCCGAAGGAACCGGACTCGGGCTCGCGCTCACCAAGCGCTTCATCGAATTGCACGGCGGCTCGATCCGCGTGGAGAGCACCCTCGGCAAGGGCTCGACGTTCATCTTGACGCTGGCGGAGCAAAGCTTGACTGGAACAAACGTCTAGTATCTTCAAATGCGCGCTAGCGCCCGGCGTTAGCAGCGGACAGGATCGACGCCGCGGCGGCGGCAAGCACCTGGCATCCGAGCACGATGTCCTCTTCGCGGCTGTCCTCGGCGAAATCGTGGCTGATGCCGCCGATCGACGGAATGAACAGCATTGCCGATGGCAGGCAAGCCGAGATGATGCCGGCATCGTGAAACGCGCCGCTTGGCATGCGCTGCCACCTGCCGGGCGCATGGCGCTCCGCCGCAGTTTCGATATGCGCCTGCAAACCAGCGTCCATTCGTGTGGGCGCAATCGGCGTGCGTGAGGGCGCTGCTTCGATGATGACACCGCCGCGCGCGTTCATTTCGGCGACCAGCCGCGCGACAATCGCCTCGAACGCGTCGAGCGGCGCTTCCGATGGGTCGCGGAACTGCAGGTCGAGATCGGCATAGCCCGGCACGATCGAGGTCGCGTTCGGTTCGACGCGCAGCCGGCCCATGGTCCAGACGGTGCGCTCGGCGGCCGCCTTGGGGAATTCCTGGTTGATGCGATGGGCCAGCTCGTAAAGCGCCGTCGCGGCGTCCCTTCGGCGCGCCATCATGGTGGTGCCGGCGTGGTTCTGCTGGCCCCGGAACACGAAGCGGATGCCGCGCACCCCGACGATGCCGGTCACCACGCCGATCCGCCGCCCGGCGTCTTCCAGATGCGGGCCCTGCTCGATGTGCGCCTCGACGAAACCCGCGTAGCGCTCGTGCGCGAGCCGCAGGCGCGGCGTATCGGCGAGCCCCGCTTCGCGCAGCGCCTGGACAAGCGTCACGCCGTCGCGATCCGCCGCGCCCTGCTCCATTTCCGGAGTCAGATCGCCTATCAGCGAGCGGCTGCCGAGGCAGCCGACGAAGCGCGACTCTTCATCCTGGAACGACACTGCGTCCGCCGCCAGCGCCCGGGTTGCGCTATTCGCGGCGAGCGCGCGCACCACTTCGAGCGCGTAAATCACGCCGAGCGCGCCGTCCAGCCAGCCGCCCGTAGGCTGGGTGTCGGAGTGCGAACCGGCGAGCAGCGCCTTGCCCGGAAGGCGCGAGCGGCCGAACACATTGCCCACGCCATCGATCGTCGCTTCCAGGCCCGCTTCCTCGTAGCGGCGCTTGAGCCAGCGCCTTGCTTCCATGTCGGCCGCGCTGAACGCCGGCCGCACCACGCCGCGACCCTGCGCGCCGATGCCGCGCAAAGTACGCAAGTCGGAGAGCAGGCGTTCAGGATTGATGGCGGGCATATCACCCGTATTCTATTGAAGCCAAGTCCGTGACACGCCAGCCAGCCGCGCTACATCACCTTGCGCAGCGTGTGGCGGCGGTTGCGCGTGTACGGGCGCACCTGCGCGGGCCAGCGACCCTCCTCGACCGCCTTCGCCCAGGCCGGACTGCTCAGCACCTCGGCGTTCTCCAGTTCGTAGGTAGCGCTGTATTTCGGCTCACCCTCGGCAACGATGGTCTTCAACTCGCCGCCAATGCTCATCTTCAGCGGCGCCAGCGTGAAGCGGGTCACCGCGAGCAGGCCCGCCACCTTCAGGAGAGACGGGATGTGCTCGGTATCGTAGACCTCGTTGAACAGGGCCTCCTTGCCGGGATCCACGTCCATGCTGGCGGTGAACAGGTAACGGGTTTTCGGATGCATGTTCTTCTCCTAAACGGGAATGGAAGCGTGAGTCTCGCATTATTCCGTCGCGCCCCGCTCCGAGTACCTCTGCCACGAGCGAAGCTTGGGCTTGCGCGGTCTCTTGCCCTGCAGCTTCGCGCGGTAGTACGCCTTGACCTCCGCCAGCGCATATCCCGCGCCGCTGCGCTGGAACTCCGCGCGCGCAGCGTAGGCGTCGGCAAGAAACCTGTGGCGCTTCTCGGTGATGTTTTTTCCGCCGGTGAATGCCTTGCGCAACCGCTTCACGAGCATCTCGTTCATGTCATTACCTTGCAAGGTACCCGGAATCGACAGGCAGCGTGACGCCCGTAATGCAGCGCGCCGCTGGGCCGGCGAGAAACAGGATCGCGGCGGCGATATCGTCCACCTCCGGCAGCACGCCGAGCGGCGTGTGCTGCATCACCTTCTCCAGCACCGGGGGATTGGAGAACACCGGCACGGTGAGGTTGGTGCGCACGAAGGTCGGCGCCACGGCGTTGACGCGGATCCGGTGCTCGGCGAACTCCAGCGCCAGCGCGCGCGTGAGATTGACTACGGCGCCCTTGGAAGCCTGGTAGGCCGGATTCGGGAACAGTCCGCCCGAGAATCCCATGATCGAGGCCAGATTGACGATGGCGCCGCCGCCCCTTTCCTTCATGCTGCGGGCGGCGATGCGGGAGCAGAGAAACAGCCCGGTCAGGTTGACGGCAATCACTCGCTCCCATTCCGCGAGCGTGATGTCGAACGAATGCTTGCGCACCACGATGCCGGCATTGTTGACCAGGATGTCGGCGCCGCCGATCTTCTTGAAGGCCTTTTCCATCGCCGCTTCATCCGCAACATCGGCGGAAATCATCCCCGGCACCGCATCGATATCGATCCGGGCGACGTTCGCGCCCGCTTTCTCGAACAGATCCGCGGTCGCCTTGCCGATACCCGTCGCCGCACCGGTGACGATCGCCGTTTTACCTTTCAGATCGAAGATTTCCATGATGCCGGTAGTATATGCGGATGCACGATCTTGTCATTCGAAATGCCCTCCTCCTCGACGGTTTGGGGTCCGCACCGAAGGTCGGTGATCTTGCGGTTGCAGGAGGAAAAATTGCAGGCATAGGACAAGACCTCGGAAGGGCACGTCAAACCCTGAACGCTGACGGGTTGGCGCTGATGCCGGGCATCATCGACAACCATACCCACTACGACGCGCAGTTGACCTGGGACCCGCTTGCTTCGCCCTCGCCCGCGCTGGGGGTCACCACCGCGATCATCGGCAATTGCGGCTTCACCATCGCGCCCTGCCGGCCGGCCGACCGCGACCTGATCCTGAAGAACCTCACGCAGGTCGAAGGCATGTCGCTGGAGGTGCTGCGCGCGGGCACGCGCTGGGATTTCGAGACGGTGCCCGAATTTTTCTCGATGCTGGAGCGCCAGGGCGTGGCGCTGAATGTCGCCGGCTTCGTCGGCCATTCGTCGGTGCGCACCTACGTGATGGGCGAGGATGCGCCGAAGCGCGCCGCCACCGCCGCAGAGATCGCGAAGATGAAGGAGATCGTGCTCGCCGGCATACGCGCGGGCGCGGTCGGCTTTGCGAGCAGCACCTCGCCCAACCACAACGGCTACCGCGGCATCCCCATGCCCTCGCGGCTTGCCGACGACATGGAGATGCGCGCGCTGGTCGGCTGCCTCAAGGAGGCCGGGCGCGGCGTGTTCATGCTGACCAAGGGTGGCCACACCACGGTGGATTTCCTCGAGGAGCTGGCCGAGGCGTCGGGCCGGCCGGTGGTGATCGCCGCCCTGCTGCACAACAACACCAATCCGCGCTCGGTATTCGACGACCTGGAAATGATCTCGGCGGCCAACCGGCGCGGCCGGCGGCTGCTGGGCGCGATTTCCTGCTGCCCGCTGACGATGGACTTCACGCTTCATTCACCCTATACCTTCGAGGGGCTTGCGGCATGGAAGCCCGCGCTTTCGCTGAATGGGGATCGCTACAAGTCCATGCTTCGCGACAAGGCGTTCCGCGATGCGATTCGCGCCGAGATTGCGCGCCCGGCGACGTTCCGCCTCTTCAACGGAGAGTGGGACAAGGTGTACGTCGAACACGCCAAGCTGCCGCAAAACGGCAAATGGAACCAGCAAACCATCGCGGACATTGCGCGACAGACCGGGGCCGACCCGCTCGATGCCATGCTGGACCTCGCGATCGCGGAAGACCTCGACACCGAATTCAGCGCGTTGCTGCTGAATTCGGACGAACAGGCGGTGGGCGAGATGCTGCGCCATCCGCACAGCCTGGTCTCGCTGTCCGATGCCGGCGCGCACCTGACGCTGTTCAACGACGCCGGTTTCGGCCTGCATCTTCTGGGTCATTGGGTTCGCGAGAAGAAGGTTTTGAGCCTTCAGGAAGCGGCAAGGAAACTGACGAGGGACCCGGCAGCGGTGTTCGGAATCAAGCACCGGGGAAGCCTGACGGCGGGCTACGCAGCGGACCTGATGCTGTTCGATCCCGCGACCGTAAACCGCGGGCCGAAAAAGCGAATCCAGGATCTGCCCGGCGGCGGCACGCGCCTGATCACGCCGCCGGTCGGCGTGCATGGCGTGTGGGTGAACGGCGCGCGCATCTCCGACGCGAAAGGCGGCTGGCCGCTCGAGCGCCTGCCCGGAAAAGTGCTGCGCGAATTCTCCGCGTAGGCGTCGCCCCGGGGTGACACATCGGTTTGTCTTCGCTTTCCTAAGCTGTTGAATTTCTTCAATGCCCGTCGCGGGCACGATGCCTGCTTGCAGCGTTTCCCTGCCATTCACTCGAGGAGAAGCGCCATGCTGCAAAAGGAATCGTTCTTCCGCCGTGCCGAGCCGCTGCAGGCGCGGCCGCCGCAGCCGCCGTTGTCGTTAGCGTTGCCGCAAGCCGCGGCGCAGCCGATCCACGAAGCGCCCCGCAGCGCGGAAAAAACAGAGGAGCGCAAGGAAGCGAAGCTGATCGTCGGACCCGACATCAAGATGAAGGGCGTGGAGGTGACCGACTGCGACACGCTGGTGGTGGAGGGCCGCATCGAGGCGACGCTCGATTCGCGCGTGCTGCAGATCGCCGAGAAAGGCGTCTTCAGCGGCACCGTGGCGGTGGACAGCGCGGAAATCCACGGCCGGTTCGAAGGCGAACTCACGGTACGCAAGCAGCTGGTGGTGCACGCGACCGGGCGCCTGTCGGGCAAGATCCGCTACGCACGCATCCAGGTGGAGGAAGGCGCCGAGCTCTCCGGCGAGATCAGTGTTCTGGATAAAACTCCGGCCAGCGCGCTACCGAAGCGGGCGAACCTGCCATAAGCAGCGGAACGCGGTCCACATCCTATAGCGGCACGCGGTCCATGCGGTGGCGACCCCGGTCGTATGCCGTATCCTGCGCGACATGGGATCGGGATCGTTGCTTGCGGCCATCGTCACGCTGGCGCTGGGCCTCTGGGCGGACATATACGTCGAATTGCCCGGACAACTCGCCATCGGCGCGGTCGTCTGGAGCCTGTTCCTTTTTCTGATCGCCAGGCTGCCGGCACCTGAGCGCCACTGGTACCTTGCCTGCGTCGCGATCGCGACCGCGGGCGAGCTGTTCCTGTCGCTGGTCTGGGGGCTTTACACGTACCGCCTCGGCAACGTGCCGATGTTCGTTCCGCCCGGGCACGCGCTGATGCTGATGCTCGGGCTCTCTCTTGCGCGCCACATGCCGGAGCTCGCCGCGCGCACGATCCTCGGCGGCGCCGGCGCCTACACGATTATCGCCGCGGCCACCGGGCTGGACACGCTCGCCGTGCCGCTCTACCTGATGCTGGCCGTGTCCGTACTGTCGCTGCCGGCGTATGCGCGGCTGTTCGCCAGCTCGTTCATCCTGACCCTGACGCTCGAACTCTACGGCACCACGATGGGCAACTGGTTCTGGTACCGCGAGGTGCCCTGGATCGGCCTGGTCACCACCAATCCGCCGGCCATCGCCGGCGCCTTCTACTGCACGCTGCACGCCCTCGTCATCGCTGCGATGACCTTCTTGTCGGCACCGCGCCGCAACCCCGCTGCCACGTCTGCTTCCGTCCCCTCAGCCCAATGATCATCGATTGCCACGGGCACTACACCACCGCGCCCGCCGGATTGGCAGCGTGGCGCAAGCTTCAGCTTTCTGCGTCGAACGGTATTTCTTCCAAACCCGGAATCTCGGACGACGAAATACGTGATTCGTTGGAGAGCGCGCAACTGAAGATCCAGCGCGAGCGCGGCACGGATGTCACCTTCTTCTCGCCGCGCGCGAGTGCCATGGAGCATCACGTCGGCGACGCCGCGGTGAGCCTCGCCTGGTCGCGCGAGTGCAACGATCTCATCCACCGCTGCTGCTCGCTCTATCCGGGCAATTTCGTCGCCGTGTGCCAGCTGCCGCAGTCGCCCGGCGTGCCGCCGGCGAACTGCATCCCGGAGCTGGAACGCTGCGTCAGGGAACTCGGCTTCGTCGGCTGCAACCTGAACCCGGACCCCTCGGGCGGCCACTGGAAGGAGCCGCCGCTCACCGACAAGTGGTGGTATCCGCTGTACGAGAAGATGGTCGAGCTGGAGGTGCCGGCGATGGTGCACGTGAGCTCTTCTTGCAATCCGGCCTTCCATGCCACCGGCGCGCATTACATTAACGCCGATACGACCGCGTTCATGCAGTTCCTGACCTCCGACCTGTTCAAGCGCTATCCGACCCTCAAATTCATCATCCCGCACGGCGGCGGCGCGGTGCCTTACCACTGGGGCCGCTACCGGGGACTGGCGCAGGACATGAAGCTGCCGCCGCTGAAGGAACTGCTGCTGAACAACGTTTTTTTCGATACCTGCGTCTACCACAAGCCGGGCATCGAACTGCTGCTCAAGGTGATCCCGGCCGACAACATCCTGTTCGCCTCCGAGATGGTCGGCGCGGTGCGCGGCATCGATCCGGAAACGGGCCAGTACTACGACGACACCAAGCGCTATATCGATTCGA
>JBBPIU010000018.1:0-9145 GCA_038040245.1 Pseudomonadota bacterium | reverse complement strand
ATCGATCCGGAAACGGGCCAGTACTACGACGACACCAAGCGCTATATCGATTCGATCGAATGGCTTTCCGCGCCGGACCGGCGAAAAATTTTTGAAGATAATGCCAAAAAAGTCTTTGGCCGCTACCGCCCGCGCAAGGTCGTGTCCTGACCGGGCGGCGCGTTGGCGACCGCCTCTTCGAGCGTGAAGCACTCGCGCCATTCCTCCGGCGGACGGATCCGGCCGCCGGGGCCGACCTGGTCCAGGCCCCAGTAGATCTCCAGCCAGTGCCCGTCCGGATCGCGGAACTCGACCGCAACCTGGCAGCCGGCGCGACGCCGGCCCTCGAATTCTATTTTCACGCCTTGCTTGCGCAGGTAGTCGCGGGCGCCGAACACCTCGTCCAGGGTCGAGACCTCGAAGGCCAAGTGGTGCAGCTCGTGCTGCTTTGATGCGCCCGGCGCGGCGCCGACCAGCGCGACGCCGTGGTGGTCCGCGGCGCAGCGCATGAACACCATGCGGCCCTCCATCATGGTCTCCGGATAGACGTCCGAGACGCGCAAACCGAGTACGCCGGTGTAGAACTCGACCGAGCGCCGCAGGTCGGTGGACATCAGCACCACATGGCCGATCTTGGTCAGCCTGAACGGCAGGTCTGCTTTCGGGCGCAGCTCACGCAGCGCCTGGCTCTCCGGGCCGCGCAGGCCCTCGTAATCGACTACACCTTTGGGCATTGACAGCAATTCTATCAAGAACGATCACTTTTTCTCCGCCAACACCCCATCGCCATTCAGCTCCGCGGCAAACCCGGCGTGCCGCAAACGTTTCACCACTTCGTTAGGCACATCGCGACCACTGGTCAGCTTGTTCGGTGCGCCGGTGTAATGAAACAGCTTGCCCTTGCGCTTGAGCACCCTGGCCAATTGGTCATAAAAGACTTGCGAATAAAGTTCTCCGGCGATACCGAAACGCGGCGGATCGTGCAAAATCGCGTCGACCGAACCGCTGGGCAGCATGACGATCTGCTCTGCAATGTCGCCCTGGGTCAGCGTCAATCCACTGCCAATCCCGGGCGACCAGGGATTGAGGCTGCGCAGCCAGATCACGTCGGCAGTCTTCTCGAAAGAAAGCACCTGCCTCGCCTGACCCAGCACACACCAGGCGGCGAAATAGCCAAGGCCGCCACAGGTGTCCAGAATCGCCTTGCCATGCGGTTGAATCAAGCCGACTTTGCGTTCGGCATCCGCATAGGGCGAGACATGCGCCGTGGGCAACATCTTGATGCCATCGATTTCGAACGTCGGCGGCCCCCACTCCGTCGGCACCAGCTTGATCAGTGACGTTGTGAAACGCGCCACTGGCTGAAAGGACTCGCCAGCCCAGTGGTAGATGGTTCTGTCCTTGCAGGTTTCCAGATAAGGGAATCGCCGGCCTTGCCAGATCCATCCTGCAATGCCCACCTCGACGCTCGTCCTCGAACGATCGAGGTCCAACGAGCACTCAACCGTGGGCGCACCGGCGCGCGCGGCAGCGTGCAGAGTTTCGTGTACTTTTCGCGTTAACAGCGGCCCGATTTTCGTCTACTTCTTCTTTACTGCAAATACCAGGACAACAAATACCACGGCAAATAGCAGAACATGCTCCAGTCCCCACCCATGGAAATGGCCTTGGGACGCGCCATGGCCCGGATGCGCGAGCAGTTCTCCCGAGAAGGCAATCAAGGCTGCGGCTGCGCGGTGCATAGCATTCCTTCCGTTTCGATGAATTTTACGATTGTTTCGAGGCCCTGCCCGGTCTTCAGGTTGCTGAAGACGAACGGCCGCTGGCCGCGCATCTTCCTCGCGTCGCGGTCCATTACTTCCAGCGACGCGCCCACCATGGGCGCGAGGTCGATCTTGTTGATGACGAGCAGGTCGGACTTGGTGATGCCGGGCCCGCCCTTGCGGGGGATCTTGTCGCCCGCGGCGACGTCGATCACGTAAAGCGTCAGGTCGGAGAGTTCCGGGCTGAAAGTCGCGGCCAGGTTGTCGCCGCCCGATTCGATGAAGATCAGGTCGAGGCCCGTGAAGCGCCGGTTGAGCCGCGCCACCGCTTCCAGGTTGATCGAGGCGTCCTCGCGGATCGCGGTATGCGGGCAGCCGCCGGTCTCGACGCCGATGATGCGCTCGGGCGCAAGCGCCTCGTTGCGCACCAGGAATTGCGCGTCCTCTTCCGTATAGATGTCGTTGGTCACCACGGCGATGCTGAAGCGCTCGCGCAGCCGCCGGCACAGCGCCAGCGTGAGCGCCGTCTTTCCGGACCCTACGGGCCCGCCGATGCCGACACGCAAGGTCATGACCTGAACAGCCTGCTGTACTGCGTTTCGTGCCGCGCGGACAGCAGCGCCAGGCCCGGCGCGAAATTCCCCAGATCCTGCGCTTTCAACTTTTTCGCCTTTGCCGTCAGGGAGGGCAAAAGGCCACCCAACGACAGCAAAATCCTCTGGCCATCCGTCTGGCCGAGCGGTATCGCCTTGACCGCCGCCATCACCTGGTTCTCGAGCCACGCCCAGAGGTAGGCCTGCAGCGCCGCTTCGGGCTCGATTTTCCATTGCGCGGCCGCGTAGGCGTAAGCGGCGGGAAAGGAGGGTTCTTCCACGGGGACTTCGCCCGCGCCCAGATCCTTCAGCAGCCGGTTCAGGGAATAACCCATCTGGACGGTTTCAGCGCGCAATTCGGCCGACTCGCGGCTCGCCAGGAATCGCTCATTCAGTTCTTGAATTTCATTTGAATGCTTTTGATTGAAAGAACGAATGAAAGAAAAAAGTATCGGCGCTTCCATGCGCACCACCGAAAACTCCAGCACGTCGCCGATCCAGCGCTCCGCGCTCGCCGCATCGCTCACGATGCCGTCCTCGATCGCGGCTTCGAGCCCCCCCGAGTAGCTATAGGCCCCGACCGGAAGGGTGGGACTCGCCAGTTGCAGAAGTCTTGCCAGATTCATTTATCGTGGTGGTGCGGGTGATCGCAATGCTCATGGTCGTGGTCGTGGTCGTCATGATGGTCATGAATTTTCCCGCCATGGCCCATCTCGTCGTGCTGATGGTGGCCGCCGGCGTAGGCGCCCGCTTCGGGCTCGAATGGGGCTTCCATCGACGAGACCTTGGCGCCGAGCTTCTTCAGCATCTCTTTGAGCACGTGGTCCTCGGCAAGCCGCAGAAAGCCCTCGCCCACCTGCACCGGCACGTGCCGGTTGCCGAGGTGATAAGCGGCCTTCGCCAGATCCGCCGGACTCCTGCACTCCACGTGCAGCACCTTCTCGGGTTCGGCCAGCACT
This sequence comes from Pseudomonadota bacterium, assembly GCA_038040245.1. GTDB lineage: Bacteria > Pseudomonadota > Gammaproteobacteria > Burkholderiales > SG8-39 > RBG-16-66-20. The sequence continues at coordinate 5,851 of JBBPIU010000018.1, read as the reverse complement.
TCGATGACGCGGCCATCGGAGGCGGTCACGAGGTCGCCGCCGCGCAGGATCTCGCCGCGCGGCAGCATCAGGCCGACCTCCTCGCCGGAGACGAGCTTCGTCCTGAGGCGGCTCTTCTGCCGCGCCTCGAAGGGCAGCTTCAGGGTTCCGCGAACCTCCAGCTTGTAGGCGGTCCGGGGTATTTTCAGTTTCGACTTGATTTCAAGCATCAGAAAAGAAAATACCTCTGCGTCAGGGGGAGCGCCATGGCCGGCTCGCATACGAGCAGCTCGCCATCGGCGCGCACCTCGTAGGTTTCCGGGTCCACCGTGATCTTCGGTTGCCAGTTGTTGTGGATCATGTCTTTCTTTCCTATTTTTCTTATATTTTTCACCGGCACCAAGGTCTTCGAAAGATGCAAACGGCGGAGCGCCGGATTCTTCATCGCCGCCTTGGAAACAAACGTGACCGAAGAAGACAAAGCCTTGCCGAAGGCGCCGAACATCGGCCGGTAGTGCACCGGCTGCGGCGTCGGGATGGAGGCGTTCGGATCGCCCATCGCGGCGGCGGCGATCATGCCGCCCTTCAAGATCAGCGAGGGCTTGGCGCCGAAGAAAGCTGGTTTCCACAGCACCAGATCGGCCAGCTTGCCTTCCTCGATCGAACCCACGGCGTGCGCGATACCGTTGGCGATAGCCGGGTTGATCGTGTATTTCGCTATATATCTTTTAACTCTGAAATTGTCCGATTGGGAAGTATCCCCTTTGGCCGCACCACGCTGCAGCTTCATCTTGTGCGCGGTCTGCCAGGTGCGGATGATGACTTCGCCGACGCGCCCCATCGCCTGCGAGTCCGACGACATCATCGAAAAGGCGCCCAGGTCCTGCAGGATGTCCTCGGCGGCGATGGTTTCCCTGCGGATGCGCGACTCGGCGAACGCCACGTCTTCCGCGATCGCCGGATCGAGGTGGTGGCACACCATCAGCATGTCGAGGTGCTCGGCGACGGTGTTGACCGTGTAGGGCATCGTCGGATTGGTGGATGAGGGCAGCACGTTCGGCTCGCCGCAGACCTTGATGATGTCGGGCGCATGGCCGCCGCCCGCGCCCTCGGTGTGGAAGGTGCAGATAGAGCGGCCCTTGATCGCCGCCACCGAGGTCTCGACGAAACCCGATTCGTTCAGCGTGTCGGTGTGGATCGAGACCTGCACGTCCATCTCGTCGGCGACGTTCAGGCAGTTGTCGATCGCAGCGGGAGTGGTGCCCCAATCTTCGTGAAGCTTGAGTCCGATCGCTCCGGCTTTTACTTGTTCAATTAAAGGTAAAGGCAATGAAGCATTGCCCTTGCCGAGGAAGCCGAGGTTCATCGGAAAGGCCTCCGCCGCCGCGAGCATCGAGTGGATATGCCACGGGCCCGGCGTGCAGGTGGTCGCGAAGGTGCCCGTTGCCGGGCCGGTGCCGCCGCCGAGCATGGTGGTGACGCCCGACATCAGCGCCTCTTCGATCTGCTGCGGGCAGATGAAATGGATGTGCGAGTCGATGCCGCCGGGGGTTACGATCATGCCCTCGCCCGCGATCACCTCGGTGCCGGCGCCGATCGGGATCGTGACCCCGGGCTGGATGTCAGGATTGCCCGCCTTGCCGATTTTCCAGATCTTGCCGCCCTTGATGCCGATGTCGGCCTTGACGATGCCCCAGTGGTCGATGATCAGCGCGTTGGTGATCACAGTGTCGGCGACCTTGGCCGACAGGAGCTGGCTCTGTCCCATGCCGTCGCGGATCACCTTGCCGCCGCCGAACTTCACTTCCTCGCCGTAGACGGTGTAGTCCTTCTCCACCTGGATCCAGAGGTCGGTGTCGGCCAGCCGCAGCCGGTCGCCGGTCGTCGGGCCGAACATTTCCGCATACGCCTGCCGGGTGATTTTCATTTGAGCGCTCCCATCACTTTCCCGGCGAAACCGTATATTTTTCTATGCCCGGATACATCGACCAGTTCGACGGTACGCGCCTGCCCCGGTTCGAAGCGCACTGCAGTGCCCGCGGCGATATTGAGCCGGCAGCCGTAGGCCACCTTGCGCTCGAACTTGAGTGCCTCGTTGGTTTCGTAGAAGTGGTAATGCGATCCGACCTGAATGGGTCTGTCTCCAGAATTCACAACTTTCAAGCTAAAAACACGGCGCCCCTTGTTCAGCTCAAGGTCTCCCGGAGCGACTTTCATTTCGCCTGGAATCATGGAATCGGGTTGTGCACGGTGACGAGCTTGGTACCGTCGGGAAATGTCGCTTCGACCTGGATGTCCGGAATCATCTCCGGCACCCCTTCCATGACGTCGCTACGCTTGAGCAGCGTGGCGCCCCATCCCATCAGCTCGGAGACGTTCCTTCCGTCGCGCGCGCCTTCCATCACCGCGGCGGTGATGAAGGCCACGGCTTCCGGATAGTTAAGCTTCAGGCCGCGGCCCTTGCGCCGCTCGGCGAGCAGCGCCGCGGTGAAGATCAGCAGCTTGTCTTTCTCTCTCGGGGTCAGTTCCATGTCAGTTGATCCGTACCGTGGCTTCTCCGATTCCCGGGAAGCGGACCGTGACCTCGTCGCCCGCCTTCGCGATTTCCAGTCCGGTCCAAGCGCCGGTGGTGATGATGTCCCCGGCGTGCAGGCCGAAGCCGCGCTTCGCGCAATGCGTCGCGAGCCAGGGCAAGAGCCGGAGCGGATTGCCGAACGAGTGCGCGCCCCTGGCCTTCACCACCCGTGCGCCGATCCTCAATTCGACTTCCTGTTGCAGGAAATCAATCTTTTGCCAGTCCTTCGTGCCGCTGCCCACGACGAGGCCGCTGCTATTCTGGAAGTCGGCCAGCTTCCACAGCCCGGAGGTTTTCTTCCAGTTCGCGAGGCGCGTGTCGCAAAGTTCGATCGCCACCAGCACCTCGCCCACCGCGGCCGCGACCGACCGCTCGGAGTACGGCCGGGTCCGCGGCGGCAGGTCCTTCGCCAGACGGAACGCGACCTCCGCTTCGACGCCGATCATCTGCATCTTCGCGCCGGCGACGCTCGCCGGGCTGCGCAGCAGGTTCTCCGGCGGAATCGGCGCCGCGGTGGGCTCGACCTTGTCGCTGGGGCCGCCCGCCTTCCAGGCCGCCGCGCGCACCCCCGGCCACAACTCGGCGAACACCGCGTCCTGCACTCGGTAGGCCTCTTCTTCCGACTGCAGCACCACGTCGCCTGTGGCCGCGGGCAACCGGGAGCGGTGCGCATCCACCAGCAGCCGGGTGGCCTTGGAGATCGCCGAGATGCCGTGCTTGCGCAGGGCGTTCACGAGTGCCTTTTCCGATTTCTCTTTCGTCATGTTCGCCAGATCCTGGGTTCGGTTGCTTCCCGGCCGGTAAGCGCGGGACGGAGGATGCGCCAGAGCGCGATGAAATAACGCCGCGCCGCCTCGCTCGAATCGCCGAGGTAGCGGGCAAGCAGGATTCCGGGAAGGAGCGTCACCGCGCCATTTCCGGTGATGGGTTTTTGCTCTTTCAAGGGTTTGAGAATTTCTTTGTCGAAATGCAAAAACGACGCAAACAGCGTCCCGAACACGGGCTTTCCGTCCAGTCCCGCCGGCGAATCCAGCAATCTGCCGCCACCGTCGATCCGCGCGCGCTCAAGCCACAGCAGCTTCCCCTCGCGGCGGATCTGCATCGAAGTGCGGAAGGTTCCGCGCGCGAACCGTTCCCCCGAACCGGTGCGTCCCAGGCACACGATGTCCCAGCCGATGAGGCCGGCTCGAGCGCCGAGGTTCACGTCGTACGCCGTCTGCGCCAGCGCGCCGTCGAACACGATCGTTTCCTGCGGCAGCCACTCGAGCGTCCCCTCCACATCGAATGCCACGCTTTGCTTCGCCCACGACCCTGCCGACCGGTACCACTTCGCCGCGCCGGGCGTCGTCAACAGGGCCGACGCGTTTTTTTCTGTCTTTACTTCCAGGGTTAATTCATCTCCGCCGGCAATCCCTCCCGGCGGGTGCACCACGATTGCATGGCAGATGTCGCCGCCTTCCGGGTAGAGCGGCTTCTGGACCACCAGGGGACCGTCGTGATCCCTGTCGGAAAGAATTGTTCTGTTATCAATGAAAGAAAAACCAAGCGAAAGGCGTGCCTTCCAGGAACTGACCAGCGGCTCTGCGAGAAGCATGCGGTCATCATACCGCCAGCATGTTAGGTTCTTGAACCGCGATGAAAAAACTCGCCACCGCCCGCAACGCCTGCAACTTGGTGGGAATTCTGCTCATCGCCTATGCCCTTTTCGGCTGTTTCAGCAACGAGCTCCTGGTTTTTGCCGGAAAAGGCAGTGGAGGCCCGAAGTACGTCGAGGGCGAGAAAGTCTTCCTCGCCGCGTTGGGCTGGGCGTCGTTCGCTGTCGCAGCGTTTCTTTCTCCAGCGCTGCTAACGGCCAAACTTCCACAACATCCTGGCGGTAACCTCGTCCGCACTGTTGCCCCGCCTGCCGTGTTTTTCGCGATCGGGCTCGTTGTGCTGGGAGCCCTGGGAATTTCCGTCAGATAGCACAGCGGTCATACCGCCAGCAGCCCCTTGACGCCATCTGTCTCCATGTCCGCCCCTGCGCCGCGTTTTACGAGTTCGCCGCGGTCCATCACCAGATACTGGTCGGCCAGCGACCGTGCGAAATCGTAGTACTGCTCCACCAGCAGGATCGCCATGTCGCCGGTGGCGGCCAGTGCGCGGATCGCGCGCTCGATGTCCTTGATGATCGAGGGCTGGATGCCCTCGGTGGGCTCGTCCAGGATCAGCAGCTTGGGGCCCATCGCCAGCGCGCGCCCGATCGCGAGCTGCTGCTGCTGGCCGCCCGAGAGGTCGCCGCCGCGCCGGCGCAGCATCTGGTTCAACACCGGGAACATCTCGAAAATGCGCGGCGGAACGCGCTCGCCGCGCGGGCGCGTCGCCAGGCCCATCTCCAGGTTCTCCGCCACGCTGAGGCGCGCGAATATTTCGCGCCCCTGGGGCACGTAGCCGATCCCGGCGCGCACGCGTTCGTAGGGTTTTGCCTGTGTAATGTTTTTGTCAAAAAAAATCATTTCCCCCGTTCTGCAAGGAACCAGCCCCATCAGCGTCTTGAGCAGCGTGGACTTGCCCACCCCGTTGCGGCCGAGCAATACGGTGACCTTGCCCGGGGGAATCTCGAACGAAAGGTCGCGGAGGATATGGGATCCGCCGTAGTACTGGTTGAGATTTTTTATGGAAAGCATGCCTATCTGCCCAGATAAACTTCGATCACTTTCGGATCGTTCTGCACCTGGCTCATCGAGCCTTCGGCGAGCACGCTGCCTTCGTGCAGCACCGTGACCTTGCGCGCGATTTTCCCGATGAACGCCATGTCGTGCTCGACCACCACCAGCGAATGCTTGCCGGCGAGCGACAGGAACAGTTCGCCGGTGCGCTCGGTCTCCTCATCGCTCATGCCCGCCACCGGCTCGTCCAGCAGCAGCAGCCGCGGCTCCTGCATCAGCAGCATGCCGATCTCGAGCCATTGCTTCTGGCCATGCGACAGCAGTCCGGCAACATGATTGGAACTTTCTTTTAATCTGATTAAACCCAAAACATCGGAAATCCGATCCCGTTGCTCATCAATGAGCTTCGAAAACAAGGTCGTCCTGACGCGCTTATCCGCTTTCATGGACAGCTCGAGATTCTCGAACACGCTGTGGTGCTCGAAGATGGTCGGTTTCTGGAACTTGCGGCCGATGCCGGCGTGGGCGATCTGCGCTTCCGAGAGCCGCGCTAGGTCGATGGTCTGGCCGAAGAACGCGCTGCCTTCGTCGGCTCGCGTCTTGCCGGTGATCACGTCCATCATGGTGGTCTTGCCGGCGCCGTTCGGGC
>JBBPIU010000017.1:13536-36908 GCA_038040245.1 Pseudomonadota bacterium | reverse complement strand
CGGCGCCTCGGTCGCCATGAACGGAACCAGCGTTGCGTCCCCTCGAATCGCCCGCTGGATCGCAGAGCAGATCGAATTGGGGCTGCCATATGACCGCGCAGCGGTAGCACAACGGGCGCAGATACCGCCCATTGGTATTCCCCGATTGCTTCCTCCGGCGCTGCCGCCGCAGCGTGCAGGCACGGGCCGAATCAATCTGCAGTCGGTAAGGCCGCGAATGGGGATTCGAAGGCTCGAGCCATAGACCGACCGCTACAATCGCGGCATGCGCGCCTTGATTACTGCCGCGTTGCTCTCGCTCGCTGCAGGCGCCGCGGCGCAGACGGCCGGGGAGCGGCTGTTCGAGGCGATCGAGGAGGGCAAGCCGCTGGTGGCGGAGGGAATCGTGGCGAGAGGCGGGGTGAAGCTGGATGCGCGCAACGCGGAGCGGGAGACGCCGCTGCATCGGGCGATCGAGAAGGGGATGAAGGAGCTGGCGGCGATGCTGGTCAAGGCAGGGGCGCCGGTGAATGCGCGATCAATGAACAGCGAGACGCCGCTGCATCTGGCGGCGCTGCATGCGGATCCCTGGTTCGTGGACCTGCTGCTCGATGCGGAGGCGGATCCGAAGGTGCGGAACGACGACGGCGAATCCGCGCTTCAGTGGGCGGTAATGACGGGCAATCCGCAGACCTCGAAGCATCTGCTCCTGCGCGGGGCGGATCCGAAGGTGACGGACCTGAAGGGCAACACGCTGCTGCACGCGGCGGCGGACGGCGGCTACGTGGAGATGGTGAGCGCGTTCCTTGCGCTCGGGGTGGATCCGCGGCAGCGCAATCGGACGGGCAAGCGGCCGATCGAGGTGGCGCGGGCGCGCGGCTATGCGGAGATCGTGAAGCTGCTTGAGAGGTTCGAGAAGGACTGACTAAACGCCGAGGCCGAAGGCCTTGGCCAGCAGCTCGTAGGACTCCAGCCGCGTGGCGTAGTCGCCGGTAATGGTCAGCACCATCAGTTCGTCGGCGGAAAATTTGCCGGCTAGGTCCAGCAGTTTTTCCTTGCAGGTTTCGGGTGAGCCGATCACGGCGCGCGGGCGCTGGCTGCGGATGTACTGCTGTTCTTCCTTGGAAAAGGCGCGCTGCTCGGCTTCGGCAAGGGTCGGCACCGGCAGGTCCTGGTTGAGGGCCATGTGCAGGCGCCGCAGGTCCACGACGCGCGCGAGGCGCTCGGCTTCGTCGTCGGTGGCGGCGCAGATGACGAAGCAGCAAAGGCCGGCATGGGGCGCGGTTTCGCGCGGGGCGGGACCGGCGCTGCTCGCATCGCGGGCCTGGAAGCGTTCCCTGTAGGCGCGCATCACCAGGTCGCCGCCCTGGGCGTTGATGAAATGGGCGAACGAAAAGCGCACGCCCAGCTGCGCGGCGAGCAGGCCGCTGTAATCCGAGGAACCGAGCAGCCAGAGTTCCGGCGCGATTTGGCCAACGATTTGGCCCTCTGGCTGGACGCGCACCTTGCGGTTGGGATGGTCGTCCGGCAGCGTGCCGTCCAGGTAGCCGATCAGCTCCCAGACCTGCTGCGGAAACTGTTCGGCGTCCGGAAAGTGCCCGCCGCCCACGGCGCGCGCGGTGCGCTGGTCGCCGCCTGGCGCGCGGCCGATGCCGAGGTCGATGCGCCCCGGGTACAGGGCTTCCAGCATGCGGAAAATTTCAGCAACCTTGAAGGCGCTGTAGTAGGGCAGCAGCACGCCGCCGGTGCCCACCCGAATTCGCCTGGTCTCGGCGCCCATGCGCGCGAGCAGGATCTCGGGGCAGGGGTCGGCGAGCGCGCCGATGGCGTGGTGCTCGGCGAGCCAGTAGCGGTGGTAGCCGAGTTCATCGGCGCGGCGCGCGAGCCGGAGGGTTTCTTCGATCGCCTGCGCGGCGCTGTGGCCCGAGATGATGGGCGACTGGTCGAGGACGGAGAGTTTCATGCGGTCACCCCGGCGCCGAGCTTGGTGCTGGCGAAGGCCCAGCGCCTGAGGAAAGCAATCAAGGCGACGGTGACGAGCGCCATGCCGCCGAGGATGTAGAAGCCGGTGATGACGCCGTAGCGGTCGGCCACCAGGCCCATCACCAGCGGCGTGGTGAGGTGCGAGAAACCCCAGCCCAGGCCGCCCAGCGCCATCGCCGAGCCGCGCATTTCCGGCGTCACGACTTCGCCAATGGTGACCTGGAAATAGATGGTCATGACGCTGGAGCCTACGCCCAAAGCGAACAGGAACGCGCCCACCGCGCTCCAGTGGCTCGCGAGCGGCTGCAGGCAGACGGCGAGCGCCACCGCGAGCCCCGCGATCACCGGCCAGGGGCTGGCGGGCCCGGTGTTGACGAAGCGCGCCACCAACAGCCCGGCGGCGATGCCGCCCACCGCGCGCAGCGCGAGCAGCACCCCCGAGGCCTGCGCACCGTAGCCGAAGTGCTGCAGCAGCAGGGGATAGAAGGACATGGACAGCGAGAACGGCAGCGCCGAGAGGTAGGCGCACAGGATCCCGTAGTAGAGGACCGGCACGCGCAGCAGCACAAGGTAGTTGCCGAACAGGCTCTGGCCGGGCACCACGGCGCGCGGCAACTGCGGCGTGCCCAAGCCCAGCAGCAGCGCCACGACTCCCATCGCCGCGAGCACGGCGAAGGTGGCGTTGAAGCCGCCGAACGCGAGGATGAAGCCGCAGGAGCCGTTGCCGAGGATCTGGCCCAGGTTGGTGACCGCATTCAGGCGCCCCGCCTGGACCCCGCGATCCCCGGGCAGGTCGGCGGCGATGGACCAGTTGGCGGGCCAGAAGGTGGCGCGCGCCAGCACCAGGATGGTCTGGGCGAAAAACAGCGACCAGAAGCCCTGCGCCAAGGGCATCGCCGCCGCGCCGGCGGCCAGCAGCACCGAGGAGGCGAGCATGATGCGCTTGCCGCCGAAGCGGTCCACGTAGGCCCCGCCGATCAGGTTGATGGCGAGCTGGGCAATCGAGGGAGCGGAGAACAGGATGCCGATTTCGGCCCCGGAAAGGCCCTTGGAGTAGGCGTAGAGCGGCACCACCAGCCAGGTCATGCCCAGGCCATAGTTCCAGGTGAACGAGGCCAGGAAGTAGGGGACGTTGGATGCCATCGGGGGGCGCCATTATCGGCCCCGGCGAGTAAGCTCAGGGCAGGCAGTTTTGACTCAAGTGCATGAGATCCCTCCTATTTGCCTTGTTGGCTTTATCCCTGAGTACGGCTCAGGCCACGCAATGCAGCGCCAAATCCCCCGAAAAGACCGTTGCCCTGGTCGAGCTCTATACCTCCGAGGGCTGCGACAGCTGCCCGCCGGCCGACCGCTGGCTCTCCTCCCTGGGCCCCAGGGGCTACGCCCCGGACCGGGTGGTGCCCATCGCCCTGCACGTGGACTACTGGGACTACATCGGCTGGAAGGACGCCTATGCCCGCCAGGCGCATTCGGCCCGCCAGCGCAAGATGGCCAAGCTGGCGCGCGCGGCGATGGTCTACACCCCGCAGGTGCTGCTGCAGGGGCAGGATTTCCGCGACTGGAGCTCGGGGGCCTTCGAGCGGGCGGTAGCGAAAATAAATGCCCGGCCGGCAAAGGCGCGGATTTCGCTCTCCTTGGATACCCGGCGCAAGGATTTCTTCGAGGTCGAGGCGGCGGCACAACTGGCAGACGCGTCTCCAAGCGCGCAGATTGCCCTTTACCTCGGCGCTTATGAAAACAAGCTGGTTTCAGAGGTAAAAGCGGGCGAAAACCGCGGCCAATCCCTGCCCCACGACTACGTGGTGCTGCAGTGGGTCGGCCCCCTGGAATTCAAGGGCGGGAAGCTCGCGCAACGCCACGCGCTGCCCCTGCTGCCCAAGGCCGTCGCGGGGCACTCGGGCGTGGTCGCTTTCGTGCAGAACCGCGCCAACAGCGAGGTCCTGCAGGCCCTGATGCTCCCCGCCTGCCCGCGCTGAATCGGGTATATTTCTGCCCGGCAGCGCCTGCTGGAGGGTTGGCGCAAAGCCCAGGGAGAGGCGATGCACGCAACACAGATTCGCCAGAAAGACGGGATTTTCTATTTCGCCGGCTACCGGGCGAAGGATCTGCTTGCCAAGGTGCGCTTCATCAGCCGTTTCTACGGCGAGGGCGAGGAGATCGCCGCGGCGCGCATCTCGCAGGACGACGACGTCGCCCAGTTCATCTCCAAGATCGAGCGCACCGACGCCGCCTTCCAGCGCGGCCTGTCGCGCGCCAAGGTGCGCCAGCTCACCAATTTCTACGAAACCGCGGTGTCGCAGCCGGCGATCCCCGGCACGGTGCTGCTCTACACCAGCGAGAAGCTGAATTTTCGGTCGGATGGCGACGGCTCGGGGCACCTGTCGGAGCCGAGCACCCGATTTCTGATCATCGACGGCCAGCACCGCCTCGCCGCGCTGCACTTCTACATGCTGGAGCGGCCGCAGGACGCCGCCACCATCAGCGTGCCCTGCATCATTTTCGACGGCCGCAGCGAAGACTTCGCCGCCGAGATGTTCGTCATCATCAATTCCACGCCGACGCGCATCAACAAGAGCCACCTGATCGACCTCTACGAGCAGGTGTCCTGGGCGGCGCCCGACCGCAAGTTCGCCGCGCGCCTGGTGCAGAAGCTCTACAGCGAAGGCGACAGCCCGCTGCGCTACCGCATCAACCGCCTCGGCGGCCGCAGCCAGCGCGACAAGTGGGTGCTGCAGGCGGAGCTCTTCAACGAGCTGCACCGCTGGGTGCGCGGCAAGTGGCGCTCGATCCAGCTCGCCGGCGGCAGCTCCAAGGAAGTGCCGCGCTACTACGGCCTGGTGCGCGATTTCTTCAGGGCGGCGAAAAACGTGTTCGGCGATTCGGTCTGGGGCAGGGACGGCTACATGGTCACGCGGCCGGTCACCATCAAGGCGATGATCCGGGTATGCGCCGACCTCGCGCGTGAAAATGACGGCCCCGAGGCCGGGCGCCTGGCGCGCTGGGAAGAGCGGCTCAAGTCCTGGGCGGAGATGGGCAAGATGTTCCGCGACGAGGGCTTCTACGAGCGCTTCCCCGCCAAGGGCGAGGTGGAGCGGGTGGCGCGGGTCCACAGGGACCTCGCCCGCGCGGCCGGCATCGAGGTCGGCAAGAAGTCCTGATCAATGAATAGGCCCGGTGAGGCGGCGGCACCACGATCGAGTTTCATTACCGGCCTGGCTTGGATGTCCATTGCAGTAGCGGGATTTGCAACCCTCATCTCGTTGCTGCAGTACATCATGGTCAGCCTCATGTTTCCGGTCGAAGAAATTCGAGCCGCGCTGCGTGAGTCTGAAAAGACGCAGCCAATGCCGGCTCTTGTCGGCTTGATGGTCGAAAACCTTCGGCTCCTCTTCGGGCTCATCCTCGCGATGAGCGTCGTGACCCTTGTGTCGTCGATCGGACTCCTTAAGCGCAGGAACTGGGCTCGCCTCATTTTCATAGGAATGATGGCGCTCGCGGCAGTTGGGCATCTTGCGGGTGCTGCTGCGCCATTCTTCATGTTCTCTTCGTTCTCGCCGGTCCCCGACAACGCGCCGGCCGATTTGCGCGAGAACGCCGAACTCGTGGTGAAGATCGTGATGGGATTCACGGCCGTGCTGTCAATCGTTTTGGCGGCGCTATTCGGGTGGCTCGTGAAACGACTGCTGTCAGACGACATCAGGCGGGAATTCCGTGCGCTCTAACCGGTGGGCTAGATAGCGCCGTCGGCGGCGAACTGCTCGATCTCCGGGGCGGCGTAGCCGAGTTCCTGCAGGATGGCGCGTGTGTGGTCGCCCAAACCGGGCACCGCGTCCATGCGCGCTTCAAACCCGTCCAGGTTGAACGGCGGCTTCATCGCGTCCAGTGGGCCCGCCGGCGAGCCCACCTCGCGCCAGCGGTCGCGCGCTTCGAGCTGCGGGTGGTCCCAGAACTCCTGCATCGAATTCAGTTTTGCGTTTGCGATATCTGCTTTTTCGAGCCGGTCCATCACTTGCTTCGCACTCAGTTTCGAAAAAACCCGATGAATTTCCTGATGCATTGCATTGCGGTTCTCTGTCCTCGCGGGACCACTTGAATATTTCCGATCCTTTGCAAGAGCGCCATTTTCGAGAACCATTGCGCAAAAGCGCTCGAATTCCCTTTCATTCTGAATCGACAGGAACACCGTGCCGCCGTCGCCCGCCTTGAACGGGCCGTAGGGGACGATGGTGGCGTGGTGCGCGCCGGAGCGCGGCGGCGCCTCGCCGCCGTAGGCGGAGAAATAAGCGGGAAAGCCCATCCACTCGCCGAGCGATTCGAACATGGTGATGTCGAGTGTGGCGCCCACTCCCTCGCGCTGGCGCCGGTAGAGCGCGGCGAGGATCGAAGAGAACGCGTACATGCCTGCGGCGATGTCGGCCACGGGAATGCCCGCCTTGGCCGGCTGCTCGGCTGTGCCGGTCACGGAGAGCAGGCCCGCCTCGCATTGCACCAGCAGATCGTAGGCCTTTTTGTCGGCATAGGGGCCGGCCGGGCCGTAGCCCGAGATGCCGCACCAGATCAGCCGGGGGTTGCCGGCGCGCAGCTCGGCCGCGCCCAGGCCGAGGCGCTCGGCTGCACCCGGGGCGAGGTTCTGGACGAAGATGTCTGCTTTTTGAATTAGTTTTTCCAGGATAGGTTTTGCATCCGGATGCTTTACATCCAGGGAAAAACTTTCCTTGGAACGGTTGACCCAGACGAAATGCGAGGAAAGTCCCTTCACCGTCGTGTCGTAGCCGCGCGCCGCATCGCCGCCGCCCGGACGCTCGATCTTGATCACGCGCGCGCCCAGCTCGGCGAGCTGGCGCGTGCAGAACGGCCCCGCGATCACCTGCTCCAGGCCGATGACGGTGATGCCCTCGAGCGGTCTTTTCACGTGAATTCGATCTCCAGGCCGCGCGCCGCGAAGCCGTGCAGGTCCGTGCTCCAGCGCTCGCCGGCTTTCACCGGATGCGCGTCGGTGAGCGTGCCGGTGCTGACGATTTCGCCGGCTTGGAGCGGCGGCGATTCTTTTTGTTCGGCAAGAATTTCCACCAGAAATGCCAAAGAAAGGAGCGGGCTGTCGAGCACGTTGGCGCCGATGCCCTGGTCGATGACCTCATTGCCCTTGCGCAGCGTCACTTTCAGGAACGGCAGCGCGGCGGCGAGGCCGGAAATCCGCTGGACTTCGACCGGCGTGCCGACGATCAGCCTGCCGTGCAGCGCGTTGTCCGCGGTGCAATCGGCCAGCGTCATCTTCCATTCCGGGTGGTGGCACTGGACGATTTCGATGGAATGCGCCACCCACTCGATGGCCTCGAGGAGCGCGGCCGGGTTGCGCGTGTACGAGGACAACGCCTCGCGCGTTGTGGGCGGCGCGGACTTCAGCTTGAAGCAGATTTCCGGCTCGATGCGCGGCTGCACCAGGCCGGCCAGGGAAACGGCGGCGCGGTTGTTCTGCGCGAATATCAGCGTACGGTCGTAGACGGCGCCCCACATCGGCCCGTCCACGCCGTAGCGTTGCCAGATGCCGCGATTGGTGAAGCCATTCTTGCGGCCCAGCAGCGTCCAGCCCTGCGCCAGGCGGTGGGCGTGCAGCTGGCGCGCCGCGGCATAGCCCGTTTCGGCCGTAAGCCCCGGATAGCGCGAGCTAAACGGCGCTACCTGCCGCGGGTGGTCGTGCAGGTCGATGAGCTCTTTCGCGAGCAGGGTTGCGTCCATGGGCAAGTGATTCTAAATTAGGCGCCATGCAAGAAGATCTGGCCTGGGCAATCGTCGGATTGGCGCTCGTCATCGTCGAGCTGCTCACCGGCACGTTCTACCTGCTGGTGCTCGGCATCGCGGCCTTTGGCGCCGCGCTCGCGGCCTTGCTCGGCCAGGGCTTTCCGGTGCAGGTGATCGTCGGCAGCGTGATCGCGGCCGGCGGCTGTTACGGCGTGCACGTCTACCGCGCGAAGAACGCGACGCAGCAGATGCCGCAGGTGGACGCCGGACAGCCGGCCAGCTTCGAGTCCTGGCTGGACCAGGCGGCGCGCCGGGCGCGCGTGCGCTACCGCGGCGCCTCGTGGGACGCGCTGGTGGAGGGCGAAGAAACACCCGAGGCCGGTGCCATCCTTTACGTTCTCGCAACGCATGGCAATACGCTCAAAGTCACGACTCGCCGGCCCGCTTGAGGCGGCGATGCGGGTTTCAGCGACAGCAATGCAACGCCCAAGGGGGCAAACCATGTTCATCAATCTGATCATCGCCGCCGCCGTATCCATCGCCGCGTATGTTTTCCCGCCGACCGCGGGCTATTGGGGCTGGGTCCTCGTCATCGCACTGGTGATCGCGTTCGCCTTCGAGGGAATTCAGGTGGTGGGGCAGCAGAGCGCGTTCGTGGTGGAACGATTCGGCCGCTTCAATATGGTGCTCGAGCCGGGGCTCAACTGGATCTGGCCGTTCTTCGACCGCGTCGCCTACCGCCACTCGCTCAAGGAAGTGCCGCTCGACGTGCCCGAACAGGTGTGCATCACCAAGGACAACACCCAGCTCGCGGTGGACGGCGTCCTCTATTACCAGGTGACCGACCCGCGGCTCGCCTCCTATGGTTCGGCCAACTACCTCGCCGCGATCACCCAGCTGGCCCAGACCACGCTGCGCAGCGTGATCGGCAAGATGGAGCTCGACAAGAGCTTCGAGTCGCGCGAGGACATCAACCGCCAAATCGTCGCCGAGCTCGACGAGGCGGGGCGCAACTGGGGCATCAAGGTGCTGCGCTACGAGATCAAGAGCATCACGCCGCCGGAATCGATCCTGCGCGCGATGCAGGCGCAGATCACCGCCGAACGCGAGAAGCGCGCGCTGATCGCCAAGTCCGAGGGCGAGCGCCAGCAGCAGATCAACATCGCCGACGGCAAGCGTCAGGCGGCGATCCTCGAGTCCGAGGGCGAGAAGCAGAGCGCGATCAACCGGGCGCAGGGCGAGGCGACCGCGCTGCGGCTGATCGCCGATGCCAACGCGGCGGCGGTGCGCGCGGTGGCCGAGGCGATCAGCGACAAAGGCGGCATGGATGCGGCCAACCTCAAGGTGGCGCAGGAGTACGTGGCTGCTTTCGCCAATCTCGCCAAGACCTCGAACACGCTGATCCTTCCGGCGAGTGCCGGCGACGTCGCCGGCATCGTCGCTACCGCGATGACGGTGCTCGACAAGACCAAGCAAGCCCAAGTTGCCGCGAAGGGAGCCTGACATGACCGTAACCGCCGTCAACCACTTCACCATCCTCACCGACGACCTGCCGGCGACGCTGGCGTTCTACGAGGAGCATCTCAACCTGAAAGCGGGGGCACGGCCGCCGTTCACCTTTCCGGGCGCCTGGCTCTACGCCGACGGCGGCAAGGGGCCCGACCCGATCCTGCACATCATCGCGGGCAAGCAGAAGAAGGACCTGGTCAAGGGCGTGATCGACCACATGGCCTTCTCCGGTCGCGGCCTGGACGGCGCAGTGGAAAAACTGAAAACGAAGAACATCAAGTACGAGCTGCGCAAGCAGGTCGGCTCCGGCACCTGGCAGCTGTTCTTCTTCGACCCGAACGACGCCAAGATCGAAATCGACTTCGACCCCGCTGAAAAAGAGCCGGCCTAGTCCACCTTCGCGCCGGAGTCCCTGACGATCTTGCCCAGGCGCGGGATGTCTTCGCGCAGTTTGGCCGTCATCTCTTCCGGTGTGATGCCGCCCGCGTCCAGCCCCAGATCCTGCAGGCGCTTGACGACGTCGGGTGCCTTGAGCGCCTTGGCGGTCTCGGCATAGAGGCGATCGATGATCGGCTTGGGCACCCCGGCCGGCGCGAACAGCGCCTGCCAGGAACTGATGTCGTAGCCCGCGAGACCCGCCTCGGCCAGCGTCGGCACCTCGGGAGCGATGAAGGAGCGCTTGGCGCTGGTCACGGCGAGGGCTCTCAGCTTGCCCTGCTTCGCCGGCGGGTAGGCGGTGGTGAGGTTCTCGAAGCTCATCGAGATCGTACCCCCGAGCAGGTCGGGGATCATCGGCCCGCTGCCCTTGTACGGGATGTGCTGCATCTGCACCCCGGTCATGGTCTTGAAAAGCTCTCCCGACATGTGCTGCGAGGTGCCGTTGCCCGCCGAGCCGAAGGAATGCTTGTTGGGGTTGGCCTTTAGGAAGACGATCAGCTCCTGCACGTTGTTCGCCGGGATGCTCGGGTGCACCACCAGCATGTTCGGCAGCGTCGCGAGCAGGGTGATCGGCGAGAAATCCTTGAGCACGTCGTAGGGCAGCTTCGAGTACAGCGAGACGTTGATCGCGTGCGAGCTGATGGTGCCTGCACCGATGGTGTAGCCGTCGGCCGGAGCGCGCGCGACTTCGGCCGCGCCGACCGAGCCGGCCTGCCCGGGCTTGTTCTCCACTACCACCGGCTGGCCAAGTGCGTCCGAGAGCTTGGGCGCGAGCATGCGCGCCAGGATGTCGGTGGTGCCGCCGGGCGCGAAGTTGACGATGTACTTGATCGGCCGGTTCGGCCAGGTCTGCGCCGAGGCGAGCGTTGTGGCGACAAGCAGAAATGTGGCGGCAAGACGCGCAATTTGCTTCATGGACTTTCTCCCGATGCTGGAAGCTCTAGTCTAGCAGCCGCGGCAAGCGGATTACGGCCACACCTGGGTGTAGGCAAAGCGCGCGCGCTCGCTCCGCGGGAAGTGCGCGTCGTACTCCGCTTTCAGCAGCTTCATGTGGTCCGAAGCCATGAGCTGCCTGTAGGTGGCCTCGTCCTGCAGCTCGTAGATGGCCATGTACTGGAACTTGTCCTCGCCTTCGAGGGACTTGTAGCGGCGCGCGCTCGCGACGCCGGGAAACTGGAGCACCTGTGGCACGTGCTCTGCGTTGTACCAGTCGTTGAACGCGGCTTCCTGTTCCGGCGGGATGGTGACTTTCACTACGAACAAGGTGGTCGGCATGCGGTCTCCCTTCAGAAGAATCTCTGAAACAACCGGTTAACTGATAGTGGACGCTGACCCTAAACAACCCGGGTTCGTACCGGCTTGCCGGCGAAATGCAGCTTGAGATTTTCGACCTGCAGGTCGCCCATCGCTTTGCGCGTCTCGACCGTGGCGCTCGCCACGTGCGGAAACAGCACCGCGTTGTCGAGCGGGTAGAACTCGGGCGGCACCTTCGGCTCGTGCTCGTACACGTCCAGTCCCGCGCCGGCGATTTTCTTCTCCTGCAGGTAGCGCAGCAGCACCGGCTCGTCGACCACTGAGCCGCGCGCGACGTTGACCAGGTAGCCCTGCGGGCCGAGCGCGTCCAGCACCTTGGCATTGACCAGTTTCGCCGTGTCCGCGCCGCCCGGCGTGACGATCAACAGCACGTCCGAGTTCTTCGCCAGCGCCACCGGGTCCGCGTCGTAGGCGTACGGCAGGTTCTTCCTGTTGCGATTGTGGTAGCGGATTTTCATGCCGAAGCCCAGCGCGCGCCTGGCGATCGCCTCGCCGATGCGGCCGAGGCCGAGGATGCCCAGCGTTTTGCCGCCGACCGACGTGGCAAGGGGATACGGTCCGCGCGCCGCCCAGAAACCCGAGCGCAAATACGCCTCCGACTGCGGAAACTTGCGCAGCGTGTTCAGCACCAGGGCCATCGCGCAATCGGCGACACAGTCATTCAGCACCTCCGGCGTATTGGTGACGATGATGTTGCGCTTCTTCGCCGCCTCGAGGTCGATCTGGTCCACGCCGACGCCGAAGTTGGAGATGATTTCGAGCTTGGGCAGCGCATCCATCAGCTTGCCGTCCACCTTCGAGTGGCCCAAATGGGCCAGCCCGCGCACGCGCGGCGCCGCCTCCTTGAGCGCCGCGGCGCGGTCGGCGGCTTCCCAGAGCTTGAGCGCGGAAAATTCCTGCTGCAGCCGCTCGAGGGTCCCCTTGTGGCCCTGGGCGGTGATGACGATGTCGTGTTTCATGGCTTCCTAGGAATTGAATTTGGCGACGAAGGACGCGCTCAGAACTTCGCGCGTAGCGCCTCCGCGCCGCGCGCCAGCAGGCCGACGTCCGCGCCGACGGCGCAGAACAGCGTGCCCGCGGCGAGCATGCGCTTGGCGTCCGCCTCGACCGGCGACAGGTAGCCAGGCGCCTTGCCCGTCTTGCGGATCCGGCGCATGGCTTCCTCGATCAGCGGCAGCACCGCCGGATTCGCCGTCTCGCCGGGGTAACCCATCGAGGCATGAAGGTCTGCGGGCCCGATGAACACGCCATCCACGCCTTCCACCGCGCAGATCGCCTCCAGTTGGTCGAGCGCGGGCTTCGTTTCCACCTGCACCAGCACGCAGATCTCCTCGTGCGCCCGCTTGGCGTAATCCTTGACGCGGCCGAAGCGCGACGCGCGCGTGGTGCCGGCGACGCCGCGCACGCCCACGGGCGGGTAGCGCGTCGCCGCCACCGCGGCCTTCGCTTCCTCGGCGCTGCAGACGTAGGGAATGAGCAGCGACTGCGCGCCGATGTCCAGCACGCGCTTGATGTTCACCATGTCGTTCCAGGGCACACGCACGATCGGCGTTGTGGGGTAGGGCGCGCAGGCCTGCAGCTGCGTCAGCAGCGACTCGAGGTCGTTCGGCGAGTGCTCGCAGTCGAGCAGGATCCAGTCGTAGCCGGCGCCGGCGATCACCTCCACCGTGTAGCTGGACGAGAGGCTCGACCACAAGCCGATTTGCGGCTTGCCGGCTTTGAGCGCGCGCTTGAAAGCGTTTTGCGGCAGATCCATCGGCGTCCCGGTATCCTCAGTCGGCCTTGATGCCGGCTTCCTTGACCACCTTCGCCCAGCGCGCTTTTTCATTGACGATGAACGTGCCGAGCGCTTCCGGCGTGCCGGCGCGCACTTCGGTCCCCTGCTTTGCGAGCATTTCCTTCATCTCGGCAGTATTGAGGATCCGGCTAAATTCGGCATTGAGCCTGGTCACGATGTCGCGCGGCGTGCCGGCGGCGGCGAGCAGGCCCTGGTAGGAGCCGGTCACGAAGCCCGGCAGCGTCTCCGCGACCGTGGGAAGTTCAGGTGCCGAAGGCACGCGCTGCACGCTGGAAACGGCAATCCCCTTCAGGCGGCCGCCCTTCACCGACGGATAGGTGGCGAGCATGCCGTTGAACAGCACGTTGGCGTTGCCCGCGATCACGTCCGTGACCGCCGCCGAGCCGCCCTTGTAGGGAATGTAGGCCCACTGCACGCCGGTACGCTGCGCGAATTCGACGCCGGCGAGGTGCGGCGCGCCGCCGGTGCCGGAGTTGGCGAAGTTGAGCTTGCCGGGGTTCGCCTTGGCGTAGGCGATCAACTCATTTATGTTGTTCACCGGCAGCGAGGGATGCACCGCCAGCACGTGCGGCGAATACGACACCATCACGATCGGCGAGAAGTCCTTGGCCGGGTCGAAGGGCATGTTGGTGTACACGCTCGGATTGATGGAGAGCGCGCCTACGTCCGACAGCAGCATGGTGTAGCCGTCGGGCGCCGACTTGGCGACGTGGTCCGCGCCGACGTTGCCGTTGGCTCCGGTGCGGTTCTCGACGATCACCGGCTGGCCCCAGGCCGCGGTGATGTGCGGCCCGAGCGCGCGCGCGAGAATGTCCGACGTGCCGCCCGCGGCGAACGGCACCACGATGCGGATCGGCTTGGTGGGGAAATTCTGGGCCTGCGCCGGAATTGCGGTGAGCAGGGCGGCTGCAATAAGCGTGGCGATGCTTGCGATGCGGATCATGGGGCTCCTCCAAGGATGTCGATGGCCGACGCGGCATTGTAGACTTGCACGCTATGGCGGACCAACTTGTTTTTAGATTCCAGTCTCTTTCACGCGCCATCGAGGCGGTGGTCGCCGCGGGCGGCAGCGACGCGCGCGAGGCGCACATCGTCGCCGAGAACCTGGTTACCGCGAACCTGACCGGGCACGACTCGCACGGCGTGGGCATGATCCCGCGCTACATCGATTCTCTGCTCGAGGGCGGGCTCAAGGTCAACCAGCATCCGAAGATGATGTTCGACGGCGGCGCGATGATTTCGCTCGACGGCCAGACGGGCTACGGCCAGGTGATCGGGCTGGAGGCGATGGAGATCGGCATCGGGCGCGCAAAGCAGCACGGCATGTGCGTGATGGGTCTGGGGCGCGCGCACCACCTGTGCCGCATCGGGCAGTGGGCCGAACAAGCGGTGGCCGCGGGTTTGATATCGTTGCACTTCACCAACGTTATTTCGCGCTCCATTGTCGCGCCCTTCGGCGGCGCGGACGCGCGCTTCGGCACCAATCCGATGACGGTGGGCATCCCGATCCCGAACGAGCCGCCGTTCATCCTCGACATGGCGACCAGCGCCGTGGCGCAGGGCAAGATCCGCGTCGCGCACAACAAGCGCGAGAAAGTGTCGCCCGACTGGCTGCTCGACGACCAAGGCAACCCGACGCCCGATCCGAAGTTCGGCGTCATCGAGCCCTTCGGCGCGCTGCGCACCTTCGGCCTGCACAAGGGCTACGGCCTGGCGGTGGTGTGCGAGCTGCTGGGCGGCGCGCTTACCGGCGGCGGCACCTGGCATTCGGAAGACCGCTCGAAGAAACGCGTCTGGAACGGCATGCTGACGATCCTCATCGACCCCAAGCGCCTCGGCACCGCGGATGCATTCGCGACCGAAACCACAGCTTTCCTAGAGTCGCTGCGCAAATCGCCGGTCGCGCCGGGCTTCGACAAGGTGCGCATCGCCGGCGAGCCGGAAAGGGAAACGCGCGCGAAAAGGGAGCGCGAAGGGATCTCGGTGGATCAGATCACCTGGGAAGAGATCATCGCCGCGGGGGCGAAGCTCAAGCTCGCGCGCGCGACGATCGACAAGCTGGCGAACGGTTAGTGAATCTCGGGCTCTGAGGTCGGGGCGGTGCCTTCGAGGAAGTCGAAGTCGCAGCCTTCGTTCGCCTGCTTCACGTGGCGCGAGAAGATGGCGCCGTAGCTGCGCTCGTACTTGAGCGGCGGCCGCTGCCAGGCGGCCTTTCTTTTTTTCATTTCCTCGTCTGAAATCTTGAGATTCAGGGCGCGCTTCTCGACATCCAGTTCGATCAGGTCGCCGTTCTGCACGAAGGCGAGCGGCCCGCCGACGTAGGCTTCCGGCGCCACGTGCAGTACGCAGGTGCCGTAGCTGGTGCCGCTCATGCGGCCATCCGAGAGGCGCACCATGTCCTTTACGCCCTGCTTGATGAGCTTTTTCGGCATCGGCAGCATGCCCCACTCGGGAAAGCCGGGGCCGCCCAAAGGGCCCGCGTTCTTCAGCACCAGCACCGAGGAGGCGTCCACGTCGAGCTCATCGGTGTCGATGCGCGCCGCCATGTCGTTGTAGTCCTCGAACACCACCGCGCGGCCGGTGTGCTGCATCAGCCTGGGGTCGGCCGCGCTGGTCTTGATCACCGCACCGTCGGGCGCGAGGTTGCCGCGCAGCATCACGATGCCGCCTGATTTCTTGAGGGGCTTGTCGCGCGGCAGGATCACGTCCGGGTTCCAGATCTTGGCGCCCTCGATGTTCTCGCCGAGGGTGCGGCCATTCACGGTTTTGCAGTTCAAATCCAGTAAGTCTTTTAACTGAAAAAGCAAAGCACGAAGACCGCCAGCATAGTAAAAGTCCTCCATCAGGTACTTGCTGCCAGAGGGCCGCACGTTGGCGATCACCGGGGTCTTGGCCGAGATCTCGTTGTAGCGCTCGAGCGGGAAGGCGAGGCCGGCGCGCCCGGCCATCGCCACCAGGTGCACGATGGCATTGGTCGAGCCGCCCATCGCCATGAGGGTGGTGATGGCGTTGTCGAAGGAACCCGTGGACAAAAAATCGCGCGGCTTGAGGTCTTCCCACACCATCTCGACGATGCGCTTGCCGGTGAGCGTGGCCATGCGCGCGTGGTTGGAGTCGGGCGCCGGGATCGAGGAGTAGCCGGGCAGGGTGAAGCCGAGCGCCTCCGCCAGCGACATCATCGTCGCCGCGGTGCCCATGGTCATGCAAGTGCCGGGTGAGCGCGCGATGCTGTCCTCGATGTCGTTCCAGTCGCGCTCGGTGATGCGGCCGGCGCGCAGTTCGTCCCAGTATTTCCAGGTGTCCGAGCCCGAGCCCAGGGTCTGGTCGCGCCAGTGGCTGTTCAGCATCGGGCCCGCGGGCAGGTAGATCGCCGGCAGGTTCATGCTGGTCGCACCCATGATCAGCGCGGGCGTGGTCTTGTCGCAGCCGCCCATCAACACGCAGCCGTCGGCCGGATAGGAGCGCAGCAGCTCCTCGGTCTCCATGGCGAGGAAGTTGCGGTACATCATGGTGGTGGGCTTCTGCATGGTTTCCGCCAGCGCCATCGCCGGCATCTCCAGCGGAAAACCGCCCGCCTGCCACACGCCGCGCTTCACTTCCTCGGCGCGCTGCCGGAAGTGCGTGTGGCAATGGTTGATGTCCGACCAGGTGTTGATGATCGCGATGACGGGCTTGCCCGCGTAGTCGCTGCGGTCGTAGCCCATCTGCGCGGTGCGCGAGCGGTGGCCGAAGGAGCGCAGGTCCTTGACGCCGTACCAGCGGTGCGAGCGCAGTTCTTCGGGTTTCTTTTTCTTCACGATGGCTCCCCAGGATGAGGGGATTCAGGCGGCCTTGGCGGCCGGCTGGTACTTGAGCGGCACGCCGGAGAGGCGCTGCAGCGTTTCCAGGTCGAGCCCTTCGACCATTTCGATCACGCAGAATCCCCCGGCCGTGATGTCGATCACCGCGAGGTCGGTGTAGACGCGGTTCACGCAGCGCGCGCCCGTCAGCGGATAAGTGCAGCGCTCCACGAGCTTGCTTTTGCCGTCCTTGGTGAGGTGCTCCATCATCACCAGCACCTGCTTGGCGCCGACCGCGAGGTCCATCGCGCCGCCGACCGCGGGGATCGCGTCGGGCGCGCCGGTGTGCCAGTTGGCGAGGTCGCCCGCGGCGGAAACCTGGAAGGCGCCCAGCACGCAGAAGTCGAGGTGCCGGCCGCGGATCATGGCAAACGAGTCTGCGTGATGGAAATAAGATCCGCCGGTGAGCAGCGTTACCGGCTCCTTGCCGGCGTTGATCAGGTCCTCGTCCTCTTCGCCCTTGGGCGGGCGCGGGCCGATGCCCATGACGCCGTTCTCGCTGTGCAGGATGATTTCGCGGCCCTTGGGCAGGAAGTCGGCGACCAGGGTCGGCAGGCCGATGCCGAGGTTTACGTAGGCGCCCTCGGGGATGTCCTGCGCGACGCGCGCCGCCATCTGCTTGCGGTCGAACCGTTTCATGAATGTAATTTTATAACCCGATTGACGAATATTCCCGGTGTGACGACGGTCTCGGGATCGAGTTCGCCCAGTTCGACGGTCTCGCGCACCTGCACCACCGTGCATTTCGCCGCCGAGGCCATGATCGGGCCGAAGTTGCGCGCGCTCTTGCGGTAGACGAGGTTGCCCCAGCGGTCGGCGCGGTCCGCCTTGATCAGCGCGTAGTCGGCGTGGATCGGGTACTCGAGTACGTAGTCGCGGCCGGCGATATGGCGCGTTTCCTTGCCCTCGGCGAGGCGCGTGCCGAACGCAGTCGGCGTGAAGAAGGCGCCGATGCCGGCGCCCGCGGCGCGGATGCGCTCGGCGAGCGTGCCCTGCGGCACCAGTTCGAGTTCGATTTTTCCGGCGCGGTAGAGTTTGTCGAAGTGCCACGAGTCGGCCTGGCGCGGGAACGAGCAGAGGATTTTCCTCACGCGCCCGGCGCCGATCAGTGCCGCGAGTCCGGTATCGGCGTTGCCCGCGTTGTTGTTCACCACGGTGAGGTCCGTCGCGCCCTGCGCGATCAGGCAATCGATCAGCTCGGAGGGCATGCCGGCGTTGCCGAAGCCGCCAAGCATCACGGTGGCGCCGTCGGGCACGTCGGCCAGCGCGGCTTCGGGCGTGGCGAAGAATTTGTTGATCATCGGCGCGAAAAGGAGGGCAGCGGAAGGCGCGAATTATCGCCCCAATGGGCTCGGCCGCCCCTCTTTGTGAGTGATCGCTAACAAATTCGGTACGGCAACCTCATTCTGAGGAGTCACTTTGAATAACAATTGTAAGCTGTTGATAAACAACAATTATAAAAATCTAGAATCGGTCTCCAAATCTGCCGCTAAGTGGTTGTCCCGCTTCAGAAAATTCGCTTTGCCTGGCTTGACCGGCCTCCGGCTTTCGCATAAAGTGGGAAAACGTAGAAAAAAGTGGCTTAATTGCATCTATAGCAATGCCGCAAGCCGGGTTTTGATCGATCCGAGTGGGGGAGGCAAAAAAGATGGGCGGCACGTTTCACGGCGCTACGGTCATCACGCTCGACGCGAAGGGCCGTCTCGCCATTCCGACTCGCCATCGCGACGCGCTGGTGGCGACGAGCAGGACGCTCGTGCTGACCGCGCATCCCGACGGCTGCGCGCTCATCTATCCGGAGTCCGCCTGGGAGCGCGTGCGCTCGCAGGCGGAGAAATTTCCCAGCTTTCATCCGCAGGCCAGCTGGTGGAAGCGCCTGCTGCTCGGCTTCGAGGAGCACATCGTGCCGGATGCCTCGGGCCGCGTGCTGGTGTCGAGCGGCCTCAGGCTGCACGCCAAGCTCGAGCGCGAGGCGATGCTGGTCGGCCAAAGCCACTATTTCGAACTCTGGGATTCGGGCGTCTGGAGCGCGAAGCTCGCCGCCGCGCTGTCCGCTTCCGGCACTCCGCCTCCTGGCATGGAGGGCTTCTCGCTGTGACGGCGGGCGCGACCGATGAGCGCACCACCGATAGGGAAACCCACTGCTCATCGCCCTGTCCTTCTCGAAGAGGCGATGACGATGCTTGCCATCCGCGCGGACGGCATCTATGTGGACGCCACTTTCGGCCGCGGCGGCCACAGCCGCGCGATCCTGGAGCGCCTCGGGCCCTCGGGCCGGCTGATCGCGCTGGACCGCGATCCGCAGGCGATCGAAGCGGCGCGCGCCATCACGGACGCCCGCTTCACGGTGGCGCACGCGCCCTTCAGCGAACTTGCCCAGGTGCTCGACCGGCACGGTGCGGCGCAAGTACAGGGCGTCCTGGCGGACCTCGGCGTGTCCTCGCCACAAATCGAAGACCCGGCGCGCGGCTTCTCGTTCCGCGCCGACGGGCCGCTCGACATGCGCATGGATCCGACCCGCGGCGTTTGCGCCGCGGACTGGCTGGCCACGGCAACAGAACAACAAATCCGGGAGGCAATCGGGGGCTATGGCGAAGAACGGTTTGCTAAACAGGTTGCAAAGGCGATTGTTGCTGCTCGGGCACGCGAGCCGATCAGCCGCACCGAACAACTTGCCGCTGTCGTGGCTGCGGCGGTCCGCACACGCGAGGCCGGCCAGAATCCGGCGACGCGCACCTTTCAGGCTCTACGGATTCTCGTCAATCGGGAGCTTGAGGAGATCGCGCTGATGCTGCCGCAGGCCACCGCGCGGCTCGCAGCCGGGGCCCGGCTCGTCGTGATCAGTTTCCATTCGCTGGAGGACCGGCTGGTGAAGCGGTTCCTGCGCGCCTGCTCCGCGGACAACCTGCCCGCGGATTTGCCGATTCGTGCCCGGGATTTGCCACAACCGCCGCTCAGAATCCTGGGCAAGGCGGTGCGCGCCTCGGCGGCCGAAATCGCGGCCAACCCGCGCGCGCGCAGCGCGACCCTGCGCGCCGCCGAACGCACCAGCGCACCTCTTGATCAATCGATTTTGCATCGCGCATTTTCCGAACACGGGCCCGACGCGTGGCGAAGCTGAACCTCCTCCTCCTCCTGGTTCTCATCGTCTGCGCGCTCGGGCTCGTCACCTCCCAGCACGAGTCGAGGAAGCTGTTCACCGAGCTCGAGCGCGAGCAGGAGCGCGCCCGCGCGTTGGCAGTCGAGTTCGGCCAGCTGCAGCTGGAATCGAGCACCTGGGGCCTGCATTCGCGCGTCGAGAAGATCGCGACGGGCACGCTCGGCATGCGCGCGCCCGATCCGCGCCGGGTGCGAATGGTCCAAGGCAAGGCAGAGCCCAGGCCGTGAGCGCCGCCAGCGTGCCGATGATGGTCCGGCTGCCGGCGTGGCGCGCGCGCCTGGCAGTTGCGCTGCTGCTCGCCGCGTTCGTGGTGCTCGCCGGGCGCTCGGTCTACCTGCAGTCGATGCATACCGGCTTCCTGCAGGAAAAGGGCGAGGCGCGCTACTCGCGGGTGCTGGAAGTGCCGGCCACGCGCGGCCGCATCGTGGACCGCAACGGCGAAGCGCTCGCCATCTCGACGCCGGTGAAATCGGTGTGGGCGATCCCCGAGGACGTCAACGCGACGCCCGCGCAGCTGAAGAGCCTCGCGGCGCTGCTGTCGCTCGACCCGCGCGAACTCGCGCGCAAGTTCTCGGAAGAGGAGCGCGAGTTCGTCTACCTCAAGCGCCAGATTCCGCCCGAGGCCGCCGCCCGCGTCCTCGAGCTGGGCATTGCCGGCATCCACCAGCAAAACGAGTACCGCCGCTACTACCCGGGCGGCGAGACGATGGCGCACGTGATCGGTTTCACCGGCGTGGACGACGCGGGTCAGGAAGGCATCGAGCTCGCGCAGCAGGCGGTGCTCGCCGGCGCCGCCGGCAGCCGCCGCGTGATCAAGGACCGGCTCGGCCGCATCGTCGAGGACGTCGAGTCGATCCGCGCCGCGCAGGACGGGCGCGACCTGACCCTCGCCATCGACAGCAAGATCCAGAATCTCGCCTTCGGCGCGCTCAAGGCGGCGGTGGACGCGCACAAGGCAAAGGCCGGCGCGATCGTGGTGCTCGACGTGCGCACGGGCGAGGTCCTCGCGCTCGCCAACCTGCCCACCTACAACCCGAACAACCGCGCGCGGCTCACCGGCGCGCAGCTGCGCAACCGGGTGATGACCGACACCTTCGAGCCGGGCTCGACGTTGAAGCCCTTTACCGTCGGCCTGGCCATCGAGACCGGAAGGATTACGCCCCAGACCGTGATCCAGACCGGGCCCGGCGCGCTCACCATCGCCAACTACACCATCCACGACGCGCATGCAGGTGGCAATGCGGGCGGTGCGATGAGCGCGGCGCAGGTGATCCAGAAATCCTCCAACGTCGGCGCGGCGAAGATCGCGCTCTCGATGCCGCGCGAGGAGATGCACGACCTGTTCAAGCGCGTCGGCTTCGGCGCCGCGCCGCGGCTGGGGTTTCCGGGCGAGGCCACCGGCCGCGTGCGCGAAGCGAAAACCTGGCGTCCGGTGGAGCAGGCGACCATGGCCTATGGCCACGGCATCTCGGTAAGCCTGATCCAGCTCGCGCGCGCCTATACCGTGTTCGCGCGCGACGGCGAACTCGCGCCGCTGTCGCTGGTGAAGACCGGCGTGCCGGCCGAGGGCAAGCGGGTGTTCGCACCGGAGGTCGCGCGCGCTCTGCGCGACATGCTGGAAGCCGCCGTGCAGCCCGGCGGCACCGCGCCGCGTGCGCGCATCGTCGGCTGGCGCGTGGCCGGCAAGACCGGCACCGCGCACAAGCAGGAAAACGGCGGCTACGCGGGACACAAGTATGTCTCTTCGTTCGTCGGCTTTGCGCCGGTGTCCGATCCGCGCCTGGTGATCGCCGTGATGATGGATGAGCCCTCCGCCGGCCAGTACTACGGCGGCCAGGTGGCGGCGCCGGTGTTTTCCCAGGTCATGCAGGGCGCACTGCGCCTGCTGGGCGCGCCCTACGACGCGCCCCTCGCGCCGATCGAACTGCCGGGCGAGGGCGACGAGGCAAAGGAGAACACGTAATTGACAACATTCTCGCGCTGCTCGCGCGCCAGGGTGCAGTAATCGAACGTCTCACCTCCGACAGCCGGCGCGTGGCGCCGGGTGCGGCTTTCTTCGCCTGGCCGGGCGGGGCCGCCGACGGCCGGCGCTACATCGCGCAGGCGATCGAGCGCGGCTGCGCGGCGGTCCTCTGGGAGAGCGAAGGTTTTGCCTGGGACGGCGGCTGGAAAGCGCCGAACGCCGGGGTCAAGGACCTCAAGTCGCAGGCGGGCTTTCTTGCCCACGAGTTCAACGGCCGTCCGTCCGAATCGCTCTGGATCTGCGGCGTCACCGGCACCAACGGCAAAACCTCGTGCTCGCAATGGCTTGCCGCTTTGCTTTCGCGCCGGAATGAGAAGGCCGCGGTAATCGGGACCTTGGGAGCGGGTTTTCCTTCTAATTTAATTTCAATAGAAAACACAACCCCCGACGCGCTCGAGCTGCAGCGCCTGCTCGCAGAATTCAAGTCCGCCGGTGCAAGTGTGGTGGCGATGGAAGTGTCCTCGCACGGCCTCGACCAGGGGCGCGTGAACGGCGTCGCCTTCGACTGCGCGCTGTTCACCAACCTCACGCACGACCACCTCGACTACCACGGCACCATGGCGGCTTACGCGGAGGCGAAGGCGCGCCTGTTCAACGCGCCGGGCCTTGCCGCGGCGGTGCTCAACCTGGACGACCCTTTCGGCGCGCAGCTCGCGAAGCGCCTCGCGGCGCGCGGCGTGCGAACGATTGGATATGGTTTGTCGAAATCGGATGCCGATGTCTCTGAGTTTGTTTTCGCCGAGAGCATTGAAGGCAAGCAGGTAACAATCCATTCGAGCTGGGGACGTGCCAGGGCGGAGATTCCGCAACTCGGGCGATTCAATGTTTCGAATGCGCTCGGCGTGCTGGGGTGCCTGGTGGCGAAGGGAATTGCGTTTGAGGAGGGCGTCAGGCTCCTCGAGGTGCTGCCGCAGGTTGCCGGGCGCATGCAGCAAATCGGCGATCGCCCGCTGGTGGTGGTCGATTACGCGCACACGCCCGACGCGCTGGACAAGGTGCTTTCGGCGCTGAAGCCGGTCGCGCAGGCGCGAGGCGGGCGGCTGGTCGCGGTGTTCGGCGCCGGCGGCGGACGCGACAAGGCGAAGCGGCCCGTAATGGGCAGCGTGGCCGCGGCGCGCGCCGACCGCATCGTGCTCACCTCCGACAATCCGCGCGGCGAGGATCCGCAGGCGATTGTCGAAGCGATCCGCGACGGCGTGTCCGGCGACTGCGTCGTCGAGCTCGACCGCGCCAAAGCCATCGACTCTGCTATTGGATCGGCGGCTGCCGCCGACGTCGTGCTGATCGCCGGCAAGGGCCACGAAGCCTTCCAGGAAATCGCCGGCCGGCGGCTGCCGTTCTCGGACGCGGCGGTGGCCGGCGCGGCGCTCGGCCGCCGGGGAAATCGATGATGAGCCTCGCCGAAGCCGCCGGCGCCATGGGCGCCCGCCTCGCGGGCGGCGGCGCGGACGGGCGCGAGGAGGTTCGCTTCCAGGGCGTCTCCACCGACACGCGCTCGGTCGGCAAAGGCCAGTTGTTCGTCGCCATTCGCGGCGAGCGCTTCGACGGCCACGATTTCCTCGCCAT
Organism: Pseudomonadota bacterium; assembly: GCA_038040245.1. Lineage (GTDB taxonomy): Bacteria > Pseudomonadota > Gammaproteobacteria > Burkholderiales > SG8-39 > RBG-16-66-20. The sequence continues at coordinate 13,560 of JBBPIU010000017.1, read as the reverse complement.
GGCGAAGGAGCGCGGCGCGGTAGC
>JBBPIU010000017.1:0-13526 GCA_038040245.1 Pseudomonadota bacterium | reverse complement strand
ATGAAAAGCATGCCGGAGAAGCGCCCCTTCCTCTGCTGGTGGCCGATGACTCGCGGCGCGCGCTCGGGCGCCTGGGCCGGCACTGGCGGCTGCGCTTCGCTCCGGCGGTGATCGCGATCACCGGATCGAACGGCAAAACCACCACCAAGGAAATGCTCGCTTCGATCCTGCGCCGCCACGCCGGCGAGGGCGGGGCGCTCGCCACGCGCGGCAACCTGAACACCGACATCGGCGTGCCGATGACGCTGCTCGGCCTGCGCGCCAGCCATCGCTACTGCGCGATCGAGCTCGGCATGAACCATCCGGGCGAAATCGCGCTGCTCGCGGAAATCGCGCGGCCCACCGTCGCCCTGGTCAACAACGCGCAGCGCGAGCACCTGGAATTCATGCAATCGGTCGAGGCGGTGGCGGCCGAGAACGCGAGCGTGTTCGACGCACTGCCGGACGATGGCATCGCAGTGCTGAATGCCGAGGATGCGATGGCCGGCGTGTTCCGGGAGAAGGCCGGCAGGCGAAAGCGCATCGAATTCGGCATCGAGGCCGGCGACATCACCGGCCGCTATGCGCTGAAATCGCTGGAGAGCGAAATCGTCCTCAAGACACCCTCGGGCGAGGCGCGGGTGACACTCGCGATCCCCGGGCTGCACAACGTGCGCAATGCGCTCGCCGCCGCGGCCTGCGCGCATGCCGCCGGCATTCCGGCCGAGGTCATCGGCGCCGGCCTCGCCGCGTTCCGGCCCACCACCGGCCGGCTGCAGGTGACCAAGACCGCCGCCGGCGCGACCTTGATCGACGACAGCTACAACGCCAATCCGGATTCGGTGCGCGCCGCCATCGACGTGCTCGCCTCCTGCCCGGGCCCGACCGCGCTGGTGCTGGGCGACATGGGCGAGGTGGGCGAGCAGGGCCCCGAATTCCACGCCGAAGTGGGGCGCTACGCCAGGCAACGGGGTGTATCGCTTCTTCTGGCGCTTGGTTCCGCCACGCCTGCGGCAGTGCAGGCATTTGGCGACGGCGGCCGGCATTTCGATGCGATTGAAAAGCTGATTGGTGAAACAAAGGGCGCAACCACGATCCTCGTCAAAGGCTCCCGCTTCATGAAGATGGAGCGGGTCGTGGTTGCCCTGAGCGGTCAGAAAGAGACGGCCCACTGATGCTGCTTGAACTTGCCCAATGGCTCGCCAAGGACGTGCGCCTGTTCAACGTCTTCCAATACCTGACGCTGCGCGCGGTGCTGGCCTGCCTCACCGCGCTTGCGATCTCGCTGATCCTCGGGCCCTACGTGATCCGCAAGCTCACCGACTACAAGATCGGCCAGGCGGTGCGCGACGACGGCCCCAAGTCGCACCTGACCAAGGTGGGCACGCCCACCATGGGCGGGGCGCTGATCCTGCTGTCGATCGCCATCACCACGCTGCTGTGGGGCGACCTGAGCAACCGCTTCATCTGGGTGGTGCTGCTGGTGACGCTCGCCTTCGGCGCCATCGGCTGGGTCGACGACTACCGCAAGGTCGTGCACCGCAATCCCAAAGGACTGTCGGTGAAGACGAAGCTGTTCTGGCAGTCGGTGTTCGGGCTGGCCGCGGCCGGCTATCTCGCCTGGCTCGCGCAGAGCACCCCGGCGCTGAATTCCCTGATCGTGCCGTTCTTCAAGTTCATCGCCTATCCGCTCGGCACGGTCGGGTTCATCGTGCTCACCTACTTCGTCATCGTCGGCACCTCGAACGCGGTGAACCTGACCGACGGGCTGGACGGCCTCGCCATCATGCCCACCGTCATGGTGGGCGGCGCGCTCGGCATCTTCGCCTACGTCGCCGGGCACGCGGTGTTCTCCAAGTACCTCGGGATTCCCTATGTCGCCGGCGCGGGCGAGTTGGCGGTGATCTGCGGCGCGCTGGTCGGCGCGGGCCTGGGTTTCCTCTGGTTCAACACCTATCCGGCGGAAGTGTTCATGGGCGACGTCGGCGCGCTGGCGCTGGGCGCCGCGCTCGGCACCATCGCCGTGATCGTGCGCCAGGAAATCGTACTGTTCATCATGGGCGGCGTGTTCGTCGCCGAGACGCTGTCGGTGATGATCCAGGTGATCTATTTCAAGGCGACCGGAGGAAAGCGCATTTTCCGCATGGCTCCGCTGCACCACCATTACGAGCTGGAAGGCTGGAAGGAATCCCAGGTGGTGGTGCGCTTCTGGATCATCACCATGATGCTGGTGCTGTTCGGCCTCTCGACGCTGAAGCTGCGGTGAGCATGAACATGCGCCAAGCGCAATTCACTATGCTCACCCGGCCGCAACCGATGGCGCTCGCCGGCAAGCGCGTGCTGGTGCTCGGATTGGGGGACACGGGACTTTCCGTGGTGCATTGGGTGAAAAGCGAAGGCGGAAGCGTCCGCGTCGCCGACACCCGCGCAGCGCCGCCGAGGAAGAATGAACTTTCCGGTGAGCTGCATACCGGCAAGTTCAAGTCTTCATTGCTGAAAGACATCGATCTGGTTTGCATCAGCCCTGGTCTTTCTCTTCACGAAGAATTAATTCAAGCCGCCCTCACAAAAAATATTCCTGTTGTCGGCGATATCGAATTGTTCGCGTGGAAAGTTCGCGCGCGTGCCGGAGAAAAGGTGCTGGCAGTGACCGGGACGAACGGCAAGAGCACCGTCACCGCACTCGCCGGGCACCTGCTGCGCGCGGCGAACATCGATTGCGAGGTGGCCGGGAACATCGGGCCGCCGGCGCTAGCTGCGTTGTTTAAGCGGGGGAATAAGCATCCAGCGGTCTGGGTGCTGGAACTCTCCAGCTACCAACTCGAGACGACCTGGTCTCTCGAGCCGGATGTGGCGACGCTGCTGAACCTGTCGGAAGACCATCTCGACCGCTACGCCGGGCTTGCCGACTATGCCGAAGCCAAGGCGCGCGTGTTCATGGGCAAGGGCGTGCAGCTGCTCAATCGCTGCGACTCGGCCTCCATGGCGCTCGCCCTGCCCCTGCGCGTTCAGGTCACCTTCGGCAGCGACGCGCCGCCGGTGGCGGAGGATTTCGGCATCGCCGAAGCCGGCGGGCGCGACTGGCTGGCGTGCGGCGCGCAACGGATCCTCGCCGTGGACGAACTGCCGCTCTCCGGCGCGCACAACGTGTCCAATGCGCTCGCGGCCTGCGCGCTCGCCCACCTCGCGGGCGTGCCGCTCGCGGCGCTGGCGCAGGGCCTGCGCAGTTTCCGCGGGCTGCCGCACCGCATGCAGCGCGTCGCGCTGCGCGGCGGCGTCGAATGGCTGGACGACTCCAAGGGCACCAACGTCGGCGCCACGGTGGCGGCGCTCAAAGGACTCGCGAAGAAGGCGGTGCTGATCCTGGGGGGCGAGGGCAAAGGGCAGAACTTCGCACCGCTCGTAGCCGCGATCAGGGACCGCGCGAAGCAGGTGCTGCTCATCGGCCGTGATGCTGTGCTCATCGAGCAGGCGATCAGGCAAGCGGGCGTTCCGATGGAGGCCTGTTCCTCTCTCGAATCCGCCGTCGCGCGCGCCGCCCGGATTGCCGAACCGGGCGACGCCGTGCTGCTCTCGCCGGCCTGCGCGAGCTTCGACATGTTCCGCGATTACAAGCATCGCGGAGAGGTCTTTGCCGCAGCGGTCAACGCGCTTGGTGCGTTCCAGCACGGATTAAAGAACTAATGCCTATTCTTGTTTTCGGACAGGGCAACACGCGCAACGTACGGACAGCGGGTGCGCCGGCGCCCGAATACGACCGCTCGCTTGCCTGGGCCGCGCTGCTGCTGGTCTCGCTCGGGCTGGTGATGGTCTATTCGTCGTCGATCGCGACCGCGGAAGCGGGCCGCTACTCGGGGAACAATCCCGCCTACTTCCTCGTGCGCCACAGCCTGTTTCTCGCGCTCGCGCTGAGCGCGGCGACCGCGGTGTTCCTGCTGCCGGTGCGCGTCTGGCAGAAGGCCGCGCCGTGGTTTTTCGCCGCCTGCATGGTGCTGCTCGTGCTGGTGCTGATGCCCGGCATTGGGCGCGAGGTGAATGGCGCGCGGCGCTGGCTCAACCTGGGGGTGGTCAACCTGCAGCCCTCCGAGCTGATGAAGCTCGCGGTGGTGCTCTACGCGGCCGACTACACCGTGCGCAAGCACGCGGTGCTGAAGAATTTCCGCAGAGGGCTGCTGCCGATGCTGGCGGTAATGCTGGTGGTGGCGTGGCTGCTGCTGCGCGAGCCGGATTTCGGCGCTTTCGTGGTGGTCGCGGTGACCGCGTTCGGCGTGCTGTTCCTCGGCGGCATGAGCGGCCGCCACTTCGGCGCGCTGCTGGCGATGCTTGGGGCGGGTTTCGTGCTGCTGGTGTTGTCGTCGCCCTATCGCATGCAGCGCATCCTCGGTTTCATGGATCCCTGGTCGGACGCGTACGGCAAGGGCTACCAGCTGTCGCACGCGCTGATCGCATTCGGCCGCGGCGAATGGCTGGGTGTCGGCCTCGGCGCGAGCGTCGAGAAGCTGCACTACCTGCCTGAGGCGCACACCGACTTCCTGCTCGCGGTGATCGCCGAGGAGCTGGGGTTTCTGGGGGTCGCGGTGGTGATCGCGCTGTTCGTCTGGGTCGTGCTGCGGGCCTTTGCCATCGGCCGCCAAGCGGCGATGCGCGAGCGCTGCTTCCCCGCGCTCGTGGCGCAGGGCATCGGCATCTGGATCGGCTTTCAGGCGCTCATCAACATGGGCGTCAACATGGGCCTGCTGCCCACCAAGGGCTTGACGCTGCCGCTGATGAGCTTCGGCGGCTCGGGCCTGATCGTGAATTGCGTGGCCGTGGCGATCCTGATCCGCATCGATTGGGAGAACCGCCAGCTTGCGAGGGGACTCAACGCGTGAGCGCGTTCCTAAATCGTTGCATGAATGCGTTCCTGGCCAGTGCATGAGTAAAACGATCCTCATCATGGCGGGGGGAACGGGGGGTCATGTTTTCCCCGGACTCGCGGTGGCGGACGAGATGCGCGGCCGTGGATGGAATGTCGTCTGGATGGGCGCGCGCAGCGGCATGGAAGCCCGGCTGGTTCCCGCGCGCGGCTATCCGGTGGAGTGGATCCGCGCCGCGGCGCTGCGCGGCAAGGGTCTCGCGGCAAAGCTGCTGCTGCCGCTCAACCTGCTGATCGGTTTCTGGCAAAGCGGAATCGCGATCTTTCGCATCCGGCCCGACGTCGTGCTCGGCATGGGCGGCTACGTTGCGTTCCCCGGCGGCATGATGGCCTCGCTCTTCGCCCGGCCGCTCGCGGTGCACGAACAGAACGCGATCGCCGGGCTCACCAATCGCGTGCTCGCCGGCATCGCCGACAAATCTCTGGCTGCGTTTCCGGAGGCGCTGAAGAACGCCGAATGGACCGGTAATCCGGTGCGCGCGGAAATTGCCGCGATTGCGCAGCCGGCCGCGCGTTACGCCGGCAGGAGCGGGCCGCTGCGTGTCCTGGTGGTGGGCGGCAGCCTGGGGGCGCAGGCCTTGAACGAGGTGGTGCCCAAGGCACTGGCTCTTTTGCCTGCCGCGGAAAGACCGCTGGTGGTCCATCAATCCGGTGAAAAACATCTGGCATCCCTGAAAAAAAATTACGGGCGGGAAAACGTCCAGGGCGAACTGCTCGCTTTCATCGACGACATGGCGCAGCGCTACGCCGAAGCCGACCTTGTCATCTGCCGCGCCGGCGCGATGACCATCGCCGAGCTCTCGGCGGGCGGCATGGCGAGCGTGCTGGTGCCGTTCCCGCACGCGGTGGACGACCACCAGAGCGCCAATGCGCGTTTTCTCGCCGACAAGGGGGCCGCGATCCTGCTCTCGCAAAAGGAGCTCACCGCCGAGGTGCTTGCGAACCTTGTCCGGTCTGTCGACCGCGAGGCCCTGCTTGCGATGGCGGAGAAGGCAAGGTCACTCGGAAAACCCGATGCGGCGCGTATCGTCGCGGACCGCTGCGCGGAGCTTGCCCGGTGAAGCACAAGGTCAGGCGCATCCATTTCGTCGGTATCGGCGGCGCGGGCATGAGCGGCATCGCCGAAGTGCTGGTGAACCTCGGCTTCCAGGTGAGCGGCTCGGACCTTGCGGAAAACGCCGCGACGCGTCGTCTGGCGACCCTGGGCGCGAAGATCACCGTAAAGCACGACAAGGTCAACATCGAGGGCGCCGACGCCGTGGTGGTGTCGACCGCGGTGAAGGGCGACAACCCGGAGGTGGCTGCTGCGCGCGCGAGGCGCATCCCGGTGGTGCCGCGCGCGCTGATGCTCGCCGAGCTGATGCGCCTCAAGCAGGGCATTGCGATTGCCGGCACTCACGGCAAGACGACCACCACCAGCCTGGTGGCGAGCGTGCTCGCCGAGGGCGGCATGGACCCGACCTTCGTGATCGGCGGCAGGCTGAACGCCGCCGGGTCGAATGCGCGCCTGGGCGCGGGCGATTTCATCGTGGTCGAGGCCGACGAGTCGGACGCGAGCTTCCTGCAATTGCAGCCGGTGCTCGCGGTGGTCACCAACATCGATGCCGACCACATGGAGACCTACCAGCACGACTTCGCCCGGCTGAAGCAGGCCTTCGTCCATTTCCTGCAGCACCTGCCTTTCTACGGCAGTGCGGTGCTGTGCGTGGATGACCCGTGTGTACGCGAGATCCTGCCGTTCGTCTCCAAGCCCGTGGTGACCTACGGCACGGGCGCGGAGGCGATGGTGCGCGCCGAGGGCATCGAGCATGCGGCGGGGCAGATGCGCTTCAGGGTGCGGCGCACGGGTGTGCTGAACCCCGGGGCGCAACCGATGGAGGTCACGCTGAATCTGCCCGGCCATCACAACGTGCTCAATTCGCTCGCGGCGATTGCGATCGGCATGGAGCTCGGCATCCCGGAGCCATCGATCCTGAAAGCGCTTGCCGAATTCAGGGGCGTGGGCCGGCGCTTCCAGCGCTGCGGCGAGATCGCCCTGGATGCGGCCAATCCCGGCGGCGGCCGCTTCACCCTGGTGGACGACTACGGCCACCACCCGGTGGAGATGGCGGCGACCATCGCGGCCGCGCGCGGCGCGTTTCCCGGCCGGCGGCTGGTGCTGGCGTTCCAGCCGCATCGCTACAGCCGGACGCGGGACCTGTTCGAGGACTTCGTGAAGGTGCTGTCCACCGCCGATGCGCTGGTCCTCGCCGACGTTTACGCGGCGGGCGAGCCGGCGATCGCGGCCGCGGACGGCCAGTCCCTGGCGCGCGCCGTGCGCTCCGCCGGCAAGGTCGATCCGGTGTTCATCGAGGACCTCGGCCGGCTGGCGGACGCCATCCGGCGCGTGGCGCGCGACGGCGACATCGTGCTCACGATGGGCGCGGGTTCGATCGGCAACGTGGCGGCGCAACTGTCGTGAGCACCGAGACGATCCATTTCCAGGGCTTGCGCGGCGAGCTGCGGCGCGACGAGCCGATGTCGCGGCACGTGAGCTGGAACGCCGGCGGCCCCGCGGATCGCTGCTTCGCGCCGGCGGACCTCGAGGATCTGTCCATGTTTCTCGGGCAGCTGCCGCCGGAGGAGCCGATCCTGTTCGTCGGGCTGGGCTCGAACCTGCTGGTGCGCGAGGGCGGGTGGCGCGGCACGGTGATATTGACCTATGCCTCCAGCAAGCGCCCGCGCATGGAAGACGGGCTGCTGTATGCCGAGGCGGGCGTCGCCTGCCCGCGGGTCGCGCGCTTCGCGGCCGACAACAACCTCGGCAGCGCGGAGTTCCTCACCGGGATTCCCGGCACCGTCGGCGGCGCGCTCGCAGGCAATGCCGGCTGCTACGGCGGCGAAACCTGGGACATCGTCGAGCGCGTGGTGACCATCAACCGGCGCGGCCAGCTGCGCCGGCGCGCCAGGGAAGAGTTCGAGTTCGGCTACCGCCACTGCGAGCTGAAGGCGGACGTCAGCAGCGACGGCGACGAATGGTTCGCCTCGGCCCATTTCAGGCTGCCCGAGGGCCACAAGGACGAATCGCGCGCCATCATGCAGGCGCTGCTGACCAAGCGCCGCTCGACGCAGCCGCTGCAGCTGCCGAACGCGGGCAGCGTGTTCCGCAATCCGGCCGAAGGCAAGACGGCGGCAAAACTGATCCAGTTCTGCGGGCTGAGAAGGTTCGAGCGCGGCGGCGCCCGTGTCTCTGAGAAGCACGCCAACTTCATCGTCAATCCGGGCGGCGCGGCCAGTGCCGCCGACATCGAGGGGCTGATCCTGCACGTGCAGGCGGTGGTCGAGGAAAAGACCAATGTCCGTCTGGTCGCCGAAGTGCGCATTGTCGGGGAGGCCGAATGAATGCGCCGGGAAAATTCGGCAAAGTCGCCGTGCTGCTGGGCGGGAAATCGGCCGAGCGCGAGATTTCGATCATGAGCGGCAGCGGCGTGCTCAAGGCCTTGCGCTCGAAAGGGGTTGACGCGCACGCCTTCGATCCGGCCGAACGCGACCTGTTCGACCTGAAGCGCGAAGGATTCGCGCGCTGCTTCATCGCGCTGCACGGGCGCGGCGGCGAGGACGGCACCGTTCAGGGCGTGCTGGAAGCGCTGGGCGTGCCCTATACCGGCAGCGGCGTGCTCGGCTCGGCGCTCGCCATGGACAAGGTGCGCGCAAAACTCGTCTGGCAGGCGAGCGGATTGCCGACCCCGCCCTGCGAATACCTCGCGGCACCGGGCGATATCCGCGCCACCGCGGGCAGGCTCGGTTTTCCGCTCATCGTCAAGCCGGTGAACGAAGGCTCTTCCATCGGCATCACCAAAGTGCGCGCGGCGGGCGAACTCGAGGAAGCCTACGCACTCGCCGTCAACTATGACCGCAGCGTGATGGCCGAGAAGCTCGTTGAAGGGCCGGAATACACCGCGAGCATCGTCGCCGATGCGGTGCTGCCGCTCATCCGCATCGAGGCGCCGCAGGGCAACTACGACTACCAGGCCAAGTACTTCACCGACGACACGACGTACATCTGTCCCTGCGGCCTGCCCGCGCAGAAGGAAGAGGCGTTGAAAGCGCTCTCGCTCAAGGCTTTCAAGCTGGTCGGTTGCTCCGGTTGGGGGCGTGTCGACCTGATGCTCGACGCCAAGGGCGATCCCTGGCTGCTCGAAGCGAACACCTCGCCCGGCATGACGAGCCACAGCCTGGTGCCGATGGCGGCCCGCGCCCTCGGCGTCAGCTACGAAGAGCTCTGCGTTCAAATCCTCGCGGGCGCCAAAGTGCAAGGCGAAGGGCTGCGCCGTGTGGGATAACCCGCGGCTCCTGAATCTCGCGGCCAACGCCCTGATCGGCGCAGCCGCGCTGCTGTTTGCCTTTGCGGGCCTGCAGCTGCTGCTGCGCTCGCCGCTGTTCCCGCTGAAGGAAATCGTGGTGCGGGGCGACCTGAAGAATGCCGACGCCGCTGAAATCAAAAACGCGGTGGACGGCGTCGGCGGCAATTTCTTCGCCGCCGATCTCGCCGCGCTGCGCGCCCGCCTCGAGCAGGTCACCTGGGTGCGACGCGTGGACCTGCGGCGCGTCTGGCCGGAGCGCATCGAAGTGAAGCTCGAAGAGCACGTCGCCTTCGCGCGCTGGGGCGGCACCGGCCTGGTGAATACCTTTGGCGAGCCCTTCTCGGCGCCCATGGATGACGGCAGCGCGGCGCAGCTGCCGCTGTTCGCCGGCCCGGCGGGCAGCGAAGGCGAACTGGCGCGGCGCTACCGGCGTTTCGCCGCACTGCTCGCGCCGCTGGGAGAGATCCCCGATCGCGTGGTCCTGACGTCGCGCTACGCATGGCAGCTGCGCCTGGCCGGCGGTGAGATCGGCGGCCTGAATCTCGAGCTCGGCCGCGATGGCGCCGAGCCGGTCGAGCAGCGCCTGGCGCGGTTTGTCGCCGCCTACCCGGAATCGCTCGGACGCCTGCCGCGCCGCGCCGCTGCCGAGCATCGTTTCGTGGACCTGCGCTACCCGAACGGCTTCGCGCTGCGCGTGGCCGGCTGGAAGGGCTGAGATGGCGAAAGAGAACCGCAACCTCGTCGTCGGCCTGGACATCGGCACCTCCAAGGTGACGGCGCTGGTGGCCGAGCTTGGGCCCGACGGCTTGCTGGAGGTGCTCGGCATGGGCAACCATGAATCCAAGGGCCTCAAGAAGGGCGTGGTGGTCAACATCGAATCCACTGTCGCGGGCATTCAGCGCGCGCTCGAGGAAGCCGAGCTGATGGCCGACTGCAAGATCGCCTCGGCCTTCACCGGCATCGCCGGCAGCCATATCCGCAGCTTCAATTCCACCGGCATGGTGGCGGTGAAAGACCGCGAGGTGAGCGCCGTTGACGTGGAGCGCGCGGTCGAAACGGCGAAGGCGGTGAACATCCCGACCGACCAGCAGATCCTCCACGTGCTGTGCCAGGAGTTCATCATCGACGGGCAGGAGGACGTGCGCGAGCCGGTGGGCATGTCCGGCGTGCGTCTGGAGGTGAAGGTGCACATCGTCACGGGCGCGGTGTCGGCGGCGCAGAACATCGTCAAGTGCGTGCGGCGCTGCGGCCTGGATGTGAACGACCTGATCCTGCAGCCGCTCGCCTCCGCGCGCGCGGTGCTGTCGGACGACGAGCGGGACCTCGGCGTGTGCCTGGTGGACATCGGCGGCGGCACCACCGACCTCGCGATCTTCACCCACGGCGCGATCCGCCACACCGCGGTGATCCCGATCGCCGGCGACCAGATCACCAACGACATCGCGATGGCCCTGCGCACGCCGACGGCCGAGGCCGAGGCCATCAAGACGCGCCACGGCGTGGCGCTGCGCCAGCTCGCCGATCCGAACGAAATGATCGAGGTGCCAGGCATCGGCGAGCGCGCGCCGCGCGTGATGTCGCGCCAGACGCTCGCCGAAGTGATCGAGCCGCGCGCCGAGGAGCTGTTTTCGCTGGTGCAGCAGGTGCTGCGCGAATCCGGCTACGAGGAGTTGCTGTCCTCCGGAATCGTGCTCACCGGCGGCAGCTCGATGATGCAGGGCATGGTCGAGCTGGGCGAAGAGATCTTCCACATGCCGGTGCGCATCGGCCTGCCGAAGTACCAGGGCGGTCTCGCCGAGGTGGTGCGCAGCCCGCGCTACGCCACCGCCATGGGCCTGCTGCTCGAAGGCGCCTCCCAATTGCAGCAGGGGCGCGTTGCCAAACAAAACGGCTCCGTCCGGGCGGTGTTCGGACGGATGCGCGATTGGTTTCAGAGGAATTTTTGATGTTGGTCCAACCGGCAAGGAGAAAAAAATGTTCGAAATCGTAAATGAAGGTTCAGCAGGACCCGTGATCAAGGTGATCGGCGTCGGCGGCGCGGGCGGCAACGCCGTCGATCACATGATCGAGCAGGGCGTCGAAGGCGTCGAGTTCTACGCCGTGAACACCGACGCGCAGGTGCTCGCCCGCAGCAAGGCGCGCAACCAGATCCAGCTCGGCACCAGCGGGCTGGGGGCGGGAGCGAAACCCGAGGAAGCGAGAACGGTGGCGATCGCGGAGCGCGATCGCCTCGAGGAAACGCTGGCGGGCTCGCACATGGTGTTCATCACCGCCGGCATGGGCGGCGGCACCGGCACCGGCGCGGGTCCGGTCATCGCCGAGGTGGCCCGTTCGCTGGGCATCCTCACCGTGGCGGTGGTCACCAAGCCTTTCACCTGGGAAGGCTCCAAGCGCATGAAGATCGCCGAGCAGGGCATCGAAGAGTTCGCGCCGCACGTCGACTCGCTGATCGTGATCCTGAACGACAAGCTGGAAGAGGTGCTCGGCGACGAGGTGACGCAGGAAGACGCGTTCGAGGCCGCCGATGACGTGCTGAACAACGCGGTCGCCGGGATCGCCGAGATCATCAACCAGCCCGGCCTGGTGAACGTGGACTTCCAGGACGTGCGCACCGTGATGAGCGAGCAGGGCATGGCGATGATGGGCTCGGCGGTGGCGAGCGGCGTCGACCGCGCGCGCATCGCCGCGGAGCAGGCGATCGCCTGCCCGCTGCTCGAAGGCGTGAACCTCGCCGGCGCGCGCGGCGTACTGGTGAACATCACCGCTTCGCGTACCAGCCTCAAGCTGCGCGAGACCAAGGAGGTGATGAACACCATCCGCGCCTTCGCGGCCGAGGATGCCACCATCATCTACGGCGGCGTCTACGACGATGCGCTCGGCGAGGATTTGCGGGTCACCGTCGTGGCGACCGGCCTCGGCCAGCCGCTCGGCGTGCGCCAGCACAAGCCGCAGCTGGTCGTGACCCAGAAGACCGGGACCGACAACCAACCGGTGGCAATGGCGGGGTCCGCGCCCGACTACAACGCGATGTCGGATACGCCGGCGGTGTTCCGCAAGCGTGATCGCGCGGCGCAGGTCGAGGCGCTCGCCAACAGCGGCGTCGAGAAGTACGACATCCCGGCGTTCCTGCGCAAGCAGGCGGACTAGCGCCAAGCGTACGGGCAGCGCGGACGGGCTGCCGCCCCCACCCTTGCCGGGGGGGCGGCAGCTATTCTTCCGCGTCGCTTGGTAGAATCACGCCCCTCATGCTGCGTCAAAGAACCCTGAAGTCGCTGGTCCACGCCACCGGCGTCGGCCTGCATACCGGGCAGAAGGTGCGCATCGCCCTGCGTCCGGCGCCACCGGACACCGGCGTGGTGTTCCGACGCCTGGACCTGCCCACGGTGGTCGAAATACCGGCGCGCGCCGATCTAGTAGGCGAGACGCGCCTGTGCTCGTGCCTGGTGAGCGGTGGCACGAAGATTTATACGGTCGAACACCTGATGTCGGCGCTTGCCGGGCTGGGCGTGGACAACGTTTATGTGGACCTCGATGGACCCGAAGTACCCATCATGGACGGCAGCGCGGCGCCTTTCGTGCTGCTGATCCAGCAGGCCGGCATCGAGCAGCAGGGCGCGCCCAAGCGCTTCCTGCGCGTGAAAAAGCGCATCGAGGCTAAGGACGGCGACAAATGGGCCGTACTGGAGCCCTACGAGGGATTCAAGCTCTCGTTCTCGATCGTCTACGACCATCCGGTGATCGAGAAGTCGAACACTTCGCTCACCGTGGATTTCGCCACCACTTCCTACCTCAAGGAAGTCGCGCGTGCCCGCACCTATGGCTTCATGCAGGACGTCGAGGACCTGCGCGACGTCGGCCTCGCCCTGGGCGGCGGCCTGGAGAACGCCGTGGTGCTGGACGAGCACCGCGTGCTGAATGCCGAAGGGCTGCGCTATGCCGACGAATTCATCCGGCACAAGATCCTGGACGCGATCGGCGACCTGTACCTGCTCGGGGGGCCGTTCTTGGCCGCGTTCAGCGCCCACAAGTCCGGCCATGCGCTGAATAACCGGTTGCTGCGCGAACTGAAGGCCGATCCGGCCGCGCTCGAAGTGGTCACTTTCGAGCGCGCCGAAGAGGCGCCCGCGGGGGTCGCCGGCCTGATGCGCCAGGCTACGGCTTAAGGTGATGATCGAGCAGGGTTTTCAAAGCCTTGCGGGCAGGCGAGTCCGGGAGCTTGCGATAAAGGGCCTGAAGGGCCTCCAGCGCACTCTGCGACAGCCGCGGCGCCTGTCGGGCCGCGGCGTCAA
>JBBPIU010000016.1:7350-39170 GCA_038040245.1 Pseudomonadota bacterium | reverse complement strand
ATCTCGCGCGCGAGTTCCGGCAGTTCGGCCTGCGCGAACTTGCGCGCGGTCTCCCTGAGCTGTTCCTGGTCGGCGCTTAAGCGGAAATCCACCCGGCTCGCCCCTCAGTCTGCTTTCGCGCCGGCGTCCTTGACCACCTTGGTCCAGCGCAGGAGTTCCGACTTGATGTAACTCGCGTACTGCTCGGAGGTGCCGCCCAGCGGCTCGCTGCCGCCGGTGGCAAGGCGCGCACGCAACTCTGGATTCTGCACCGACTTGTTCACTTCGGCGTTGAGCCTTGCGACGATGTCTTTCGGCGTCGCCGCCGGCACCACGATGCCCTGCCAGGCGCTCATCTCGAAGCCTGGCAGGTTCGCGGCCTCTTCCAGGGTCGGCACGTCCGGCAACTGCGGCGAGCGCCGCGTCACCGCGATGGCGAGCGGCCGCAGGCGGTTGTCGCGCGCATACGGCAGCACCGTGCTGATGGTGTCGATCATCATCTGCGTCTGGCCGCCGACCACGTCCACCAGCGCCGGGGCGCTGCCCTTGTAGGGCACGTGCTGCATCTGCAGGCCAAGCTGCGCCGCGAACAGCGCGGCCGCAAGGTGCGTGATCGTGCCCGAGCCCGAGGAGGCGTAAAAGAGTTTTCCCGGGTTCGCCCTGGCGTAAGCGACGAACTCCTGCAGGTTTTTTGCCGGCACGGCCGGATGGATCGCGAGCACCAGCGGCACGGTGGCGGTCAGCGCGACCGGCGCGTAGTCGCGCAGCGGATCGACCTGCACCGAGGAATACAGCGCCGGCGCGATCGTGATCGCGGAGGTGTTGTAGAAGATGGTGTAGCCGTCGGCCGGCGCCCTCGCCGCCTCGCCGGCGGCGATGCTGCCGCCCGCGCCGGGGCGGTTCTCCACCACGAACGACTGGCCGGTCTGCTCCGAGAGCTTCTGCGCGAACAGGCGCGCATTGATGTCCGTCGGCCCGCCCGCCGGGAACGCGAGCAGCATGCGCACCGGCTTGGAGGGGTAGCTCTGCGCCTGTATCGATCCTGAAAGAATCAATGCGAGCAACGCGGCAAGGAGTTTCATTGTCTATTCTAGTCCCGCAAAAGCGTCATTCGATCACCCGGTCGGCGCGCACGAGGATGCTCTGCGAAATTTTGATTCCGAGTGTTTTGGCGGTTTTTAGATTTACGACCAGTTCCAACTTCGTGGGCTGCTCTATGGGCAGGTCACCCGGCTTGGCGCCCTTCAGGATCTTGTCCACGTACACGGCGCTATGCCGGTCAGCCTCGAAACGGTCCGGTCCATAGGCAATGAGAGCTCCGCTATCGCTCCAGTCCCCTGAGGAAAAGACACCGGCCAACCGATGTTTTGTTGCCGATTCCAGAAGCTGCTCGCGATATGCTGAGAACGCGCCGGCCCCCATCACAACGAAGACGTTAGTGCGAGACTTGGCGAGCGTCTCGAAAGCCTTATCCAAGTCGCCCGACGATCGCACCTCGACGACCTGCAACTGCAACTTCAGCGTTTTTGCCGCCTCCTGTGTGTGCGCGAGTGAGTTCGTGCTCCCCCGGCTGTCGGGATTCCACAATATGCCCACACGGGTCAGACCCGGCATCGCTTCTTTCGTCAGTTCAAGGCGCTTGGGGACCATTTCGTGGAGTATTGTCGTCACGCCTGTCACGTTTCCGCCCGGGCGCGAAAGCGAGGCGGCGAGCTTTTCCTTCACGGGGTCGACGCCGGCCACCATGACAATCGGAATCGTCGACGTGGCTTTTCTCGCTGCTACCGTCGCAGTGTTTCCAAAGGCAACGATCACATCCACCTTGAGTCGGACGAATTCGTCGGCGATTTCGGCGAGCCGCGCATAGCGATCACCCGTCGCGCGCGTTTCCAGGCGAATGTTGCGGCCCTCCACGTATCCCAGTCTGCGCAGACCTTCCCGCAACGGTTCTATGCGACCCTCGATTCCCAAAGCGAGTACGCCTACTACGGGCATTGAGCCGGTCTGTTGCGCGAGCGCTTTCAGCGGCCTCCAGACCAGGCCCGCACCTAGCGCAATCAGAAATTTCCGCCGTGCTGTCATTGGATCACCCGGCGAATTCTTTGAGCACCTGGCCGGGTCCGTGCTCCAGCTGGAGATAGTCCTTGCCGTCATGCACCTGCACCCCGTTCACCCACACGCCGTGAACGCCCACGGGGTCGCGAATCATCCGCGTGCCGCCGCCCGGCAGGTCGGCCTGCTTGCGCAATCCCGAGACGCCCACCGTGGCGGGATCAAACAGCAGCAAGTCGGCAAACGCCCCGGCCTTGATCGCTCCGCGCCCCGGAATCCGGTACTTCTGCGCAGGGTCGCTGGTCAGCTTGCGCACGCCCTCTTCCATTGTGAAGGTTCGCGTCTCGCGCACCCAGTGCTGCAGGAAGTGCAGTCCGAAACCGGCGTCGCAGAAATAGATCAGATGGGCACCCGCATCCGAGAGCGCGACCACGCCCTGCTCGTGCTTGAGCAGCGGCGCGACGCCGGCATCGTTGTTTTGAAATAATTTTGCGATCAATTGAATGTCGGTGGAAAGGTCGAAAAAGAAATCCAATGGATCTCGATTCGCCTCTCGCGCCAGATCCGAGATTGCCCTGCCGTCCTTCTCGATCTTGCTCCAGTCTCCGTAGAACAGAATTCCTTGCTTTGGGTTCTTCAGATTTTCCCGAAAACGGGATCTAAAACCAGGATCGAGGTAAATGCGACCCCGTTCCTGAGGCTGCGCGGCTTTCACGCGGTCGAAGGCGTCGTGCGAATACATCAGGTACGGTTCTGCCAGCGTGAAATCGAACGACAGCGGCTGGCAGCTGGTGTGGATGTACACCTCACGGCCGCGCCTGCGTGCCGCCGCGCAGCGTTCGTAATACGTCATCGCCGTCGCGGGCTCGGCGTCGTTGTACATGGTGAGCACGGTGACCATGAACGCCGGCCGACCGGTGTCCGCGGCGATGGATTCCATGAACTCGGGCGTCGCGCGCGGGCCGGTGGCCATCACGAAGATGCCTCTATTTTTTTCTTTCAGGGTATTTACCAGGAACAAAAGTTCTGAATCGGAAGCAACAGTCGAAGGCATCGGCTTGCCCTCCCAGCCCGCATGGTTGGGCGAGAACGAGGACGCGAAGCCGATCGCGCCGGCGTCCATCGCCTCGCGCACCAGCGCTTTCATGCGGCACAGTTCGGCCTCGGTGGGCGCAGCCCGCGTCGAGGCCTCCTCGCCCATCACCGCGCTGCGGATGGTCGAGTGCTGCGCCAGCACCGCGACGTTGGCGAGCGGAGCGATGCGCCGCAACTGATCGAGGTACCCGGCGAAGGTCTCGGACTCCCAGCGCACGCCGCCCTGCAGCGCGCCCAGGTCCATGCCCTCGACCACCGAGAGGTTCTTGAGCACGGTGTCGCGCTGCGCTGCCGGGCAGGGTGCGATGCCGAAGCCGCAGTTGCCCAGCACCGCCGTGGTCACGCCCAGCGCGGGCGACGGCGACAGCGTTCGGTCCCAGGTGACCTGGGCGTCGTAATGGGTGTGGACATCCACGATGCCGGGCATCAGCGCCAAGCCATCGGCGTTGATGGTTTGTTTTGCATGGGGTTCATTTTTATCAACGGAAAAAATCTTTCCGTTCAGAACCGTGACATTCGCTACGCGGGCAGGACCCCCGCTGCCGTCGTAAACAGTGGCCCCTCGAAACAGAAGGTCGTGCAATTCAATCCGCCTTTACGCCGGGCAAGCGTTTCAGCTGAAGACCCTGTCGGCGCGCTGCAGCACCGGCTTGGGAATCTGCAGCCCGAGCGTGGTGGCGACGCGGGTGTTGAGCACCAGCTCCAAGCGGCTCGCGCGCTCCACCGGGATGGCAGCCGGCTTCGCGCCCTTCAGGATCCGGTCGGCGATCGCCGCGGCGCGCCGGTGCGACTCGCCGATATCGACGCCATAGGTCAGCACGGCGCCCGCCTCGGCCCATTCCACGCGGTGCGCAACCAGCGCGATGCCGTTGAGCGCCGCGAGGTTCGCGACCTCGCGCCGGCGCCCGATCAGCGCGAACGAGGGCGTTATTTCCGCCGCGATCAGGCCGCCGCGCTTGAATTGCGCCAAGATCTTCGCGATCGCCTCGAAATTCGTGAACTCCGCGCTCACCAGCTCCAGGCCCACGGCGCGCGCCGCCTGTTCGTGCGCGGCTTTGCGGCTCTGGGATTCCAGCACGCCGCGGTCGAACACCGCGCCGATGCGCTTGAGCTGCGGCAACACCTCGCGCACCAGCTCGAAGCGCTTCGCGGCCGCATCTCCCGCGACTTGGTAGACGCCCGTGGCGTTGCGCCCGGGATTGGCGAGCGAGGCCACCAGTCCGGCGGCCACCGGGTCTGCGTTGGTCGCAAACACCACCGGCAGGGAATCGGATTCCTTGAGCACCGCGGCCGCGAGGCTCGCGGTGGTGGCGTAGATCAGGTCCGGCGCGCGGCCCGCGGCCGTGCTGGCCATGGTGGCCAGGTATTGCCGGGTGCCTTTGCCGGAGTGCCGGTCATAGGCGAGGTTTTTGCCCTCCACCCATCCGCGGCGCGCCATCTCTTCGAAGAACGGCCTCACGGAAGGCTCGTCGTCGTCCGAATCGCCGGCGAAGAGCACCGCCACCGTTAGCGTTTTCGCGGCCTGGGAAAATGCCAGGCGCGGCGCGACAAGGCCGGCGCAAAGTGAACCCAAAACGCCCAGCACCATCCTTCGCGTAGTCATGGTCCGCATCCCGCCGCTCTCACCAACCTTCCAGCACCAGCTTGCCGATGACGTGGCCCTCTTCGAGCATTTTATGCGCGCGCCTGAGGTTGGCGGCGTTGATTTTGCCCAGATTCTGCGCCAGGGTGGTCTTGAGGACGCCCGCCTCCACCAGCCCCGCGGCCTCGTCGAGCAGCGCGTGCTGCGCCGCCATGTCCGGGGTCTGGAAGGTCGAGCGCGTGAACATGCCCTCCAGGCAGACCGCGATGCTCTTGTCGTGCAGCACGGAAAGATCAACCGGCCCGGCGGTGCGCACGATCAGGCCGATTTTTCCCTGCGGCTTTACCAGCCTGGGAAAGCTGCTCCAGTAGGAATCCGGGGACGAAAAACACAGGACGAAATCGTACTCCGCCCCTTCCAGCGGCCTGGAGTGGTCCACCGTCTCGTCCGCGCCCAGGCGTTTGCACCAGGCAATCGATTCCGCCCGCGCAGCGCTCGCGACCACCTTGAGGCGCGCCAGTTTCTTGGCGAGCTGGATCGCGATCGAGCCGACCCCGCCCGCGCCGCCCAGGATCAGCACGCTGCGTCCCGCATGCGCGCCGGTTTTCGAGATGCCCATGCGCTCGAACATCAGCTCCCACGCCGTGATCGTGGTGAGCGGCAGCGCCGCGGCTTCGGCGAACGGCAGGTTCGCCGGCTTCCTGCCGACGATGCGCTCGTCGACGAGGTGGAATTCGCTGTTGGCGCCCGGGCGCACGACGCTGCCGGCGTAGGACACCGGGTCGCCCGGCTTGAAGAGCGTGACTTCGGGGCCAACGGCCTCGACGATGCCCGTGGCATCCCAGCCAAGAATTTTCGGCGTTGTTTCCACCAGGTCCTTGGGCGCCTTCCTCTTGTAGTCCACCGGGTTCACCGAGATCGCCTTGACTCCGACCAGCAGGTCGTGCCCGGCGGCGACCGGCGCCTCTACCTCGAGATCGAGCAGCGACTCGGGATGGTCGATCGGGAGGTATTTGTAGAGTCCTACGGCTTTCATCGTGTTCCCCTGTAGCCCGCTTCGCGCTGGTGGCGGATCGCCGTGACGCGGACCACATTCTGCACCCGCGAGTGCTTGTAATCCAGCATCGGTGGACAGCCCGGCCGGGCTTGATCGGGGTACGCCTTATCTGTACAATTCATTTGTACAAATGAGGCCGGCCTGAAAGACGTCAAAGTCAGCGAACTGCGGCAGCGGCTGCCCGAATACCTGGCAAAGGTGCGGCGCGGCGAACGCCTGCGCGTCACCTCGCGCGGCAAGGTGATCGCCGAGATCGCCCCGCCCTCCCCCTCGAAGGACCAGGCCGCCGCGGCGCGGGCGCGGCTGCGCGGCAGCGTGCTGCGTTACGACGATCCGCTCGAACCGGTGATCGCGCCGCAAGAGTGGGAAGTCAACCGGTGATTGCCCCGCATTGATTGTCCTCGATACGCACGTCCTCATCTGGTGGGTCAACGGCAGCCCGGCGCTGAAGGCCCGGGCGCGGCGGGAAATCCGCGGCGCCGTCGTCAAGGGTCCGCTGCACGCTTCGACGATCAGCGCCTTCGAGATACGCAGCGCGGTGCGCCGCGGCCGGCTCGATCTCGGCATCCCTGTTGAGCAGTGGTTCGCCGATCTCGCCGCTTTGCCCGAGCTGCGCTTTGAGCCGGTCACTGCCGAGATCGCGGTGCTCGCGGGCTCTTTCGGCAAGGATGCGCCCGGCGATCCGGCCGACCGGCTCATCGCCGCCACGGCCCTCGCCCTCAAGGCGAAGCTGATTACCGCCGACGCGCGCCTGCGCGGCTTTCCGCAACTGCAAACCGTCTGGTAGCTTTCAAAAAGAAAAAGCCCGGCAGGGCCGGGCTTTCTCCGTGCTGCGGATTTCGGCTTGCTTACTTCTTGTCGGCGGCGGCTTTCTTGTCGGCAGCCCTCTTTTCGGCGGCGGCTTTCTTGTCGGCAGCCCTCTTTTCGGCGGCGGCCTTCTTGTCGGCGGCCTTCTGTGCGGCTTTGGCCTTCTTGTCAGCGGCCTTCTGTGCGGCCTTGGCCTTCTTGTCGGCGGCCTTTTGTGCGGCCTCGGCCTTCTTGTCGGCGGCTTTCTGTGCGGCGACGGCCTTTTTGTCGTCCATGGGAGGCGGGGCAGATTTGGCGGATGGCGTGGCCGGCGTCGCCGGCGTGGCCTTTTCGGGCGCGCCCTTGGCCGGGGTCGCCGGGGTCGCCGGCGTGGCTTTCATGGGTGCGGCGGCCTTGGTGTCAGCCTTCACGGGGGCCTTGGTGTCAGCCTTCGGGGCCGGCGCCTGCGCAAGCGCCATGGTGCTGAACGCGAGCGCTACAGCGGTTGCGATGATTCTGTTCATGACATCTCCTGATCGTTGTTGGTATAGGTATTCACGGTGCTACGGGTTACTTAACGCACCAGACCGGATTTGGAGGACACGGGTTAAAATTCCCGTAAAATCAAACTGTTCCCCATGTCCAAGCAGCCCGCCAAGGCGCCTCAAGGCCCCTCCCACTCCAACTTCATCCGCCAGATCGTCGAAGCCGACCTGGCCTCGGGCCGCATCTCTCCTGACGGCGTGAAGATCCGCACCCGCTTCCCCCCCGAGCCCAACGGCTACCTGCACCTGGGCCATTCCAAGGCCATCCTGCTCAACTTCGGCCTCGCCAAGGAGTACGGCGGCAGCTGCAACCTGCGCTTCGACGACACCAACCCGGAGAAGGAAGAGCAGGAGTACGTGGACTCGATCATCGAGTCCGTGAAGTGGCTCGGCGCCGACTTCGGCGGCAAGGCGCTCTACGCTTCCGACTACTTCGACTTCATGTACCAGTGCGCCGAATACCTCGTCACCTCGGGCAACGCCTACGTCGACAGCCAGTCCGCCGACGAGATGAAGCACAACCGCGGCTCCTTCACCGAACCCGGCAAGGATTCGCCTTTCCGCTCTCGTTCTCCTTCTGAGAATTTAGATTTACTAAAAAAAATGAAAGCCGGTGAGTTCCCCGACGGTGCTCACGTTCTTCGCGCCAGGATCGACATGCGCTCGCCCAACATCAACCTGCGCGACCCGGCGATCTACCGCATCAAGAAAGCCACCCACCATCGCACCGGCGACAAGTGGTGCATCTACCCGATGTACACCTACGCCCACCCGATCGAGGACGCGGTCGAGAAAATCACGCATTCGCTGTGCACCCTGGAGTTCGAAGACCAGCGGCCGTTCTACGACTGGCTGTTGAATAAACTCGCCGACGGCGGCCTGCTAGAGCGCCCTCTGCCCCAGCAAATCGAATTCGCGCGCCTGAACCTGACCCATGTGGTTTTATCCAAACGCCTTTTGATCAAACTCGTCGAAGGCGGCCACGTCGACGGCTGGGACGATCCGCGCATGCCCACCCTCGCCGGCGCCCGCCGCCGCGGCTACACCGCCGAGGGCTTCCGCCGCTTCGCCGAGCGCATCGGCGTCTCCAAGGCCCACCAGATGATCGACTACTCGATCCTGGAAGACTGCATGCGCGAGCACCTCAACGAAATCGCCCCCCGCCGCATGGCCGTCCTCGACCCGATCAAACTGGTGATCGAGAACTACCCTGAGGGCCAGGAAGAACTGATGGACGTCCCCAACCATCCGCAGAAGCCCGAATGGGGCAAGCGCCAGGTCCCCTTCTCCCGCGAACTCTGGATCGAGCGCGACGACTATACCGACGCCCCGCCCAAAGGCTACTTCCGCCTCTCCCCCGGCAGCGAAGTCAGGCTGCGCTACGGCTACGTCGTGAAATGCGAGGGATGGCACAACGGCATCGTCCGCTGCACCTATCACCCCGATTCCCGCTCAGGCACTCCCGGCGCGGATACCTACAAGGTGAAGGGAAATATTCACTGGGTGAGTGTGAAGCACGCTCATTCGGCGCAAGTGCATCTGTACGACCGTTTGTTCAAAGCGGAGCACCCCGAGGCTGTCGAACACTTGAACCCCGATTCAGTGAAGATCGTATCGGCTCAGTTGGAGCCGAGTTTGAAAGATTCGAAGGAAGTTCAGGTTCAGTTTGAGCGGCATGGGTACTTCTTCCTCGATGGTGAGATCTTCAATCGGACGGTCGCTCTTAGAGATTCATGGGGCACTTCAAAGCAATGAAATAAGAAAAATACCGCCAACGAAGAAAATCATGGCATTGAATTTTTATCGCATCAACTATTCCGACGAGGGCGCATTGGAAACAATGGCATCCCGCCGTAGCCTTGAGGGCGCCATGGACCAAGATGCTGCTGCCCTTGCACTGCGGCTGAAGCGCGGTGACCATGTTCTTGCCGGGCGCTATTTTCCAGAAACCCAGCTTGGACACGTACGGCTTGTTGGCCGTGTAAAAACACCGGGGTCGAAACCGGAAATTATTTGGGTACCGGCCGATCTAAAATTGCGTCCCAGATCTTTCGGGAAGACCTTTTGGGGTAAGAACGGACAATTCCGGTTTGACGACAAAGTGGCGGTGCGTTACATGCTTCCGCAGATTTGCGAGGAAGCATTTCTTGATGTTACTGATGCGCCACCAATGCCGCGCGACGATGAAAGCTCGGCGCAACGTCGAAAGGCTACCCCTGCGCTAGCGGTTCGACCGATTCGCGTTAACCCTGGGCACGTGTACGTTATCAAGTCGCCCTATGGTTACAAGATCGGCAAGAGCCGACGCCTGCGAGATCGCGTGCAATTATTTAACGTCAAGCTTCCTTTCCCAATCGAAGTAATCGTAAGCGGATGGTGCGAGGACTACACTTTGGAGGAAACGGAGCTCCATGGCCTATTCCATGCCAAGCGCTTAGAAGGCGAGTGGTTCGATCTGAACGAATCAGACTTGGAGTTGTTGAAGAATCGGTTGATCGGCAAGGAACCTGAGGTATCAACATCGCATGACGTTGGGTCAGCAAGTGCAGCAATTTAGCATTCACGCGCTGTGAAGTGTGCTGCGCGGCCCGAACTCACTACGGCCAAATTTGCATCGACGTCCTCCTCGCTGCGTCGGCGTCGCTCAATCCGATAAGGTGGCATGCCTGCATGGATACTTTCTAGCGAATTGCGGCGGGTTCAATCGCACCGTTACTCTGAGGGATTCGTGGGCGGCGAAGTAGCGTAGGAAGTACTCCTTGATTCCTGGGGCTTCCGGGCTCCCCCTGTGAGCCACCTCACTGGTATAAGTAATATTCTTAAGTTAAAGGTACGGCACAAAGCCAGGGGCGAGCTCGTGAAATTTATCCACTGCTCCGATCTACACATCGATAGCCCTCTGCTGGGCCTTGAACGCTATGAGGGCGCGCCCGCAGATGCCATGCGTGCAGCACCGCGCGGGGCGATGAAGAATATCGTCGAGCTTGCGCTCGAGAACGAAGTCGATCTCGTCGTCATTGCCGGCGACATTTTTGATGGCGATTGGCGGGATTTCAATACAGGACTCTTCTTCACCTCGCAGCTCTCTCGCCTTGCCGCGAAGAACATTCCGGTCGCGCTGATCAAAGGAAATCACGACGCGGCGAGCGAGATCTCGAAATCGCTGCGCCTGCCGGGGAATGTGACCGTTCTCAGTCATCGAAAACCGGACACGAAGCGATACGACGACATCGGCGTAGCTGTGCACGGACAAAGCTTCGCCGAGCGCGCAGTGCTCGACGACCTTGCAGCCAATTACCCGGCGGCGGTGAAGGGGATGTTCAATCTCGCCCTACTGCACACTAACCTGGGCGGCAATGCGCTGCACGATCCATACGCGCCCACCACACTCGACATCCTGAGATCGAAGGGCTACGACTACTGGGCGCTTGGCCATATTCATGCCCGCCAGGTGATTTCCGAGATGTCGCCACGTGTTGTGTACTGCGGGAACAGTCAGGGGCGTCACGCCCGCGAACTGGGCGCAAAGGGCTGCGAGTTGGTGACAGTCGACGGAGATCGCTTAACTTCTGAGTTCGTTCCGACCGACGTTGTGCGATGGGTTCAGATCGAGCTCGACATCGCCGGACTGAACGATCTCGATGCTCTTCTCGATGCGGCTCGGGCGAAGCTCCTGGGCGAGATCGAACGCGCCGGTGGACGGGTCGTTGCAACGCGGTTCTCGTTCGGCGGTGCCGGCAAGGTGCATTCCGACCTCGTATCCGCGCCGGAGGCGGCCGTAGCGCAAATCCGGAACATGGCAATCGAATGCAGCGACGGAAATGCGTGGGTCGAAAAGATCAAACATGACACACGACCGGTCTACGATCGCAAGGCACTTGAAGCGCGGGACGACCCCATTGGCGAATTGGTGCGGATAGCCAAGCAACTGGAGGCCACGCCCGCGGAGCTTCAGGGGCTCGCCTCCGACGAGTTCGGCGCGCTACTTGAGAAGCTCCCGCCCGAGATCCGCGATGAACTCAAGCTTGCGGACCTCGATCAGCTGAAGGCCGCTCTTCGGGACGCAGAAGCGTTGGTGTTGGGACGTCTGAAGGTCACGCCGTGAAGTTCGCATCACTTCACCTCAAGGCCTTCGGCCCGTTCACCGGGGCGGCTCTCGATCTGGAACAGGGCGGTGCGGGCCTGCAGATCGTTTTCGGCGTCAACGAGGCGGGGAAATCATCCGCCCTGCGTGCCGTGCACGACCTGCTTTTCGGCATTCCTGCGCGTACAACCGACAACTTCGTGCATGACAACGCAGAACTGCGCGTGGGCGCGGTGCTTGTGGCCGATGATGGGAAGCGGTACCCGCTCATGCGCCGCAAAGGAACCAAAGCTGTGCTTTTCGAGTTCGACGAGAAGAACGGTGAGGAACGCGGCGACCGTCCGATCGACCAGGCCCGTATCGCGCAGCTACTCCCCGCAGTCGATGAAAAGCTTTTTGTCATGCTTTTTGGCTTGAGCCACGAAGCATTGCGCAAAGGAGGAAACGAGCTTCTCAAGGGCGAGAGCGATCTCGGGATAACGCTATTCGCCGCCGGCGCCGGTCTTACTGACGTCAAGGGTGCCGTCCAAGCCCTCGATGAGGAAGCACGAATGCTGTTCCTCCCGGGCGGCAGCAAGCCGAAGGTCAATGCTGAGATCCGCTGTTTCGAAGAAACTCGAAAGGCGATGCGCGATGCGTTCGTACGGCCCAAGGTCTGGAAGGAGCGAGATGAAGCGCTTCTTGCCGCGCGTGCGGAGGTTGACACACTGGAATCGCAGCTTCGGGAACTGCAGGCGTCCAGAGCGAAGAAGCAGCGCCTTCGGGATCTAAGGCCACAGGCCGTGCAAAGGGAAAACCTCCTGCACCTCCTCGCCGAACTGAAAGATGTGGTGAAGCTTCCCGAAGGCGCACGCGCAAATCTGGCCGCCGCGCGCGAGCGGGTCACCAACGCAAGGCAGCTGATCGCTGAAGCCGAAACGCGAATCAACGGCAACCGCGGGCTCCTTGCGGAAATCGTTGTGAGCAAACTCCACCTGGATGCGGCCGCGAGCATCGAGGCGCAGCACCATACAGCGGGTTCGGCGCGTGAAGGGCATCAGCAACTGCTCGCTCTACGCGCTACGCTGTTGGAACGACAAAAGGACATCCAAAGGCTGCTTGCGGACCTCGCGCCGGCGACCAAGGTCGAAGCGGCAGACAAGCTGCTACCGAATCCGGCCGCCGTGACTCGGCTGAAGACTTTCGTGCGACAGCTCAGCCAGGCCGTACCCGCGCGAGATGCAGCACAAGCCAGTGGCGAGAAGGCGGACGAGCGCCTTCAGACGGCGGAAAGTGCGCTTAAAGACATTGTCGCCCCCGGCGATGTATCGGCGCTCGAGGCTGCCATCGACGCAGTGCAGCGCGATGGCGAACCCGAGCGCGCACTGAAGTCAGCCTCGGAGAAGCTGAAAGCTATCGAAGACGACGTTCGACGTCTTTGTGTTGCGCTTGACCACGACGAAGCGACGTTGGTCTCGCTGCCGCTGCCGCAGAAGGCATCCGTGGAGCGATTTAAGAAGGCTCAACAGGAGTTCGACGCCAAAGCGTCAGCCCTGGAGGCGGAAGAGGAAAAGCTTCAGGGCGACATGTCGGAGCGTCAAAACGAAATCCGGCAACTCGAAGCAACCGGCACAGTTGTCAGCGCCGCCACGCTAAAAGCCGCGAGGGAGCATCGCGACAAGATCTGGGAGGGAGTTCGCCAAGCATACGTGGAACGCTCAAAGCCGGCGGGCGAGATCAAGAAGAAATTTTCCCTTGAGCGCGAACTTTCCGACGAATACGAGCGGCAGGTCCGAGCGACCGACGATCATGCCGACCTTCTTCATGCCGACACGGTGCGCGTGACAAAGCATGCGGGTCTTCGGGATCGCATCGATTCCATGTTGAAGACCATCGCACGGATCGACAAAGATAAAGCAGAGCTTAACGTCGCGAAGGAGTCTGACTCAAAGGCCTGGGCCGAGATGCTCAAGTTGCTCAAGCTTTCGCCTCGAGGACCTGAATCGGTTCTCGAATGGCTGCGCGACCGTGACCTCGCGATGAAACGGATTGGCGAGCGCGACGCGGCGGCGGCTGAGCAACGGACCGTCGAATCGACGATCGCTTCAGGGCTGAAGACGCTTAAGACCGCCTACAAGCAAGCCGGCATCGCGGAGCAAGACCTTTCGACGCTCGCTGCGCTTCTCGCCCACGCCCGGACGCAGTTGAAGTCCGCGCAAGACCGGGCAGCGAAAATCGATTCGCTGCAAAAGGATAAGAAGAACGCGGCACGGGACATAGCGACAGCAAAAGCGGAAGTCGCCAAGCAGAACAGCAGAATCGAGAAACTCACTCTGGATGCAGCGGTCGATCTGAAGGCTCTCTCGCTGCTCCCCGCAGCGACCGTCGAAGAAATCGACGCGCGCATTGACCAGCTGGAGGATCTTGCCAATGCCTTACGGGCAGCCCGGGAAACCGAGGCGGGCATTTCTGTCGCAAAGGCCGCCTGGGAAGGATTCACACAGGGTATGCAAGCGCTCGCGAAGCAGCTTGGGATCGAGGCCCCCGCTCAATCGGAGCAGTACCTCGCGCTCGCCTCGAATCTGTACGAAGCCCTGGCTGCCAATCGAAAGCTCCAAGCGCGAAAAGAGGCGCTCGAGGTGGCAGTGAGCGCCGATAGCGAGCAAGTCGCTGGTGAAACCACCAAGCTGGAACTTGCGCAGAAATCCGTGAGCGAACTCGTCGCGCTCGCAAAGTGCGCTGAAGAAAATGGACTGGACGCGGCTATCGACGCATCGGAACGGGCTCGCAATGCGCAGCGCGACCTACAAATCCTTGACGACGGCCTAAGGCACTTTTCGAAAGAGGAGCGCGAGGAGTTACTTCAGACCGCTGCTGCGGAGAATCCGGATACCTTACAGGCGGAGCTCAGCGGGATGAACGCGGCGATCGCCGACTTCGATCCGCAAATAAAAGCGGCCCAGAACAAAACAGCAACCGCGAAGGCCGAGCTTGAGAAAATTGATGGTTCGGCGGCCGCGGTAGCAGCGCGCGAGACCATGGAGCATCACGCCGCGGCGATTCAACGCGATACAGGCGAGTACGTCCGAGCTAAGCTCGCGCACGCACTGCTTAGCAAGGCGATTCGCACCTACCAGGAGCGAAGCCAGGGACCGCTGGTTGACCGCGCATCGGCATGGTTCGCCATGATCACGGAGAAACGGTACACGCGCCTCGTCGCCGATCACGACGAAGATGCCCGGGTGTTGCTTGCCGTTCGATCCGACGGCAAGCGCCTCAAAGTCAGCGACTTGAGCGAAGGCACCGCGGACCAGCTTTTCCTTGCACTCAGGCTTGCCGCCATTGAGGGGCGCCTCGAATCATCGCCTCCCGTGCCGCTCATCCTCGATGATGCGTTGCTTGCCTTTGATGATCAGCGTTCTGTAGCTGCAATGAAGGCGCTCGCCAAGCTCGCCAAAAACAACCAGGTAATTCTCTTCACACACCACCGCCACATCGTCGAGATCGCGCGCCGTGAGCTTCGCGCCGACGAATACGGCACGCACGAGCTCAAGCTCGCGGAACTTCCCTCCTGAAAGCCTAAAGGACCTGGACTGACAGCCCCCGTATCGGCTCAGTCCTGCGAGACCGAACAAACGCTAAATCACAACCTCCATATCCTCATAGTCGCGTTTCGGAAGACCTGATTTAAACAACGACATCTCGTAAACGCGTTGCTTAAGTCCTTGCAATGCGGAGCTAATGCCGAAAACAGTGCCTTGTAGAAACAGCTTGTCCTTGTTTCCCCTTACCGATCGAACTTGCACCAAGCTTCCGGCGTCTTGCCTCCCTCGCAACCACATACTCCATGCCGAATTGGATGTTGCTTCCTTCCGATCAAATACGTATGAAATTTCTATTCCATTCGCTTTGCGAGAACCTCTACAGGATTCTCCTGCGCGCCCTTTAATTTTGACAAAAGTGTGCGCTCCTTGCACAAAAATAAAATCACCCGCGGTCAAGATACTCGGCAATGTTCCGCGGTCAAGATGATCTGAGATGTTGGTGACCTTCAGACCTTCCAAGATCTCGTCCATCATTTCCTTTACGTACGCGTAGCGTTGAATACCGTAACCTCCAGCATATAGGTACGTCCCAATCCTAGTTGGACGCAAAATGTTTCCTTGGTTATCTACTACTTTGCACGTTAGTGCCTGACCAAAGGACTGTAGACGTCGAAGATTAATTCCGGTAACTCGCGCGAGTTCGACGAGGCGCATGTGATTAAAGTAGTTCCAAGCAGAATAGTTGACACGAGCAGCATCGAGGATGGCGCGGGGATCGAGTTTCTCAACCTTTGCTTCCCACTGCGCCTTAAAATCCTTCAATCTCCGCGCAGTTAGATTTAAGACCAGATCGCCCGTAGTGTGCGCTTTACTATGACAATTGAGACATACCACGGCGAGATTCTTCGCGGCGTGACTATGGCTCTTGGCCCAAGGCACAATGTGGTGCACAACTATTGATGCCTTTCCATCCCGACAGACGCAGCACGTAAACCGATTTGTAAAGAGCACTGCAATGAGCGCCTCCGTCGGTATGGGCGGTCGCCCCTCCTCTTGCAACAGTCTGATCTGAGACGCGTTAAGTCCAGCACTTTTGGCACCCGATTTCGACGTCGCCTTCAGTCGCGCAAGGGTCCAACCGTCTTCTCGCAGTCTAGTCGCCGTCCGGCGATCGATGCCTCTAGCAAGAAAGCCTGCTTCTGTCTGATTCATGGCTTAGATGTGAACACATGCGGCGGCGGCATGGACTTTAATTCGGCGGATTCGAAACCTTTGAGGCCAGGGTCGGCGGCGATCGAGAGCTCTGGGAGCGCGGTCAGCATTGTGATTGCATTCTATTCAACTCGAATTCCTGCATCACTCACGACCTTAGCCCAGCGCGCAGTGTCGGCCTTGATAGTTTCGGCGAACTGATCGGGGGTGCCGCCGGTGGGTTCGGTGCCGAGGGCGGTGAGGCGCTCGCGGACGTCGGGGGCTTGGAGGATGCGGTTGATGTCGGCGTTGAGTTTGCGCACGATGTCCTGCGGCGTGACGGCGGGAGCGAGGATGCCGTACCAGGAGAGCACTTCGAGGCCGGGGTAGCCGGATTCGGCGAGGGTCGGGACGTCGGGGGCGCCGGGGGACGCGCCTGGCTGAGGTGAAGGCCAGCGCGCGCAGCTTGCCGCCCTTCAGATGGCCTTCGACGGTGGCGAGGCCGGTCATGAGCATCTGGATCTGGCCGCCGAGCAGGTCCTGCACGGCCTGGCCGCCGCCCTTGTAGTTGACGTGCACGATGTCGATGCCGGCGCGCGCGCGGAACAGTTCGCCGGTGAGGTGCCCGGAGCTGCCGTGCCCGGCGGAGGAGTAGTTGATGCGCCCGGGGCTCGCCTTGGCGAGCGCGACGAATTCGCGGACATTCGTCGCCGGCACGCCCGGATGCACGACCATCAGCAGCGGCACCTGCGCGACGCTCGCGACCGGGGCGAGGTCTTTCTGCGGATCGAACGGGAGCTTTTTGTAGATGCTGGGGTTGATGGCCATGGTGCCGTCGTAGCTCATCACCAAGTGTAGCGGTCGGCGGGCTTGAGTAAGGCCCACTTTACCCAAAGCGTTCTTGAGTAAAGTAAAACCTGTTTTCTTTTACCCAATGACCGGGGCCGGGTTACACTGTCCGGCATCATGGCGGCTGTAAAACCGTTCCTGCCGAAACGCCTGCCGCGCTCCGGCCTTGACTGGCGCGCGCTGGTGCCGGCGATCGGGCGGGCGACCAGGGCGATCGCCCGTTACGACGGCATTCTGCACGGCGTGCCGGACCCCGCCGTGCTGCTCTCGCCGCTAACGACGCAGGAAGCCGTGCTCTCCTCCCGCATCGAGGGCACGCAGGCCACCTTCGGCGATGTGCTTCGGTTCGAGGCAGGCGAACAGGCGCGCAGCGACGAACGCAAGGAAGACATCTACGAGATCCTTAACTACCGGCGGGCGCTGCGCGAGGCCGAGCGCGCGCTGAAGACCGGTCGCTTCAGCCTTGGCTTGCTCAAGCGCCTGCACGCGGTGCTGCTCAACAGCGTGCGCGGCCGGGACCGGGACCCGGGTGAGTTCCGCCGCGCGCTGGTCTGGATCGGCGCTCCCGGCACCCCGATCGAAGCCGCGCGCTTCATTCCGCCCGACCCGGCGCGCCTGCCGAAGCTGCTCGCCAATCTGGAATCGTACTGGCGCGGCGAAGAACTCGACCCGCTGGTGCAGCTGGCGCTGATCCACGCGCAATTCGAGATTCTCCACCCGTTCCGCGACGGCAACGGCCGGATCGGGCGCATGCTGGTGCCGCTGTTCCTGTTCGAGAAAAAGCTACTCTCCCGGCCGACGTTCTACCTGTCGCAATACCTAGAACAACACCGCGCCGAATACATTGCGCGCCTGCGCGCCCTCAACGGCCCGCAGTCATGGAACGCCTGGGCGGCCTTTTTCCTGCACGCCCTCGCCGTCCAGGCGGAAACCAACGCCGACAAAGCCCGGCGCATCCTGGCGCTCTACGAACGCCTGAAAGCGCGCAGCATCGCGATCACGCGCTCGCAGTACGCCGTACCGCTCCTCGATCGCCTCTTCGCCCAGCCGATCTTCGCCTCGAACGACCTTTTCGGCGCTCCTGCAATGCCCACCAAACCCGTCGTCACCCAACTCCTGCAACGGCTTCGGGATGACGGGATACTGAAACAACTCCGAGAGGCCAGCGGCCGGCGGCCTCAGATGCTGGCGCTCACGGAACTGGTGAACCTTTGCGAAGGCAAGCGCGTGGTCTAGGCTCATTCACGGGTGAGCGGCTTCATACAGCACCTTGCCGCGCCGCACGATGTCGGCGAGGAACCGGTCTTGCTGAGCCAGGCGCCTGCGGATTTCCTGAGGGGTTCGCACGATCAGGTCCACGGCGAATTCCGGCTCGACACGATTGAGAATCTCGACCGCCTTGCGCGCGCCAGACCCGTTGCAGCGCATGACCACGAGCAGATCGACGTCGGAGTCGGCGTGCGCCCGCCCGCGGGCACGCGAACCGAACAGGATGATCCGGTCCGGATTGAACTGCGCGGCGATCCGGCGGCTCAACGCTCTGATTTGTGCGGTCGTGATCATGGGTTCTCGTCGCGGATTATGCCGTATTTGCGTGCAATCCATTCTTTGCAGGAGAACCGATCAAAAGGGTGCAGAGCACACGCGTCTTGCGATCTATGTCATTTCGGACATACACTGCTCGGATGCGCAAAGGTAACAGACTGCTCGCAGCAGGATGGAAAGCGGGATCCGCCCGGGATTTCCTTGGATTGAACGATCAGGAATCCGCGCTCGTCGAATTGAAGCTCTCGCTGGTCACCGCCGTGCGGGAAGCGCGCCGCAAGCACGGCCTCTCGCAGACGGATCTCGCGCAGCGCATGCGCTCCAGCCAATCGCGGGTAGCCAAGATCGAAACCGGTGATAAGTCCGTTTCGCTCGATCTCATCGTGCGCGCACTTTTCGCGGCCGGAGCGACGCGACGCGAACTGCAGCGCGCGCTCGCGGGCACGGCCTAGCCTACGACGGAATCAAATCGGTGCGCTTGAGAGTAAACAAATTGGCGAATATTTTGGCGGGTCTATAGAATTTATATCGCCATGTTTTATAAGGTCAAATGATTATAAATATGGCGTTATTGTCGATATCTTTGGCGAATCCCATGGCGACTCCCTAGTCGGGGAGTCATCTACTCCAGGGTGATGCCGCCCCTGGTGATGATCTCGCGCCACCTCACGACTTCGGCGGAGATGTAGCGGCCGAATTCCTCCGGCGTCGAGGCGAGCGGCTCGGCGCCGAAGTCGGTGAAGCGGCTGCGCACCGCCGGGTCGGCCGTGGCGGCGGCGATTTCCTTGTTCAGGCGGTCGACGGGCGGCCTGGGCGTGCCGCGCGGGGCGAGGAAACCGAACCAGGCGGCGGATTCGAAGGCTTTGAGGCCGGCTTCGGCGGAGGTCGGGACGTCGGGGAGCGCGGGGAGGCGCTGCTTGCTGGTCACGGCGAGGGCGCGCAGGTGGCCGGCCTTGATGTTGCCAAGGACGTTGGGCAGGAGCTGAAAGCTCACGGGCACTGTGCCGGCGATCATGTCGGTCTGCATCTGCGAGGTAATGCGGTACGGCACGTGCTGCATCTGCGCGCCGACGAGCTGCTCGAAGAGCGCGCCGGCCAGGTGCTGGGAGCTGCCGTTGCCGACCGAGCCGTAGGGAACCTTGGGATTCTTGCGCGCGTAGTCGGCGAGCTCGGCTAGGGTATTGATCGGCAGCTTGGTGCTCACGACGACGACGTTGGGCAGGCTCGCGTAGAGGGAGATCGGCGCGAAGTCCTTCTCCGGGTCGTAGCCGAGGGCCGGGTTGAGGATCTTGTTGACGACGGTCGGCCCCGCGGCGCCCATGACGATGGTGTAGCCGTCGGGTATGGCTTTCGACGCGGTGAGCGTGCCCGCGACGCCGCCGGCCGCGGGGATGTTGGTGACGATGAAGCGCTGGCCGATCGAGGTCTCCATGCGCTGGAGCACCAGGCGCGCGATGACGTCGCTCGCGCTGCCGGAGGAGAACGGGATGATCACGGTGATGGGACGGGAGGGGTAGTCCTGGGCAAGCGCGGAGATGGAGAGGAAGAGAGAAACGAGAAAACAAAAAAACCTCATGAGGAAACCTTTCCAGTAGCACTGCCAAATCGATTCTTCATCACTTCCTCGAAAGACAATTCGGAAGAAACCACCGCTCCGCCCGAACGCAGGCGGTAGCTCTCGTGGTTCCGTGCGGCGGCGGGCTCGTTGCCCTCGCGCAACGCTTTCGCCTCGGCGAGCATCAGGCGGCGGAAGCGCACGACGGCGACATCGGTGGGTGTGAGGTGCTCGCGAGTGCGGTCGGCGATAAAGCCCTGACTTTCCTGCGCCATCGCGTCCTGCTCGGCGATGCCGCGCACACCGGTGAAGGAACGGTGCTTCTGGTCTTCTCGGTCGATCAGGTAGTCGTTCGAGCGGTTGCGCAGCGGGATGTAGCCGGGCCCGAGCTCGGCGAACTGGCCGTAGCCGCCCTTGTCGAAGCGGGTGCGCTCCTCGGCGGAGATCGGCCGGTCCGGATGCCACCCGTAGATGTAGATCCAGCAGGACTCGTCGTCCACCGGCACCCAGGTGTAGCCGTAATAGACCTCGCCCGGCATGGCCGAGGGCGTGATCGAGTGCGTCGGCAGCATGAATTGCGTGATGCGCCAGTAGAGCTCCTTGCCGTCGGCCCGGCGCGCGCCGCCGACCACGAAGCCGACGTCGTGGTCGAGCACGGTGAACTGCGGGGTCGGGTCGTTGCGCAGCCAGCGCAGGCGATTCGCGTCCGCGGCGACGGTCGGATCCTCGTTGGAAGCGCGCTTGGGCGACGGCATGTGCAGGAAGGAGAAATGCGCCGTGTCCACCGCGCCGTCCATGGATTGCGCCCAGTTGCACTGCTGCAGGCGCTTGGTCACGTAGCGGTGCGACGCCGGCAGCAGGCCGTGCTCGAGCTGCGGCACTTCGGGCATGTGCTCCCGCGGACCAAGGTAGGCCCAGACCAGCTCGCCGAACTCGCGCGTCGGGTACGCCTTGATGGAGATCTTGCCGTGCATGCTGGCGCCGGGCGGCACGTTCGGCATGTCCACGCACTTGCCCTCGACATCGTACTTCCAGCCGTGGTGGACGCAGCGGAGGCCGCAATCCTCGTTGCGGCCGAAAAACAGGCTCGAGCCGCGGTGCGCGCAACGCGGCTCGATCAGCCCGACGCGGCCCTGTGTGTCGCGGAAGGCGACGAGTTCCTCGCCCATGACCTTGACGCGGATGGGCGGACCGTCCGGCTCGGCGATCTCGCTCGAGAGCGCGACCGGCAGCCAGTAGCGCCGGAAATACTCGCCCATCGCGGTTCCGGTCCCGGTACGGACCAACAACTCGTTGTCGGCGGAGCTCAGCATGGCAAGCTCATTCTAGACGGGGATATAGCGGTAAGCCTTCCCGTCCGGGACGATGCGCCCGGCGGTCGGTGTTGCGAAGTGGGTCCCGAGTATGAGCACGGGCCGATTGGCATAACGCTCAAGGAATGCGCGGCGTGTCCTGCGCGCGGTGTCGGGGTCGATATCGAAGTTGGCGGCCCAGGCAGGTTCGGCGCACTGCACCGGGTGGTGCATCAGGTCGCCGGTGATGACGGCCTCCTCGCCTTTCGAGCTGATGCGCACGCTGACGTGGCCGGGGGTGTGGCCGGGCGTGGGTTCGAGGAAGACTTCCGAGCTGATGCGGTGGTCCATGGCGACGAGGTCGGCGAGATCGGCGTCGAGGATGGGGCGCACGGAGTCGTTGCGTACTTCGCGGTCGGGGCCCTCGGCTTCTTTGGACCAGTATTCCCATTCCTTGCTGCCGAATAGGTAGCGCGCGTTCGGGAAGGTCGGCACCCATTTGCCGTGCTTGAGCACGGTGTTCCAGCCGACGTGGTCGACGTGCAGGTGGGTGCAGAGGACGGTATCCACGCGCTCGCGCGGGAAACCGGCTTGGGCGAGGTCTTCGAGGAATTTTCCCTGGCGCAGGTGCCAGGATTTCACTTCGCGCGGCTTGTCGTTGCCGACGCAGGTGTCGACGACGATGGTCCGGCCTTCGGACTGGATGACGAAGCAGTGGATCGAGGCGATGACGCGGCCCTCCTCCGTCAGGAAGCGGGGTTTGAGCCAGGCGTGCTGCAGCAGCCGCTCGGGCGTCGCTTGCTTGAAGAAGAAGGTGCCGGGCGACGAGCCTTCGATCTCGACCACGCGCGAGACGGTGACGCCGCCGATTTTCCAGCGCAGGACGGGATAGGTGGTGGCCAGGGCGGCGCTCCGCTCGCCTACGTCATCTGGTCGCAGATCGGTGCGAACTGCCCGAGTTCCACCACCTGCGCCTTGCCGCCCGCGGCGGCGAACGCGGGATCGGCGTTGCCGGGCGGCTCGGCGGCGAATTTGAGAAAACCGATCAGCATCTGGCCAGGCCGCGGATGCTCCTCCAGCTTGACGATGTGGCCGGTGCCGCCGCGCGCGCGGTCGAGCTTGCGCACATTGCACAGCAGGAAGAACGAGGACCCGACCGAGGAGCCGATCTGGCGGACCTCGATGTCGAGCACCGAGGCGCGCGGCCGGCGCTCGATTTCGCGGATCGAGATGTCCATCTTGCCGCCCCCCAACCCCGCGGAATGCGCCTCGAACAGCGGCCGGGGCTGGGCGATGGCGTGCGCGCCCGCGAGCGCCAGGGCCGCGCAGGCGGCGCCGGCTTTCCAGCGCAAGACGGGATGCGTTATCGGCATGGCAGGAGGCCACTATAGGGCAAGTCTGGCGTACCATTATTCATGGCGATACCGACGGTCGTTCCACCCAATATCCTCAACGCGAAGATTCTGATCGTCGACAACCAGGAATCCAATGTCGTGCTGCTCCAGCGCATGCTGGGCAACGAGGGCTACACCCGCGTCGCGATATCGATGGAATCGCACGAGGTCTGCGAGCTGCATCGCAGGAACCGCTACGACCTGATCCTGCTCGATCTCAGGATGCCGGGCATGGACGGATTCGAGGTGATGGAAGAGCTCAAGAAAATCGAACTGGCGAACGATCTTCCCGTCCTGGTGGTCACTGCCCAGCCGGACCTGAAGGAGCGCGCGATGCAGGCCGGCGCGAAGGACTTCGTCGACAAGCCGTTCAACCGGGTGGAGGTGTTGACGCGCGTGCGCAACCTGATCGAAATCCGGCTGCTGCAGAACGCGCTGCGCAAGGCGATCGCCGGGTAGTCCGCCCTTCGCCTTACGCTCGCCCGATGCTCTTTCCCACGACGCTGGTCGGCAGTTATCCGCAACCCGAGTGGTTGATCGATCGCAAGAAGCTCGGCGGGCGCTTGCCGCCGCGCGTGCGCGCGAAGGAGCTGTGGCGCATTCCCGAGCCGTTCCTCGCCGAGGCGCAGGACGACGCGACGCTGCTCGCGATCCGCGCGCAGGAGGAAGCCGGCATCGACATCGTCACCGACGGCGAGATCCGCCGCGAGAGCTATTCCAACCGTTTCGCCACCGCGCTCGAGGGCGTGGACCTCGACTACCCCGGCACCGCGCTCGACCGCTCCGGTCACCCTAACCCCGTTCCGCGCGTGGCGGGCAAGATCCGGCGCAAGCATGCGGTCGAAGTTCAAGATTTGGTTTTTTTGAAAAAAAATACTTCAAAGAAAGTGAAGATGACGGTCCCTGGCCCGTTCACCATGAGCCAGCAGGCGCAGAACGATTTCTACCAGAGCGACGCCGAGTGCGCGATGGACTACGCCGCGGCGGTGAACGAGGAAATCCGCGATCTCTTTGCCGCGGGCGCGGACGTGGTGCAGGTGGACGAACCCTATATGCAGGCGCGGCCCGAGAAGGCGCGCGAGTACGGCCTCGCCGCGCTCAACCGCGCGCTCGAAGGGATCAGCGGCACGACCGCGGTGCACATCTGCTTCGGCTACGCCGCGATCATCCACGCGCGGCCCTCGGGCTACTCGTTCCTGCCCGAACTCGCCGGCTGCCGCTGCCAGCAGATTTCCATCGAAACGGCGCAGTCGAAGCTCGATTGCGCGGTGCTCGCGGGCCTCCAGGGCAAGCAGATCATGGTGGGCTGCATCGACCTCCTCGACCAGACCATCGAGACGCCCGAAGTGGTGGCCGAACGGATCCGCAAGGCGCTGCGCTACCTGCGGCCGGAGGACGTGATCCTCGCCCCGGACTGCGGCATGAAGTACCTGCCGCGCGAGGTGGCCGACGGCAAGCTGCGTTCGATGGTGGCGGCGGCGAAGCTGCTGCGCGCCGAGTACGCCGGCAAGACCTAGCGGCAGCGCTTGAGCACATCAAGCACGCGTCACGATCGGCGCGTCGTCGGTGCCGGACGCGGGCATGGCTTCGACGGCCGCCTTGTCGGGGAGCGGTTCGTCCGGCAGTTCGACCACCGTTTCCGTCGCCACCGTGTCGTGCGCGAGAAACCCGCCGGACTGGTGCTGCCAGAGCCGGTAGTAGTGGCCCCCGAGACGCAGGAGTTCGTCGTGCGAGCCCTGCTCGACGATGCGGCCTTCGTCAAGCACGATCAGGCGATCCATGCGCGCAATGGTGGACAGGCGGTGCGCGATCGCGATCACCGTCTTGCCTTCCATGAGGCCTAGCAGCTGCTCCTGGATGGCAAGCTCCACTTCGCTGTCGAGCGCCGAGGTCGCCTCGTCGAGCACCAGGATCGGCGCGTCCTTCAGCACCACTCGCGCGATCGCCACGCGCTGGCGTTGTCCGCCTGAGAGCTTGACGCCGCGCTCGCCTACATGGGCTGCGTAGCCCTTGCGGCCTTTCCAGTCCTGCAGGCCGAGGATGAAGTCGTGCGCCTGCGCCTTCTGCGCGGCCGCGCGCACCTGATCATCGCCCGCGCCGGGGCGGCCGTAGCGGATGTTGGCGGAGATCGAGCGATGCAGGAGCGAAGTGTCCTGCGTCACCATGCCGACGGCCG
Source organism: Pseudomonadota bacterium (assembly GCA_038040245.1). GTDB lineage: Bacteria > Pseudomonadota > Gammaproteobacteria > Burkholderiales > SG8-39 > RBG-16-66-20. Next base: position 14,464 of record JBBPIU010000016.1, on the reverse strand, counting down.
CGCGCAGGCTTTCCTGCGTGACATCGCCGATGTCCTGGCCGTCGATGCGGATGCTGCCGGTTTCAGGTGCGTAGAAACGCAGCAGCAGGTTCACCAGCGTCGATTTGCCCGCGCCCGAGCGGCCCACCAGTCCCACCCGCTCGCCGGGGCGGATCGCGAAGCTAAGGTGATCAAGCACGGGACTGGCATCCTGCCTGCCGTAGCTGAATGAAACCTCCTCGAAACGGATCTCGCCGCGCGACACCTCCAGCCTGCGCGCGCCCGGCCGGTCTACGCCACTGAGCGGCACCGCGATCGTCTGCATGCCTTCCTGCACCACGCCGATGTTCTCGAAGATGCCGGCGACCTCCCAGCTCACCCAGCCGGCCACGTTGGCGATCTGCCAGGCGAGCGGCAGCGCCGTGGCCACCACACCTGCGCTCACCGTGCCCTGCGCCCACAGCCAGATGCCGACTGCCGCAGTACCGGTGAGCAGCGCCGCATTCATCGCCGCCAGCCAGAACATGAATTGCGAGATCAGCCGCATGTGCGCGCCGATGGCGGCCTGGTGCTCGTCGATCACCTCGCTGACGTAGGCGTCTTCATCGGCCAGCCGCGCAAACAGCTTGACGGTCAGGATGTTGGTGTAGCTGTCGACGATCCGCGCCATCACCAGCGAGCGGACTTCCGAGCTGGCCTTGGCGAGGTCGCGCATGCGCGGCACGAAGTGGCGCAGGAACACCAGGTAGCCGAGGAACCACGCGAGCGTGGGCAGGCCCAGCCGCCAGTCCGAGGCGGCCATCAGCACAAACGCGCTGACGCCATACACCGCGATGTACCAGACCGCGCGGATGCTCGACATCACGCTTTCGCGCAGGGAATTGGCCGTCTGCATCACGCGGTTGGCGATGCGCCCGGCGAAGTCGTTCTGGAAGAACGCGAGGCCCTGGCGCAGCACGTGCCAGTGGCTCTGCCAGCGGATCAGGCTGGTGGCGCCCGGGATCAGCGCGTTCTGGCGGATCGCGATGTCGACGAACATCACCAGCGGGCGGACGATGAGCACCAGCGCCACCATGCCGAGCAACATCGGCGCCTGTTGCGCCAGGGCCGCCTGGCGGTCGGCGGCTTCCATCAGCGACACCAGTTTGCCGATGAACACCGGAATCACCGTGTCGATCAGCGCCACCGCCAGACTGGTCGCGAACATGAGCGCATACCAGCCCCGGGTCTGGCGCACGAAGTGCCAGTAGAAGCCGATCAGGCCGGGCGGCGGCGTTCCCGGCCCCACGCTGGCCGTGCCGCGAATCCGGGATTGGAGATACTTGAACATGACCGATAGTCGCGTAAACGGGGATCTTCCAGCAAGCGCCGAATCGACGACAATCGGCCAATGGCCGCTAGCAGCCTGCTTGCCCTGATCGACGACATCGCCACGGTGCTGGACGACGTGGCGATCCTCACCAAGGTGGCGGCGACGAAGACCGCCGGCGTGGTGGGCGACGACCTCGCCTTGAACGCGCAGCAGGTTGCGGGGGTCAAGGCCGAGCGCGAGCTGCCGGTGGTCTGGGCGGTGGCCAAGGGCTCGGGGGTGAACAAGATGATCCTGGTCCCCGCGGCGCTCGCCATCAGCGCGCTCGCGCCCTGGGCGGTGACGCCGCTGCTGATGCTGGGCGGCGCCTTCTTGTGCTTTGAGGGCTTCGAGAAGCTGGCGCACAAATTCCTGCACAGCCGGGCCGAGGACGACGCGCACCGCGCCGAGCTGGTGAGCGCCTTGAACGACCCGGCGGTGGACCTGGTCGCCTTCGAGCGGGAAAAAATCCGCGGCGCGGTGCGCACCGATTTCGTCCTGTCGGCCGAGATCATCGTCATCACGCTGGGCACGGTGGCGGCTGCGCCCTTCCTCACCCAGGTGGCAGTGCTCGCCGGCATCGCCGTGCTGATGACGATCGGGGTCTACGGTCTGGTGGCGGGCATCGTGAAACTGGACGATGCGGGTTTTTATCTCAGCCGGCGTAGAAGTTCGTTTGCCCGCGTGGTAGGTAATGGAATAGTCAAAGCGGCGCCTTACCTGATGAAGGGCCTGTCCGTCGCCGGCACCGCGGCGATGTTTTTGGTGGGCGGCGGCATCATCGTCCACGGCATCCCGGCGCTGAGCGAAGCGGCCCACGGCTGGGCAGGCGCGCTGTCTTTCCTTGCCGATGCCGTCATCGGCATCCTCGCCGGCGCGGCGGTTTTTGCGGTGATGGCGGCCGTCAACAAAGCACGGCAATAGGAAATCAATTCGGCGGCGCGGCTAGCGCTGCCTGAAGCCGGCGAACGCCGGCGCCTGCTTCCAGCCGACAAGCTCGAGTTCCGGAATGCCGCTGATGACGTGGACCGTCGCGTAGACGACCACCATCTCGGTCGAATCCGTTACGTTGGCGATCACCACGCCGAGCATTCCTTGCCTCGGGCGCTCGCCGATCGAGCGCAGCAGCCGCTCGCCTTGCGCGGGGGGAATGTAGGTCAGGCCCGGTTGCAGGCGCAGCACCATCCGGCCGGCAATCCTGACCTCGGCCGGGCCGTCGATCCTCGCTTGGTGCGCCGTTTCGATCGCGCTTCGCAGTTCCAGATCGGTGTCGGGCGCGTGCAAGGCGAATGGCGCGCAGGCGCTGAGTGACGCCACCAGTGATACACACAAAAGCCAGTTCATTGCGGGGTCTGCGCACCGACGGTGATGCGGCGCATGCGGCGGCGCTGGCCGTGATAGTCGTTGACCGCGTTGTGCTGGGTGCAGCGGTTGTCCCAGACGGTGAGCGTGCCCGGCGCCCAGCGCACGCGGCAGGTGAATTCGGGCCGGATCTGGTGCATCACCAGGGTGTCGAGGATCGGGCGGCTCTCTTCTTCGGTCATGCCCTTGAAGTGGGTGGTGTGACTGCGGCTCACGTAAAGCGCCTTGCGGCCGGTTTCGGGGTGGGTGCGTGCCACCGGGTGCTCCGATATGAACTGGTCGGCGGTGTCGGTGTCGTGGACTTTCATGCTGCCGATACTCTTATGCATGGCGGTGCGCCCGCCGCCGTACTTGAGTTCGGCGCTGTTGACGCCGATGAGCCCGTCGACCACGCGGCGCATGCCTTCCGATAGCGCGTCGTACGCAGCGCAGGTGCTGGTGAAGAGCGTGTCGCCGCCGCAGCTCGGGGTTTCGATGGCGTGCAGCAGCGTCGCGAGCGGGGGCTGCTTCAGGTACGCGGTGTCGGAGTGCCACGCGCCGCCGAAGTTCTTGGTTTCCTCCGGTTCCTTCACGACTTCGAAGATGTACGGATAGCCCTCCATTCCCGTGACGAACGGGTAGCTGCAAGGCTCGCCGAACTTCGTGCCGACGCGCATCAGGTCGTCGGGCGTCAGGGTCTGGTCGCGGAACACGATCACCGAGTGCGCGAGGAACGCGCGGTGGATTTCCTGCCAGGCCTGCCCGTCTTTGAGCGTCGCGAGCGCCACGCCGCCGATCTCGGCGCCAAGCGCGCCGGCGAGCGGCGAGACCTGGATCGACTGGTACGGTGGCCGGTGCGCATCCATGGGTTTCAAGACTATTATGGCGCAATGCAGAAGCGAATTGCCATCGTCGGTGCGGGCGCGCTGGGCGGCTATGTGGGAGGGACGCTCGCGCATCTCGGGCACGACGTGACGCTGATCGACCCCTGGCCTGAGCACCTCGAGACGATCCGCTCGCGCGGCCTGGAGCTCGACGGTGTGACTACGGCAGAAAGATTTGTCGTAAAAAACGCCAAAACGCTCCATCTCACTGAGGTTCAGGCGCTGGCGAAGCGGCCGGTGGATGTCGCGATGGTCGCGGTCAAGTCCTATGACACCGCCTGGGCGGCGATGCTGATCAAGCCCTACCTGTCGCCCGAGGGCTTCGTGGTCTCGCTGCAGAATTGCCTCAACGAGGAAACCATCGCCGGCGTGGTCGGCTGGGGGCGCACCGTCGGCGTAGTCGCCTCGCAGATCTCGGTGGATCTGTACGAGGCCGGGCGCATCCGCAGAACCATCGCCAAGGGCGGCGACAAGCACACGGTGTTTCGCGTCGGCGAGCCGCACGGACGCGTGACGCGCCGCGTCGAGGAGCTGGTGCAGTGGTTCGGCCAGATCGACAGCGCCAAGGCGACCACCAACCTGTGGGGCGAGCGCTGGTCGAAGCTGGTGCAGAACGGCATGGGCAACGGGGTAACCGCGGCGACAGGGCTGACCTCGGCGGATTGCCTGCGCAACGAAACCATCCGCCGCTTCCAGATCCGGCTCGCAAGCGAAGGCATCCGCGTCGGCCAGGCGCTTGGCTACCAGCTGGAGAAAATCCGCGGCCTCGAGCCCGAGCGCTTCGCACGCGCCGCCGAGGGCGACGCCGCCGCGCTCGCGGAACTCGAGGCGGCGCTGATTGCGAAGGCCGGCGCCAATCCGCGCGCCGACATCCAGCGCCCGTCGATGGCGCAGGACATCCTGAAAGGCAGGCGCACCGAGATTGACGCCATGAACGGCTTCATCGCGCGCAAAGGCGCCGGGATCGGCGTGCCGGCGCCGAGCCACGCCAAGCTGACCGATATCGTGACGCGCGTGGAGCGCGGAGAATTGAAACCCGCTCCGGCTCTGCTGGGGGCTTAACGCGCTTCCGTACCGCCTGACGCGGCAATTTACTCACCCCTATGTGCGCTGGCAGACAGTCGCGTGGCGGCGCCTCCAGGCATAGTTTCCCGACTCGATACGCTGGACTCATCGTGGCCCTTCCACTTACGCATGCTGCGGCGATTTCCGCACCCGCTCTCAGCGCGGTCTCAGCGAATCGAGATCAAGGCTGGATTGAGTTTTCTATCGTTCCATTCTCAAACCCTCACCCTATGAAGGAGGTCATCAATCATGCAAAGCAATCGTTATAACGCCGTCTGGTGGACCAAGGACAACGACTCGGCCTGGGATAACGTGAAGGCGGCCTTCCGCCGGGACTGGGACCAGACCAAGCATGACTTCGGCGGCAACCCCCCCGATCTGAAGCAGGACGTCCCCGATACGGTGAAGCAGGCGGCCGGCAAGCAGAACATCCCGCCTCCCAACGTGCCGAACTTCGAGGAACACGAGCCCGCCTTCCGCTTCGGGTACGGCGCCCGGCAGCACTACGGCAAGGACTACCCCACCTGGGACAATCGGCTGGAGCGAACCCTGCAGAAGGACTGGTCGCCGTCGGGCGACGAGGACAACTGGAACCGCTACAGCAAGGCCGTCCGCCGCGGTTACGAGTACAAGTCCAAGCCCTAACCGCAGTCAATCGTGAATCGAAAGGGCCTCCAGACGGAGGCCCTTTTCCCGTCGGGCTCTCCTGAGGCGCGCGATATCGGTCTGCATTACTCGACTCTGGCGCCTGAGGCGCGAATCGCCGGCGCCCAGCGCTCGGTGTCTTCCTTGATGAAGGCGGCGAACTGCTGCGGCGTCATGGCGGTGGCTTTGGAGCCGCCGGCGGCGTATTTCTCCTGCATCTCGGTGGTTGCCATGGCGCGCTGAATGGCGCTCGAGAGCTTGTCCACGATCGAAGGCGGCGTGCCGGCGGGGAACGCCACGCCGTGCCAGGACATGGCAAGGAAGCCCGGCACCGTCTCGGCGATCGCGGGAATTTCGGGCGCGGTGAACCAGCGCTCCGCCGACGTCACCGCGATCGGGCGCACCTTGCCGCCCCTCGCCTGACCGATCACGGTAGGCATGTTGCCGAAGGTCATGTGCACCTGGCCGCCGATCACGTCGGCCAGCGCGGGTCCGCCGCCCTTGTAGGGCACGTGCAGCATGTCGGTGCCGGTCATCATCTTGAACAGTTCGCCCGAAAGATGCAGCGAGGTGCCCTGCCCAGAGGACGCAAACGCGTATTTACCTGGTTCTTTTTTTAATAAAGAAATTAAATCCTGAACAGTTCGCACCGGCAGGTTGTTGTTGACCACCAGCAGGTTCGGGAAAGTACCGGTCATGGACACCGGCGCGAAGTCCTTGAGGTGGTCGAAGGGCATCTTCGCGTAGAGCGTCGGGTTGATCGCGTGCGAGGCGACGGTGATCCAGCCCAGGGTGTAGCCATCGGGGCTGCTGCGCGCGAGCTCCGCGACGCCGATGTTGCTGCCGGCGCCGGGCTTGTGGTCGATGACGAACTGCTGGCCGAAATGGCGGCCGAGCCATTCGCACAGGATGCGCCCCTGGAAATCGGTGCTGCCACCGGGCGTGAACGGGATGATCAGCCGCACGTTTTTACTGGGCCAGGCCGCCGCCGGATTCTGGGCCCGCGCTGCGAGCGGCAGAACCGGGAGGCCCAGCCCCAAGGCGAGCCCCGCGCCGAACTTTAACACCGCTCTGCGTTTCATGGTCCGGGACGATACGCCCTTCCGTGGGCGTTGCGAAGTGGGTCCCCATAGCCATGGACCCGGCTATCGGCGCATACTTTGTGAACTGACCATCAGGGAGGATTGAATGAAAATACTAGCTTCGGTATTGACGGCACTCGCCCTCGCCATGGGCCTCGCCGGCTGCGCGGGCTTGGGATCGGGCTGGACCACGCTCATCGACGGCCCCAAAGGCCTGGAGAACTTCAACCGCGTCGGCACCGCCAACTGGGAGGTGAAGGACGGCGCGATCCAAGCCGACCGGAGCGTCAAGGACGCGGGCTATCTGGTGTCGAAGAACTCCTACGGGGACTTCCAGATCCGCGTCGAGTTCTGGGCCAGCCACGACGCCAACAGCGGCATCTACATGCGCTGCGCCGATCCGGCGAAGATCACGGACAAGACCTGCTACGAAGCGAACATCTTCGACCAGCGCCCCGACCCGACCTACGGCACGGGGGCCATCGTGCACCTCGCCAAGGTATCTCCCATGCCAAAGGCCGGCGGCCAATGGAACGTCTTCGACATCACGGCCAAGGGCCCGCGCCTGAGCGTGACGCTGAACGGCGTGCGCACCGTCGAACTCGAGGACAGGCAGTTCGCGAGCGGGCCGATCGCGCTGCAATGGGGCCGCGGCGTGATCAAGTTCCGCAAGGTGCAGATCCGGCCGCTGTAGCGCCGCACCGAAAAACCGCGAAAACGCCAAGCTTTTGATTTGATTGACCGATCACTCCAAACACTGTATAACGACT
>JBBPIU010000016.1:0-7250 GCA_038040245.1 Pseudomonadota bacterium | reverse complement strand
AAACGCCAAGCTTTTGATTTGATTGACCGATCACTCCAAACACTGTATAACGACTGGGCAGGATTCTCAAGCAGTGAAAAGGCTGGTCAGGTCGTAGCGTTCGCGCTGTGCTCATCAGGTCCATCTCTTCCTTGATTTTCCGCAGGGCAATCCGCCCTTACCTTCAATTAATTTCAAGGAATCAGACATGAGTACAGGTACCGTCAAGTGGTTCAACGACGCCAAGGGTTTCGGCTTCATTACGCCGGACGATGGCGGCAAGGATCTTTTCGTGCATTTCTCGGCCATCCAGGGCGGCGGCTTCAAGTCGCTCAAAGAGAACGACAAGGTGCAATTCGACATCGGCCAGGGCGAAAAAGGCCCGAACGCCACCAACGTCAAGCCGGTCTGATAAGCCAGATCAGCTGAAAACAGAGCCCGGGCTGCCGGGCTCTTTTGAGAGCCCGGCAGCCCGGGCTCTTTTCATTTGGAACCTATGAGCATCCCAATCCTAGAACGCAAGCGTTACATGGTCGGCAAGTACGAGATCATCGCGAAGCCGTTTCCCTATTCGGCGCACATGTTCCGCTACACGGTGTTCGTCGACGGGCGGCGCATCGGGGCGATGGCCAGCGTGCCCTCCGAATCCGATTGCCTGTTCATGGAGAAGCCGCCGATCGTGCCGCCGCTGGTGCCCTATCAGGCGGTGTACCGTCCCGGACGACCCAAGAAAGGCGCGCCGCCGCGCGCCGCGGTCGATGCGCCGACGGCGCCGCGCGAAGAGTTGCCGCACGGCATGGCGTTTCCCCAGGCCTCCGACGAAGGCTGACCCGGATTGTATTAGCTGGCCAGGCGGGATTTCCGGTAAAGCTGCATCACCTTGGGCACATAGGCCACGGTCTCGCGGTAGGGCGGTATGCGCCTGCCGTACTTCTTCACCGCGTTCTCGCCGGCGTTGTAGGCCGCCAGCACCAACTGCAGGTTGTTGTCGAACATGACCTGGAGGGCGCGCAGGTAGCGCGCGCCGCCGTGGATGTTCTGCGCCGGGTCGAGCGGGTCCTGCACGCCGAAGCGCTTGGCGGTCCCGGGCATCAGCTGCATCAGCCCGACCGCGCCGGCCTTGGAGCGTGCCGACGGGTTGTAGCCGGATTCCGCGGAGATGACGGCGTGGATCAGCGCCGGGTGCACCTTGGTCTCCTGCGCCGCCGCCAGGATGTGGCCGCTGTACTGCGTGGGCTTCAGTCCTGCCGCGCCGGCCGGTGCATCGGGTATTTGAGCGAATTGGCCCGGCCCGCCCTTCTTGTAAAGGACGTACCGGCGGTCGGCCGGCTGCATGTCGGCATAGATGACCGAGACGCGGCCGCCATCGACGAATCCGTAGACATTGACGGCGGCGCGCGCCACGCCGCCGCACATCGCCATCGCCATCGCCACCCACACGATCAAAAACCGGACTTGGAACAAGCTCATCGGGACCTCCCGCCAAAAAGGTGCGCGAGTCTAGGCGCTGGGGGGTGATTGCACAACTTTAAATCGAATAACTGTGCGATCCTTCACGGTTCGCGACGAAATATCATCGTCAAATGAGAACCAGACTCAATTGCACGGCAATTTTCCTCGCCATTCTGCTCGTCGGCTGCGGCGGCATCGACCTCTGGCCCTTCGGCGAGTCCGGCTCGACCGAAGTGAGCCGCAAGCCGGTTAACGCGACCGAATACCAGTGCGAAGGCGGCAAGGTGTTTTACGTGCGCAATCTGGAGGCCAGCGCGGTCTGGCTGATCGCGCCCGACCGCGAAATCCGCCTGGAAAAAGCCACCGGCTCGACGGACATGGTCTATAGCGCCGGCAAGGTGCGCCTGGAGATCGCAGCGCAGAACGCCACGCTGCTCGATCCGCCGGCGCAGTTCCTGGGCTGCAAGCGGGCCGACGCCAAGTCCTAGTGTCCCGCTCGCTCACCCACCTCGGCAGCGCCGTCGGCGCGCTGCTCAAGGAACGCAAGCACACGATCGCCGTTTCCGAGTCCTCCGCTGGCGGATTGATCAACGCCGCGCTGGTGGCGGTACCGGGCGCTTCCGCGTACTACCTGGGCGGCGGCGTGGTCTACACGGCCAAGGGACGTACTGCGCTGCTCGGGATCGGCGAGGAAGAAGTAACGGGCATGCGCTCGGCAAGCGAGCCTTACGCCAGGCTGCTCGCGCAAAGGGTGCGCGGCAATCTGGCAACGACCTGGGGATTGAGCGAAACCGGCGCCAGCGGCCCGGGCGGCAACCGTTACGGCGACGCGCCGGGCCATGCCTGCATCGCGGTCAGCGGACCGGTCGAGGCCGTGATCACTGTGGAAACGGGCAGCGCGGAGCGGGAAGCGAACATGTGGGAGTTCGCGCGCCGCGCGCTGGAATTGCTGGAGTCCTGCCTGCGCCGGACCTGACTTGCGAAAACAGCGCTACGGCTTATTTTCCTTCGCCAGTACCTGGGTTTGGGTTGCGCGGTAATCGTATATCGGCCATCGCCCGATCCCTCATTGCGCGGGCCTCGTTGCGGCACGCGAGGCTCGGGCTGCCTGTGATTTCACCGCATTCTCTGAATTTTTGATCGAAAGCGTCGTTCGCACTTTTTACCGCGTCGCTGTAGCCGATGTCGCTCATGGGCCGGCTGTCTGTCGACGTGGTTCTGTCAGTGGTCCTGCCAAGCAGCGCCCTGTCGTCGTTCGACAGGTCGGCCGCGAGCACCAACGCGCCCATGGCCAGGGCGCACAGGGCGGACAGGGTTGCGGCCAATGCGATCGCCGGCTTGTGATGTGCCATCATCAGGTTGCTCCTTCACGGGGGGTGGTATCGGCAGGATAGGGCAAGAATCCGCTGTCCTCTGTACGTTTGCACACGCAGCCCGGCTGACGCTTGATAGAGTAGCGACCGCAACAGTTCAAATTTCCAATGGAGCCCTGCCCATGATCGATCTCTACGCCGCCGGCACGTCCAACGGGATGCGCGCCCGCATCGCGCTCGAGGAATGCGGCCTCGCCTACAAGCTGCACCCGGTGGACATCGCCAAGGGCGAGCAGAAAACCGCGGCCTTCCTCGCCATGAACCCGAACGGCCAGATTCCGGTGATCGTGGACAGCGAGGGCCCGGGCGGCAAGCCCGTGACGCTCTCGCAATCCACCGCGATCCTGCTCTACTGCGCCGAGAAATCGGGCAAGTTCATGCCGCAGGACGCTGCGGCGCGCCCGGCGGTGCTGCAGGCGCTGATGAGCGCCTCGACCGACGTCACGCCGATCTTCGGCTCCCTGTTCGCAGTGTTGCGCGCCAAGGAGCCGCATGCGCCGACCGCGCAGTTGTTCAAGGAGCGCCTGCGGGGCTTCTTCAAAGTCTGGGACGACAAGTTGGCGAAGCAGAAATGCTGCGCCAGCGACGACGTGACAATCGCCGATTTCTCGCTCTACGCCGGCTACGCCCGCATCAAGGGTTCGGCGCCGGATCTGGTCGAAGGGCTGCCAAACGTCGCGCGCTGGGCCGATGAGATGGCGGCGCGCCCCGCGATTCAGCGGGCGGTGAAATTCTGATGAAATGGAAATTCGACGGCGTCCGCGTCGTCCACGGCAACCAGCTCGATGTCAACACGCCGCAGACCGCCGGCATGAACCGCGCCGCGGCGATCACCCGCGCGCGCGCCGGCGCAGAGAAGCTGTGGGCCGGCACGGTGGTGATCCATCCCAAGGCCAAGACCGGCGCGCATCACCACGGCCCGGTGGAAAGCGTGATCTACGTGGTCAGCGGCAAGGCGAGGATGCGCTGGGGCGATCAGCTCGAATTCATCGCCGAGGCGGGCCCGGGCGATTTCATCTACGTGCCGCCCTACGTCCCGCACCAGGAAATCAACGCCAGCGACGAGGAGCCGCTCTCCTGCGTGCTGGTGCGCAGCGGCCAGGAGCCGGTGGTGGTGAACCTGGACATCCCGGTGGTGGAGAAACCCGAGCACGTCCACTGGGTGGACAACATCCACCCGGGACCGAAGCAGCCCTAGTTCTTCCTGCCCGCCGCCTCCAATACAGTCGTGCGCCGCATGTCGCGCGGATGGCGCGCGTCGTCGAACGGCGTGCCGCGGTGCATGGTGCACAGGTTGTCCCAGATCACGAGGTCCCCGACGCGCCACTGGTGGCGATGCACGAAATGCGGCTGCGTCGCGTGCTCCATCAGCTCCGCGAGCAGCGCCCTGCCTTCCCCGACCGGCATGCCGACAACGTGCGATGCGTGGCAGGCAAGATACAGCGCCTTGCGGCCCGAGCCCGGATGGCGATGCACCAGCCGGTGCCGGGACGCGGGACGCGTCGCGCGCTCAGCGTCGGTCACCTTGAGGCCCGCCAGTTCGCGCGAATACCAGATCGAATGCTCGACGACCAGGTCCTCGATGGCCGTCTGCTTCGCTTCCGGCAGCGCGTCGTACGCCGCGCGCATGTCGGCGAACTCGGTGGGCGCACCGCCCGGCGGCACCACGTGCGCCGCGAGCAGCGAATAGGTCCCGCGGATCGGGTCGAAGGAGACGTCGGTATGCCACAGCAGGTTGCCGCGGTTGTAGGCGCGCCTGCGATCGTCATCGGGCAGGATCCTGCCGTCGACGTCGATGTTGCCCACGTCGATCAGTTCCGCACTGGACAGCCGCGATTTCGACTTACCCACCATCAGCAGCATTTTCATCTGCAGCAACGGACCCAGCTTGCGGCTGAACGCGAGGTGCTCTTCATCAGTCAGGGGCCGCGGGTGGCGAATGACGGCGACCGCGCAGGCATTCATTTTTTTTCTAAATTTCTTTAGCGCCGTATCTCTGAACGGCCGGGTCAGATCAAATTCCGCAAGTTCGGCGAAAAACATCTCAATCCATCCTGATGTTGGCGGCTTTCGCGACCTTGGTCCAGCGCGCGATTTCCGATTTGATGAAGGCCTCGAACTCTTCCGGAGAATTACCGGCCGGCTCGATGCCGAACTCCACCAGCCTCTTCGCAATTTCCGCTTCGACCAGCAGCTTGCGGAAATCCGCATTCAGGCGCTGCACGAGGGCTTTCGGCGTCCCGCCGGCGACGACGATGCCGTTCATGCTGACCACGTTGAAGCCGGGCAAGGTTTCCGAAATCGCCGGCACTTCCGGCGACGCCGGGTCGCGCTTCAGGCTGGTGACCGCGATCGCCTTCATCTTGCCGCCCTTCACGTGGCGGTAGATGCTGTAGGCAGGATCGAGCTGCAGGTCGATGCGGCCGGACATCACCTCCGGGTAGGCCTGCGCGCCGCCCTTGAACGGCACGTGCAGGATGTCGATCCCCGCCTCCAGCTTCATCAGTTCGAACGCGAGGTGCATCGAGCTGCCCGAACCGGGCGAAGCGTAAGTGAGCTTGCCCGGGCGCTTCTTCGCCAGCGCGATCAGTTCCGGGAGGTTGTTCGCCTCCAGCGTCGGCGAGGCCGCGATCATGATGGAAGCGATCCCGGTGAGCGTCACCGGCGCGAGGTCCTTCAGCGTGTCGTACGGCATCTTGTCGCGCAGCGCCGGGAAAATCACCATCGGCGTCACCACCATGCCGATGGTGTGGCCGTCGGGCGCCGACTTGGCGACGTAGTCCATGCCGACCAGCGTGCCGCCGCCCGCCTTGTTGTCCACGATCACCGGGACATTCCACATCTCCTGCAGTTTCTGCGCGAACACCCGTCCGAGGATGTCGATCGCGCCGCCCGGCGGATTGGGAACCACCAGGCTGACGGTGCGCGAGGGGAACTGCTGCGCCGCCGCGAGCGCGGACAGGCAGCCCAATGCCAATGCCAGGATAAACCGGTTCATGCTTACCTCCTCCCGGCTATGTTAGCGCAACGAAAAACTCGCGCACCTCGCGCGCCAGCGCCTCGGGCTGCTCGAGCGCGGCGAAGTGGCCGCCCTTCTCCATCACGCTCCAGCGCCGAATGTCGGTATAGGTTTTCTCCGCCAGCGAGCGCGGCGGGGTCAGGATTTCCTGCGGGAATTCAGCGTAGCCCATGGGCACGTCGATGGTCTTGCCTTGGGGAATCGGCCAGCCGCCGTGCAGGCGCGCGTAGTAGGGCCAGAACGAGGAACCGATGGCGCCGGTGAACCAATACAGGGAGATGTTCGCCAGCATCTCATCGCGCGAAATGGCGTTCTCGGGCTTGCCGTCGCAGTCGCTCCAGGTCCGGAACTTCTCGATGATCCAGGCGGCGAGTCCCGCCGGCGAGTCGGTGAGGCCGTAGGCGAGCGTTTGCGGCTTGGTGCCCTGGATCGCCTGGTAGCCGGTTTCCTCCTTCAGAAAACGGGAGAGTTGTTGCTGGTATTTTTTTTGTTCGGAATTTTCCGTTGAAAAATTCAAGTCTCGACGAACCACCAGCAAATTCAGATGAATTCCCGTCAGCCTCTCCGGGTAGCGATAGCCGAGCACCGAACTGATGGACGCGCCCCAGTCGCCGCCCTGGCAGCCGAATTTCTTGTAACCCAGCACGTCGGTCATCAGTTCGGCAAAGGCCTCGGCCATGTCTTCCGAACCGAAGCGCTTCTGCCCCGGCTTGAAGGAAAGCCCGTACCCTGGCAGCGAGGGCGCGATCACGGTGAAGTTTTCCTGCAGCAGCGGGATGATTTTCAGGAATTCGAAAACGGAACCCGGCCAGCCGTGCGACAGCAGCAACGGCATCGGAACCGGCCCCTTGCCCGGCGCATGGATGAAATGCAGGTCGATGCCTTTCACTGGCGCTGTGAATTGCGGCAAGGCGTTCAGCTTTGCCTCCCATGCACGCCAGTCGAAGCCGTCCTTCCAGTACTGAATCAGGTCCTTCAGGTAGGAAAGACTGGTGCCCGTGGACCAGGGATCCAGCGGCGGTTCGTCGGGCCAGCGCGTGCGCGCGAGGCGCTCCTTCAGGTCGGCAAGGGCGCTGTCGGGAACCTGCAGACGGAAAGTTCGTGGGGTCATGTCCGGTGACTTTTTTGGTCCGCCTCGGCTGGAGATTCTAGTAGAGTAAATGCATGAAAGTAATGCAGGTCCTGGAGAGTTACGTTTCGGGGCGCTGGACGCAGGGTACGGGCGCCGCGCAGACGCTGCTCAATCCCGCGACCGAGGAACCGCTCGCGACCGCAAGCAGCGAAGGCATCGATCTCGCCGCCGCACTCGACCATGCGCGCAACATCGGCGGCCGGGCGCTGCGCGCCCTCAGCTTCGCCGAACGCGGTGCAATCCTACAGGGCATGGCCGACGCGCTGCAGGATGCGCGCGATGAACTCCTCGCACT
>JBBPIU010000015.1:35312-41009 GCA_038040245.1 Pseudomonadota bacterium | reverse complement strand
CCGCGCTGCGCGCCAGGATCGACTCGCTGCGCTCTGAACTCGAGGGCCGGGAATCCGACCGGCACGAGGCGCGCGACGCGCTGCGCGCGTCCGAGATCGCGATTTCCGACGCCAACCGGGCGCTGCAGGCCGTGGAGGCAGAGGCGCGCGCCGCGCGCGCGGCTATCGGAGACCTTGCCGCGCGCAGGGCCATCCAGGAACGCTCGCTGGAAACCGGCCAGGCCGCGCTCGGGCGCCTGCTCGCCGCGCGCGCCGTCGCGGGCATCTCGGGCGGCGCGCCCGATTTCGTGCGTCTCGCGCTCTCGGGAGAGGACCTGGCCGACGCCGCGCGCAAACTTCACTACCTGACCTACGTGTCCCGCGCGGCGGCGCAGATGATCGAATCCCACCGCAGCGGGCTCGCCGAAGCGGCCCGCTTGAAGGCCGACTCCGAGGACCAGGCGCGTGAACTGGCAGCCATCGAGGCGCGCGGCCGCAGCGACCGCGAGCACCTGCTGAAGGAGCGGCGCGAACACCGCCGCCTGCTGGAGCGCATCGCGGGCGAGATCCGCAACGCCAGGAAGCGCATCCAGGTACTGCTCGCCGACGAATCGCGCCTCGCACGCCTGGTGCAGGAGATCGGCAAGGTACTCGCGGCGCGGCCCGGTGCGGCCTACGCCCGGGTCATTGCCGTGCCGGAGGCGGGCACGGACGCCGCCACGGGCCTGTTTGCCGCCGGCCTGTTTTCAACCCTCAAAGGGAGCCTGCGCCTGCCGGTGCGCGGGGAACTTACGGGGCGCTTTGGCACTCCACGTCAGGAGGGGGGCGTTTCCGCCAAAGGCGTCTTCATCCGTGCCCCGGAAGGCGAGCAGGTGCGCGCGGTGGGCGCCGGCCGGGTGGTGTATTCCGACTGGATGCGGGGTTTCGGCAACCTCCTGATCGTTGACCACGGTCAGGCTTATCTGTCGATCTACGGCAATAACGAATCTTTACTCAAGCAGACTGGCGATGCGGTTACGCTGGGCGAGCCTCTTGCGACGGTCGGACAAAGCGGGGGCAATGAGCAAACAGGTCTATACTTTGAATTGCGGCATCTGGGCAGGCCCTTCGATCCCCTACGGTGGGTAAAACTGAAATGAACGGCAAATTCAAGAGCTTCGGATTGATCACGCTGGGCGTGGTGGCTGGAATACTGGTCAGCCTGAACTTCCAGGCGATCGGGCAGCTCGCCACGCGCAGCCCGCTGCCGGTCGAAGAGCTGCGTTCCTTCACCGAGGTGTTCGGCGCGATCAAGCAGAACTACGTCGAAGCGGTCGAAGACAAGAAGCTGATCACCGAGGCCATCAACGGCATGCTCTCGGGGCTCGATCCGCATTCGGCCTACCTGGACGCGGAAGCGTTCAAGGAGCTGCGGGTCGGCACGCAGGGCCAGTTCGGCGGCCTCGGCATCGAGGTCGGCATGGAAGACGGCCTCGTGAAAGTGATCTCGCCGATCGAGGATACGCCGGCGTTTCGCGCCGGGGTCAAGCCCGGCGACCTGATCGTCAAGCTGGACGACGAGCAGGTCAAAGGCATGACGCTGAATGACGCGGTGAAGCGCATGCGCGGCAAGCCCAACACGCAGATCACGCTGACGATCGCGCGCAAGGGCGAGCCGCAACCGATCATCGTGACGCTCACGCGCGCGGTGGTCCGGGTGCAGAGCGTGAAATCCAAGCTCATCGAGCCGGGCTACGGCTGGGTGCGGGTGTCGCAGTTCCAGGAAGCGACCCCGGAGAGCCTCGCGCGCCACCTCGAGACCCTGTTTAAGCAGGGGCCGCTCAAGGGCCTGGTGCTGGATCTCAGGAACGATCCCGGCGGCCTGCTCTACGGCGCGATCGCAATCTCGGCGGCCTTCCTGCAGCCAAAGCTGCTGGTGGTCTCGACCGACGGCCGCACGGACGATGCGCGCAAAAAGTTTTACGCTGCCAACGACGACTACCTGCGCGGCGCCAAGGACGACATCATGAAAAACCTGCCGGCCGCGGTGAAGACCGTGCCCCTGGTGGTGCTGGTGAACGGCGGCTCGGCCTCGGCTTCCGAGATCGTCGCCGGAGCGCTGCAGGACCACAAGCGCGCCACGGTGATCGGCACGCAGACCTTCGGCAAGGGCTCGGTGCAGACCATCATGCCGCTCGGCAACAACACCGCGATCAAGCTCACTACCGCGCGTTACTTCACGCCCAGCGGCCGCTCGATCCAGGCGAAGGGCATCACACCCGACGTGATCATCGAGGAACCGGGCGCGACGCTGGCGGCGCGCATACGCGAAGCCGACCTGCAGCGGCACCTGGATAAAAGCCAGGACAAGGACGCGAAGGCCGCGCCGCAGGCTAAACCGACGCCGACGCCGCAGGCCGCCGCGACCTCCGAGCCGCCGAAGCCGGTTGAACTGGGCTCCAAGGACGACTTCCAGTTGATGCAGTCGATCGCGTTCCTGAAGGGCGATCCGGTCAAGGGCCAGACGCCCTCGATCGCGCAGACCAAGCCGGCCGCGAAATCGAACTGATCTTAGCGCCGGCTTTTCCGCCGGGTTTTACGACCTGAACGACCAGCAGCTCCTCCGCTACAGCCGCCACATCCTGCTCGATGAAATAGGGATCGAGGGCCAGGAGCGGCTGCGCGCGGCGCATGCGCTGGTCGTCGGCGCCGGCGGCCTGGGATGCCCGGCGGCGCTCTACCTCGCCGCCAGCGGCATCGGCAAACTCACCCTCGCCGACCCCGACAAGGTCGACCTCACCAACCTCCAGCGCCAGATTCTCTACCGCACGGATTCGGTGGGCACGCCAAAAGTGGAAGCCGCGCGCGCAGCCCTTTCAGCCTTGAATCCCGATGTTGAGATTGTTCCGCTCGCGCAGCGTCTGGATGAAAAATCTCTAGGCCCTCTAGTAAAAGCATCAGATATCGTGCTCGACTGCTCGGACAACTTCGCCACGCGTCACGCGCTCAACCGCGCCTGCGTAAAGCACAAGAAACCGCTCGTCTCCGGCGCCGCGATCCGTTTCGACGCGCAAGTCGCGGTGTTCGACCTGAGAAAGCCCGACGCTCCCTGCTACGCCTGCCTGTATCCCGAGGACGGCGAGATCGAGGAAGTGCAATGCTCGACGATGGGGGTGTTCGCGCCCCTCACCGGCGTGGTCGGCGCGCTGCAGGCAATGGAAGCGACGAAACTCCTCACCGGCGCGGGTGTGACGCTCAACGGAAAACTGCTGCTGCTGGATGCGAAGCAATCCGAATGGCGCACGATACGCGTGGAGAAAGACCCGGCCTGCGCGGTGTGCCGCGGGTAAGCCGGGGCAGAGCCAGATTTCTCGCTTTCCTGCTAAGCCGCGAGGTAGCGGCGTTGCGCGGCATAGCTCTCGGTCGGTTTTTTCGTGAAGCCGGACTTCGCGTACTGGTGCAGGCAACCGATCATGTAGCGCGTGAGAAAAGCAGCATGCGCCGAGACGTCGGCGTCAGTGGGCTTCTGGCCGCCGTCGGAACCGGGCGAGCGCAGCGCCTGCTTCAGGGTCGATTCGAAGCGCTCGTAGAACTGGTTCATGCGCGCCTGCAGGCGCTCGTGCTCGCCGACCAGCGCGTCGCCGGTCATCACGCGCACCATGCCGGGATTCTTCTCGGCGAACGCGAGCAGCATCTCGACCAGCTTTGCCGCCTGCTTGCGGCCGTCGGTTTCGTCCTGCGCGATCTGGTTGGCGAGCGTGAAGACCGAGTTCTCGACGAACTCGATCAGGCCTTCGTACATCTGCGCCTTGGAGGCGAAATGGCGATACAGCGCGGCCTCCGAGACGTCGAGCTTCTCGGCGAGCGCTGCGGTCGTGATCTTCCCCCACTTCGGCTGCTCGAGCATCTGGGCCAGAGCCTTCAGGATCTCGAGCCGCCGTTCCCCTTTGACGCGCGGCATGCGGAAATTCTACGCTCAGTGAGCGTGACGGAACACTAGTCGGGGCAGTTCCGTGACGGATTTGACGCGCAGGTCCGCGAACGGCATGCGCCGCGCCTCGCTGCTGACCCAGACGGTGGACATGCCGAGCCGCTTCGCCGCGCGCAAATTCTCCGGCATGTCATCGATCAGCGCGCAGCGGTGCGGGTCGAGGTTGTGGGCCCGCAGCAGCACCCGGAACCCCTGCAACGCGGGTTTGGGCCGGTAGCGCGCGCTCTCGATGGTGTAGACCGCGTCGAACCAGCGCGCCACGCCCAGCGCGCGCAGCACTTCCTCGACATAGTGGCGCGGCGCGTTGGAGAACACGAGCCGCTTGCCCTCGAGCCGCGCCAGTGCGTGACCCAGCGTGTTGTCGCCGACCACCATCGCACCCAACTCCGGGAACTGGTGCGTCTCGCGGATGAATTTCTTCGGATCCTCGCCGTGGTGCCGCACCAGCCCCCGCAAGGTCGTGCCGTAGCGCTCCCAGAAGAAGCGCCGCATGCCGTTCGCGCCTTCCTCGTCCAGCCCGAAGCGGCGCCGCAGGTAGGCGTTCATCTGCTCGTGCATCGACGGAAAGATGTGCGGCCGCGCATCGTGCAGCGTGTTGTCGAGGTCGAAGATCCACACCCGCCTCGAAGGCGGATATTTCGTGATGCGCATCGACTACTTGCTGCGAATGAGCGTACCGACGCCGGTGTCGGTCAGCACTTCCAGCAGCAGCGCGTGCGGCACGCGGCCGTCGATGATGTGGCAGGCCTTGACGCCGGCGCGCGCGGCATCGAGCACCGAGGCGATCTTCGGCAGCATGCCGCCGGAAATCACGCCCTTGGCAACCAGATCATCGATTTTCTTTGGCGTCAGGCCCGAGAGGAGCTTGCCTTCCTTGTCGAGCACGCCGGGCGTGTTGGTCAGCACGATCAGTTTCTCGGCGCGCAGGATTTCGGCCAGCTTGCCGGCCACCAGATCGGCATTGATGTTGTAAGTTGTGCCGTCCGAGCCGGTCGCGATCGGCGCCACCACCGGGATGAATCCCGCCTGCTCCAGCGCGGCGATCACCATCGGGTCGATGGCGTCGATCTCGCCGACCTGACCGATGTCGATTTTGCTGTTGTCCTTGTCCGAGGGCAGCAGCAGCTTGCGCGCGCGGATGAAAGCGCCGTCCTGGCCGGTGAGACCCACGGCCTTGCCGCCCGCCTGGTTGATCAGTTCGACGACTTCCTTGTTCACCTGGCCGCCGAGCACCATCTCGACCACGTCCATGGTCGCTGCGTCGGTGACACGCATGCCCTGCACAAAGGTGCCCTTCATGCCCAGGCGCGCGAGCGCGGTCTCGATCTGCGGCCCGCCGCCGTGCACCACCACCGGGTTCATGCCGACCAGCTTGAGCAGCACCACGTCGCGCGCGAAATCGGCCTTCAGGACTGCGTCGGTCATGGCGTTGCCGCCGAATTTCACGACGATGGTCTTGCCGTGAAAGCGCTGGATATAGGGCAGCGCCTCGGCAAGGATGCGCGCCTTCTCGGCGGCCTGCGCGTCGCGGTTGGTTGGTGCGTTCGTTGGGGCGTTCATATGCGCACCGATTGTACAAAGATCTAGCGACTAGAATGAGGTCCTGACAAACGGTTTCAAGCCCTCTGCCCCCTCCCGCCCAGCCCGCAGCCTTCCGTACCCAGGTCGAAAGCCTGCGCCCCTACCTGCTGCGCTATGCCACGCTGCAGCTGCGCAACCCGGAGGCCGCCGAGGACGCGGTCCAGGAG
>JBBPIU010000015.1:0-35212 GCA_038040245.1 Pseudomonadota bacterium | reverse complement strand
CTATGCCACGCTGCAGCTGCGCAACCCGGAGGCCGCCGAGGACGCGGTCCAGGAGGCGCTGGTCGCGGCGCTCGCCGGTGAAGCGAGCGAATTCGACGGCTTGTTCGACCGGCGCGGCCACTGGGAAGAGGCGCCGGACGCATGGTGGCAGCCCGAGGGATCGCTGCAGCAGAAGCAGTTCTTCGCCGCGCTGGAGGCGTGCCTGCGCGCGCTGCCCGAACGGACCGCCCGGGTTTTCCTGATGCGGGAACACCTCGGTCTCGAAACGTCAGAGATATGTAAGGAACTGGGGATTACCGCGACGCACTGTTGGGTGATGCTCCATCGGGCCCGCATGGCGTTGCGCCTGTGCCTGGAAACGAACTGGTTCGCAAAATAATGCTGCTTTCCTGCAAGCAAACGACCCACCTGCTGTCGCAGGGCGCGGACCGCAAGCTCGGCCTGGGCGAGCGGATCGTGCTGCGCCTGCACCTCGCCATCTGCGCCGGTTGCCGCAATGTGAACGCACAGTTCAGGTTCCTGCGCTCGGCGGTGAAGCGCCTCTCGGACGATATTGAAAACCAATCAGGAAAATAAAGATCGGTGCGCGCGGTGCGGCACCGCGTTCGTCTGCGGCATGAAAGCAGGCCAGGCGCGCTGCTGGTGCGCCGATCTGCCGCCGCTCGAGCCCCTGCCGGGGCGCGGATGCCTGTGTCGAGCCTGTCTCGAGATCGAACTGGCTACTGAACTGAGGCGGACTGGAAAACGTCCCTAGCTTAGACCGGCGCCCGACGCGGCCCGAGCGCGAACACGGCGATGCCCAGAGCGGTCGTTGCGCAGACGATCGTCGCACCCGACGGCAGGTCGGTGACGACGGAGGCGACCAGACCGACCGCGTAGCCGAGCGCCCCGATCAGGTACGCCTTCAGGTAGCGATGCGGGCGTGAATACCAGGTCGCGAGCGCCGGCACCACGAGCGTGATGAAGACCAGGTACAGCCCGACCAGCTGCACCGAGAGGGTCACCGCGCAGGCGAACAGCGCGTAGAAGCCGATCCGGCCGAGCCGCTGGCGCAGGCCGAACCAGAGAGCAAGGATCAAGCCGGAGATCAGCGCCACGAGCGGCAGGTGCGCCGGATTGACCCACAGGATCTGCCCGATCAGCAGTTCCTTCATGTGTTCGCCGCCGTGCGGATTCTTCGCCAGCAGCAGGATCGCCGCGCTCGAAGCGAGCACGAACACCACGCCGATGATCGCTTCCTGCACCTCGGGCCAGCGCCGCTCGGTCCAGGTGAGCAATAGCGCGCAGGCAAGCGCCGCGGACAGCGCGGCGACCTGTACGGCCGCGCCAGTTGGCTCCCAGCCGAACGAATCCGCGAGGATAACCCCGACGCCCGCCACCTGCGCGATGGCGAGATCGATAAATACGATCCCGCGATCCAGCACCCGCATGCCGAGCGGCACGTGGGTTGCGGTCACCAGCAGCCCCGCGACCAGGGCCGGCCAGAGAATGCCGAAAGCCGCTGCATCGAGGTTCATTTCACCGTCGCCAGCAATCGTGCGATGGTGTCGTCGAACAGCCCAAACAGATCTTTCGCCCGGTCGGACCCCCCGATCGTAAAGGGCAGCATCACCGAGGGGATGCCGGTGCGTTCAGCAAGGAACTCCGCGGCCCTCGGACTGCTATAGCGCGAATAGACGACGATTTTCGCCGGATCGCGTTTCATTCTTTCCACCAGTTCCGCGAGATGTCCGGGTGTCGCAGGGAGTCCGGGCTTCGGCTCGAGGCTTCCAACCTCGCGCATTCCCGTCCAATTGATCAAATACGACATATCCCTGTGGTACACGACAAGGGGCAATCCCTTGAGCGGCGCGGCTTCCTTCTCCCAGCGCGCCGTCGCCTCCCGCCAGCGGTCGAGGAAGGCTTTGGTTCGACCGGCGTAGTGGCCGGCCTCGGCGCGGTCGATGCTCGCCATGCGCTCTCCCAGCGCCTGCGCGACCCGGGCGACGTTGCGCGGGTCGAGATGCAGGTGAGGATTGCCGGCGACATGCACGTCGCCGAGCGCGCGATCGACGCGCGCCGGCCGCTCTATCAATGCGACTGCCGAGGCGGCCTCGAAATAACCCGGCTGGCCGGTCTGGATCTTCGCATTGCCCGACTGCGACAGCACCAGCGGCAGCCAGCCGATCTCAAGCTCGGCGCCGTTGCACACCACCAGGTCGGCGCGGCGCGCCGCAGCGATCAGGCTCGGGCGCGCCTCGACGCGGTGCGCGTCCTGGAGTGCAGTGGTTGCGGTGTAGACGTTCGCCTTGTCGCCGCCCAGTTCTCGGGCGAGCGATCCCCATTCGGGCGTGCAGGCGAAAATGTTAAGTGCTGCCAACGCCGGCGTTGCGAACGCTGCAAGAACGACTGCAAGTAGCGTCTTCATGGTTCGCTCCTAGAAACGGTGGGCACCATGGGCGCCGAGGGAAAAGATGTACTGCAGGACCACCTGGTTGTCGGTCACGCCGAAACGCGACTTGTCGGAGGCGAGCTGCAGCCGCAGGCGGCTGAACTCGGTCGGGCTCCAGTCCAGCATCGCGCTGTTGCGCTTCGGGTTGTGCGCCGTCATCAGCAGCGGGAAGTCCGCCGCCGTGGGGCCCAATCCGCTGACGACAATCCCGTTGGCGACGGTCCCATAGTCGAGGCGGTCATGGCGGTAGCCGATGCGCCAGCGCGGCATGAACTGGTAGACACCCTGCAGGTACCAGCCTGACTGACGGCTCGAGTACGCGCTCTCGAACCGTGCGCCGAATTGAGGCGCGGCCTGCGCCGTGTCGTCGTACGCGAGCGTACCGTCCTCCCGCCGCCGGAAGTATTCGCCCTGCAGCTTGAAGTTGGTCGCGCTCGCGTTGCCGCCGGGCGCCCACTTGAGGACGAAGTCGGCGATCCAGAGCCGACTCTTGCCGCTGAAGGACTGGGTGACCGCGCTGCGGAGCGAATCGGGGTCCTCGAACGCTCGCTCCCGCGGCGAGGCGCGCAGGTATGAGAGGCCTGCGCGCCAGGCAGTGCTCGCGCCGACGTCTCCGCCGATGTGGCCGAACAGGCTCCATGCGCCGGCGGCGGTTCTGTTGCGATCGGTGCCCGGGAACACCCGCGCGCGACCGAGCTCCGTGCCAAGCTCGACGAAGAGCTCGGTCGGCGCGACCCACTTGAGCTGCACGCCGTCGTCATTCAGGCGTCCGCCCAGGAACCCCTTGTACGCGAGCGGCGCGTCCTGGAAGTCCCAGGCGTGCTGGTGGATTTCGTTCTGGTAGCCGATCCCGGACAGGAAGCGCCCGCCTTTGAGCGTGAATCCCCTGCCGAGCGCGAGCGTCTGGAAAAAGGCCTCTTCGACCTCGGTCCCGTTCTCGGGGGTAAGCGCTACCACCAGATGCCCGCGAAAGTACGGGTCGATGCTGGCGCTGATGACCAGCTCCGATTCGGCGAGGCTCAGACCCCGGCCCGGCGGCGCAACCTCGCCGCCGGAGGGCGCGAATCCGGTGATCCGATAGCTGGCGGGGTCCCGCGAGCTGCGCGCCAGTGTGCCCTGCATGATGAGCGAGATGGCCGGGTTGAAGGCGTTCTCGCCGGCGGGGCGAACGCCTGCCTGCGCAGCGGCGCTTTCCGCCTTGGCAGCGCTTTGTTCCGCCTTGCCGGCCGTTGCCTCGGTTTCCTGCAGCCGGCGCTCGAGCGCCTGGATGCGGCTCTCGTAGGCTTCTCTGAGTTGCCTGAGTTCTTCGCGGATCTTCGTCAGTTCCGGATCCTGCGCGTGCGCGGGAAGCGCTGCGCCCGTCGCCACGGCAAACGCCGCGGCAAACCACATGCTGCGAACCATGATTACGCTCCTTGAAAGAAAATCGCGATGCGCGTCGCTTGCCGCGGCGCGCGCCGGAAATTCACATCAAAGGCGCGTCGGAGGACCTCGGGAGGACGGCGCAAGCCCGGCCGTCGTGGCCGCGGGAAGCTCTACGGAACGATAGAGGAAATCGGCCGGCACCTCGCCCGAGAACTGGATGATCGGGCAGTCCAGCGCACCTGCAACCGTGCCGAGCGCCTGGTGCTGGCCGCACAATTGCTTCTGGGCGGGTTGCGTGCCGTGATCACCGAGGTGCCAGACCTGGTGCGCCAATGCGGCGTGCTGCGCGTTCAGCAGCGCGAGCGCAAGGACGATCCGCAGAGCGCGCACGAGAGTCATCGAATTCTTATACCAGACACTGCTCCAGGCCGGCAACGAAGAGGTCGCGAGGCAGCTTCTTGCCGATGAACACCATCACCGAGCGCTTCTTGTCCTTGCCCCAGGGCTTGCCCATGTCGCCGCCCATCATCATGTGCACGCCCTGGAACACGACGCGGCGCGGGTTGCCCTTCATCCAGAGTATGCCCTTGTAGCGCAGCAGGTCGGGCCCGTAGACCTGGATCATGCCCGAGAGGAACTGCTCCAGCTTGTCGCCATTGAAGGGCTTCTCGGAGCGGAACACGAACGACTCGACCTCGTCGTGGTGCTCGTGGTGCGTGTCGGCGAGGAATTCCGGGTCGAGCTCGAGGATCGCGTTCAGGTTGAAGCCGCGGATGTCGAGGATCTCCTCGAGCGGCGTGTCGCCGAAATGCACCTTCTTCACCTGCGCGCGCGGATTCATGCGCCGGAGCCGCTCGGAAAGGGTTTTGATTTCATCTTCAGAAACCAGATCCGATTTTGAAAGCAAAATCCTGTCCGCAAACCCCACCTGCTCCTGGGCCTCGCGGAACTCGTCCAGCTGCTTCGGCGCGTGCTTGGCGTCCACCACGGTGAGGATCGAATCGAGCAGGTAGTAGCCGCCGACGTCCTCGTCGGTGAAGAAAGTCTGCGCCACCGGCCCGGGATCGGCCATGCCGGTGGTCTCGATGATGACGCGGTCGAACTTGAGCGAACCCTTGTCGCGCCGGTCCTTCAGGTCGCCGAGGATCTTGATCAGGTCGCCGCGCACTGTGCAGCAGATGCAGCCGTTGTTCATCTCGACGATCTGCTCGTCGCTCTTCTCGATGATCTCGCTGTCGACGCCGACCTCGCCGAACTCGTTCTCGATCACCGCGATTCGCTTGCCGTGGTCCTCCTTGAGGATGCGGTTGAGCAAGGTCGTCTTGCCCGCGCCGAGAAATCCGGTGAGGATGGTCACCGGCACCATGTTTTCCTGTTGCATTGCGGCTCCTTCAGAACGGCGCGATTGTACAGCGTGGGAAGTTCGGGCCTGCCGCATTACTTCTTGCGCTTCGCCGATGGGCGCGCGGGCCGAATCTTCCTGACCGAAGCCTCGAGCGGCTTCAGATCCTTCGCCACGACGGCCCAAACGATCTGCGGATCCGTGCGCCAGTACTGGTGCGAGAGAAGATCCCGCATCCCGGCGATCTGCGGCCAGGGCACTTCCGGGGCAATCCTCTCCAGATCGATGCCGCCGGCCTGCGCGCCCTTGACTGCTTCGCCGATCTGGATGATTCGGGCGATGACCGCATCTCGCGCCATCGCGCTGCGCAGGAAGGCGCGCTTGCCCGATCGCGTGTAGGCCCGGATTGCCGCTGCCGCCTCTTGGATGTCCGCGATGTACTCCTCGGGCCGGCGCGCCATCGCTCAGAGCACGGAAACGAGATCGGCCTTCGCCGCGGCAAGCACTCCGGGCTTGAGCGAGGCGCGCGTGAACGCGTCCACCGGCCTGCCGAAGAGCGCCTCGAGGTCCTGCTTGACGCCGACCAGATCCACGAGCGAGCGCCCCTCCTCCAGCTCGACGAGGAAATCGAGGTCGCTTTGCGCCTTTGCCGTGCCCCGGGCTGCCGACCCGAACAGCGAAAGCACACGCACCCCGTGTGCCGCAGCGATCGCGCGCAGCAGCGGCTTGCGCGCCAGCACCTGCTCGCGTGGTCCTGCCTGGCGCCCGGGCACCACCGCGATGTCGAGCCCCAAGCCCTGCAGCGCCTGCACGACCTTGTCGAGACGCGCGGTCGCCTTGCCGCGCTCCAGCTCGTTCAGGAACCTGACCGAGAGCCCGAGCCGCTGGGCCGCCGTGCGCATCGACCAGCCGCGCAACATCCGCGCCGCACGCACCTTCACGCCGATGCTGCCAATGCCTCCAGTCCGGGTCACCATGCGGCGAGTATACTACGATCGTAGTACATCGTGCTACGAACGGAGTACACCGGCCGGAGCACCCCGGCTACTCGATCACCCGGTCGGCGCGCAGGAGCACGACCTGCGGAATCGTGAGGCCCAGCGCCTTGGCAGTCGTAAGATTTACGGTGAGCTGAAACTTCGTGGGCTGCTCGAACGGGAGATCTCCCGGCTTCGCACCCTTGAGAATCTTGTCGACGTAATCTGCGGCGCGGCGCCAATTTTGAGCAAGGTCGATGCCGTACCCGATCAAGCCACCTGCTTCCGCAAGCATCGTTACAGGCCCGCCCATCGGTAGCCGATGCTGCAACGCAAGCTCGGCGATCCGAACACGATGAGCAAGATATAGCGGGACGCCCGGCACGAACACCGCATTCGCACGGCCCTCCTTCATGCGCGCGAAAGCGCCCTCGATGTCCTCGAGCTTATTGGCTTCGACAACTAGGAGCTCGACGTTCAGCGATTTTGCAACAGGTGGAATCACCTCCAGATATGGCGTGCGACCAGGGCCCGCCAGCACCGCGATACGCGAGGCTGCCGGTGCCGCTTCCTTCAACAGCTCGAAGCTCTTGGTGTCGATCGTCGGCCCGGCTTCGGCCGTAAGCCCGGTGACGTTTCCCCCCGGCCGCGCATAACTCTGTGCAAATCCCTGCCTGACAGGCTCGTTGACAAATACCGCAACAATAGGGATGGATTGCGTCAGATTTTTCGCGGCTGCCACTGCCGAATTTATGACGGCAACAATGACATCCACCTTCAACTGCACCAGATCGGCAGCAAGCTCCGGAAAGCGCTCAGGCCGGAGTTCCGCCCACCGCTGCTCATAAACAATGTTCTTACCTTCGATCCAGCCGCGCTCGCGCAGGGTTTGATGGAATGTCTGGTCAAGGAACTTCAGGGCTTCCGGAGTCGGCGACCCGGGCTGGAGAAGGCCGATTCTGTAAATGCGGCCCGCCTGCTGGGCAAAGAGGCTCGAGGGTAGGGCGAGCGCCGCGGCGGCAAATCCGAGTACGGCTCTTCGTCTCATTTCCCTCTCCCCTGAGTGCGCTCCATGGGAGCGACTCTACGCTTGCACGCGATCGTCGGAAGGAGAATCTCTGAGCGGGCCGGCGTGAACTAGTCACACATTCCGCACTGCATCATGAGCGCAGGATCAGCAACCCTTTGAGGTAATCGCCCTCCGGAAAACTTAGCGCCACCGGGTGGTCGGCCGCAGCGCCGAAGCGCTCGATGATCTTCGCATCCACCCCGGCGTCCGACGCCGCGCCGGCGACGATGGACTGGAAGAGTTCCGCAGAAACGCCGCCCGAGCAGGAAAAAGTCGCCAGCAGGCCGCCCGGGGCGAGCAGCTTCAGCGCCATCAGGTTGATGTCCTTGTAGGCGCGCGCTGCATTCTTTACCAGGGCTGCGGTGGGCGCGAACTTGGGCGGATCGAGCACCACCAAGCCGAAGCTCCTGCCGCGATCGCGCAGCAGGCGCTGGTAGGCGAATACGTCGGCTTTCTCGAACGCGATGCGCGAGGCGTCGAGCGGATTGGCTGCCAGGTTTTCCCTGGCCACCTCCAGGGCCTCGGCGGAGCTTTCCACCGCGGTCACGTGCTTCGCGCCGCCGGCCAGCGCGGCGAGCGAGAAACCGCCTGTGTAGCAAAACGCATCCAGCACCTCGCGCCCTTCGGCCAGCGCACGCACCCGCTGCCGGTTGTCGCGCTGATCGAGAAAGAAGCCGGTTTTCTGCCCCGCCTCGACGTCGACGCGGTAATTGAGGCCGTGCTCGACGATCGGGCAGCGCTTCGCCTGCCGGTTGCCGCGCGCAAAACCGGCTTTGGGCGCCAAGCCCTCCAGGGTGCGTACTTCGGCATCCGAGCGCTCGTAGATCGCTTCACATCCGGTCGCCTCGGCGAGCGCGTCGAGAATCGTCTCGCGCCAATGCTCGGCGCCCGCCGACAGGAACTGCGCCACCAGCACATCCGCATACCTGTCCACCACCAGGCCCGGCAGCCCGTCCGATTCCCCGTGCACCAGCCGCATGGCGTTGGTGTGACCGGCGGCGGGCAGCGCGGCGCGAAGTTGGATTGCCTTTTTTATGGTTGCTTCAAAAAATTCCCTCTTGATAGAAACGCCCGGATCAAAACTCCAGACCCGGGCCCGGATCTGCGATTGCGGACTGTAGGCGGCAAGCGCGAGCGTCTTGCCTTCGGCCGATTTCGCCAGCACCGTTTCGCCGCTGGCGGGATTGCCGTCCACGTGCTCGACCGCACCCGAGAAAATCCAGGGATGACGGCGCTTGACCGACTTGTCGCGGCCGGCCTTGAGGATCAACGTTTTCATTTCTTCCTTGCCCGCGGATGCGCGGCGTCGTAGACCTTCGCCAGCGCCTGGAAATCGAGATGGGTGTAGATCTGCGTGGTCGAGATGCTGGCGTGGCCGAGCATCTCCTGCACCGCGCGCAAATCCTGCGAGGATTGCAGCAGGTGGCTGGCGAAGGAATGGCGCAGCATGTGCGGATGCACGGAGGCGCCCAGCCCCTGGCGTTTCGCCCAGGCGCGCAAACGCGCCTGCACCGTCCCGGGCGCGATGCGCCTGCCGCGGGCGCCGACAAACAGCGCCCGTTCCTGCGGCGCGGCAAGCAGCGCGCGCGCCTTGAGCCAGTGGCGCAGCGCATCGCGCGCACGTCCGCCGACCGGAACCGTGCGCGTCTTCGCGCCCTTGCCGGTCACGGTGACCTCGCCCTGCCTGAGGTCCAGCCGCCCGTCTTCCGCGTCCAGTGCGATGAGTTCCGCCAGCCGCAGGCCCGAGGAGTAGAGCAATTCGAACATCGCCCGGTCGCGCGCGCCCTCCGGCGTCTCCGGCGGCGCGCTCTCGAGCAGCTGCTGTGCCTGCTCCACGGAAAGCGCCTTGGGCAGGTGGCGCGGGGATTTCGGCGCGCGCACCCCCTGCACCGGATTGGCGGGAAAACCGCGCTGGCGCGCCAGCCAGCGGTAGAAGCCGCGCCAGGCCGACAGCGTCAGCGCGAGCGTCCGGCCGGAGAGCCCCGCGGCGTGCAGCCGCGCGACGAAGCGCCTGATTTGCTGCGTATCGAGATCACGCAGATCTATTTTGTCTTTTAACTTGAATAAAACTTCAACTGCACGAGAATAGTTCGCGAGCGTGTGTCTGGAGAGCCGGCGCTGGTGCTCGAGCGTTTCGAGCCAAGCCTTGCCCAGACCGGGATCGTTCACCGCATCTTTCACGTCCGTGCTGCAAGCGCGCCCGCGGTGAGCTCGCCGATGCGGCGCAGGTAGAGCGTGCCCATCTCGGGGAAGAAGCGCTGTGGGTCTTCGCTGCCGAGCGCAAGCAGGCCGATGGTGCGCGTCTGCCCCAGCGGCACCAGCGCCATCGAGCGGATGTGCTCCTGCGCCTCGCGGAACCAGGGCAGGAAGGGATTGCCTGGCGCCGGGCCGCATTGCGGCGCGCCCATGGTCTCGGCCTTGTCCTGCAGTTCGGCCTCCACCGGCGAGCCTTCGAGCGTGCCGTCGAGCAGCGACTTTCCCCAGACGCGCAAGGCGACGTGCGGCACGGCGAAGTCCTCGCGCAGGTGGAAGTAGAGCGCGTGCGCCGTCGACGCGAAGTCGCGCGCGCCGAGCAGCGCGAGCGAGAGCCGGTGCACCTTTTCCCCGATCGCGTCGTTGTCTTCGCCGAACCTGACGAACTCCCCGAGCTTGGCCTCGAGCACTTTCACTTTCTCGCGCAGCGACACGATCTGACGCTCGGTGAGCGGGATCGCCCGCCCGCCGTGCGGATGCGGCACGTAGATCGACTCGAGCAGCTGGGGATTCTGGTCGAAGAACTGCGGGTTGCTGCGGAGGAACTGCGCGACGTCTTTTGCGTCCATGGGAGCCTTTTTTATATTTCGATCTCGCCTTCGAACACGTTCTTCGCCGGGCCCTTCATCCAGACGGCATTGTCGCCGCCCGCCCAAGACACGGTCAATGTGCCGCCGCGCGCTTCGACCGCCACCGGGGAGTCGAGCAGGCCGCGCAGGATGCCGGAGACCACCGCGGCGCAGGCGCCGGTGCCGCAGGCGAGGGTCTCGCCCGCACCCCGCTCCCAGACGCGCAGCGCGATGCGGCGGCGGCCGCGCAGCTGCATGTAGCCGGCGTTGACCCGGTTCGGGAACCTCGGATGATGCTCCAGCGCGGGGCCCTGGGTCGTCACCGGGGCGGCCGCCACGTCGGCAACGACCTGGACGGCGTGGGGATTGCCCATGGAAAGGATGGTCAGTTCCAGGGTTTCGCCGTTCACGGTAATTTTTTTCAACAAAGGCAATGCAACGATTGGCGGTCCCATGTTCACGCTCACCTCTCCATCATCCTCCAACCTTGGAACGATGATCCCGCCTAGGGTCTCGACCCGGATCTCGCGTTTCGCGGTCAGGCCCCTCGCGTGCACAAACTTGACGAAGCAGCGCGCGCCGTTGCCGCACTGCTCGACCTCGCCGCCGTCCGAATTGAAGATTCGGTAGCGGAAATCGACGCCCGGTTCCGATGGCCGCTCGACCACCAGGATCTGGTCGCAACCTACGCCGAAGTGGCGGTCGGCGAGTTTTTGAATTTGTTCTTTCTTCAGCTCGAAGGTCTTATCTGTAAAGTCGAGAACGACAAAATCGTTGCCCGCGCCTTCCATCTTTGTGAACGAGAGCTTCATCGCTTACGGCACATGGCGCGCCAGCCTTTCCTCGACCAGCCTGCCCACCTGCAGCGCGAGCTCCAGCGCCTGCCGGCCCTGTTCGCCGGTCACCAGCGGCACGCTGCGCCCGCGGACCGCTTGCAGGAACGACTCGGCCTGCGCGCGCAACTCGTCGGCGCGCTCGAACGCCTGCTCGGACTCCACGATCCCGTCCCCGCCCTTGCGCACGTGGCGCAGCCGCTGCTCCTGCAGGTCGGCCGAGACATACGCGTCGTGCCGGAACACCCGCAGCTTTCGCACCGGCGCCTGGCTGACGCGGCTCGCCGAGACGCTCGCAATGCAGCCGTCGGCGAATTCGATGCGCGCGTTGGCGATGTCGATGGCGTCGGTGAGCACGCGAAAACCACTGGCGCTGACGTGCTCGATCGGCGCCTTTGCCAGCGCCAGCACCAGGTCCAGATCGTGAATCATCAGGTCGAGCACCACATCGACGTCGGTAGCGCGCGCCTTGAACGGCGCCAGCCTCTCGATATCGATGAACAGCGGCCTGCCGCCCTGCGCCACGAGCGCCTGGAACGCCGGATTGAAGCGCTGCAGGTGGCCCACCTGGAGGACGAGTCCCTTCGCGCGCGCCAGTGCGAGCAAGGCATCGGCCTCGTCCAGCGTGCGCGCGAGCGGCTTCTCCACCAGCACATGCACGCCCGCCTCGAGGCAGGCACGCACCACGGCATGGTGTTTCTCGGTGGGCACCGCGACGCAGACCGCATCCACCCGCGAGAGCAGCGTCCTGTAGTCGGCCTCGTGGGCGCAGCCCAATGCGGCCGCGACTTCTTTCGCGCGCGCGGCGTCCGCGTCCACCACCGCGACCAGTTCGGCATCGGTGCTGGCCGCGAGCTTCTCGGCGTGGAACTTGCCCATGTAGCCGACGCCGATGACGGCGGTGCGGAGTTTTTTCATTCTTTTCTCAGTAGAAACGCGCCTCGCCCTCGGGGCGGGTCTTGAAGCGCTTGTGCATCCAGAGATACTGCTCCGGCATTTCCAGAACGCGGCGCTCGATGTACTCGTTCATGCGGCGCGTGTCGGCGAGCGGGTCCGCGGTGGGGAAATTGTCCCACGGCGGCTCGATGCGCAGCACGTAGCCCTC
Organism: Pseudomonadota bacterium; assembly: GCA_038040245.1. Lineage (GTDB taxonomy): Bacteria > Pseudomonadota > Gammaproteobacteria > Burkholderiales > SG8-39 > RBG-16-66-20. The sequence goes on along the minus strand of JBBPIU010000015.1, from coordinate 23,268 downwards.
GCCGCCCGGGAGCATTCGGGTCACGCAGGGCAGCACCTTTGCGCCCGCGACCCGGGCGATGCGCGACAGGCCCGGCACGGTCGCGGCGGATACCCCGAAGAAAGGAACGAATACGGCGTCGCGCGGCCCGTAGTCCTGGTCCGGCAGGTAGTAGAACGGCCGGCCCTCGCGCATCGCGGCGAGCGTGGCGCGGATCCCTTCCTGGCGCGACACCAGCCGCTGATCGCCGAAGCGGCTCCGGCCTCGCAGCAGGAGTTCATTGAACTTCGCGTCCCTCTGGTTGGCGTACATCGAGACCACGTTGATCTCGCAGGCGATTCGCGTCCCGCCCGCATCCAGCCCGACGAAGTGCGGCGCGAACAGGATCGCCGGCGCGCCGCCGAGCGCACGCAGGTGCTCCAGGCCCTCGATCCGCACCAGTTGCTCGATGCGCGCGCGCGGTGCCCACCAGAGCAGCGCGCGGTCGACGAAGCTGCGGCAGAAAGCGCGAAAGTGGCTTCGCGCCAGCCGTTCTCTCTCTCCTGCGTTCATTCCAGGAAAGCACCTCTCGAGATTAACGCGTGTCACATGCCGCCGCTTCGGAATGAGCCAGAACGCGATCATGCCGACTGCATTGCCGATCACGGCAAGCACGGGGGAAGGCAGAAAGTGCGCGGCCCACAACAGCGCAAAAATGACCCTTCTCATGCCGATTCCGCTGCAGATTCCGGCGCGCCCTTGGGCCGCTTGTAGCGGTTGTAGCCCCACAGGTACTGGCCGGGGCATTCGCGGATCAGGGCTTCCAGTGCGCGGTTCATGCGCCGGGTCCCGCTCTCGCCGGGCTCGGTCGCGGGCAGGGGTCTGATGTGCAGAACGTAACCGGCGCCGCCGGGCAGGCGCTCGCCGAACGCCAGCAGGCACGCGCTCCCGGGGCGCGCGGCCAGCCTGGCCGCGAACGTCATGGTGTAGGCGGGCTTGCCGAAAAACTCCACCCACTCGCCCTCGCCTTCGCCCGGAACCTGGTCGGGAAGGATGCCCACGGCCTCCTTGCGCAGCAGCGCAGCGAGCAGTTCGCGCACCCCCGAAAAGTCGGCGCGCGCCAGGCGCACGTTGTCCTGGCCGCGTCCCTTTTCGATCATCGGCTGCAGCCAGGCGAGCTTGGGCGCCCGGTAGAGCACGGTGATCGGGAATTCCTCGGCGGCGATCTTGGCCGTGATTTCGAAGCAGCCCAGATGCGGCGTGAGAAACACGATCCCCTTGCCGGCCGCGCGCGCGGCATCCACGTATTCCTTGCCGTCGATCCGCTGCACCAGCCCGGCGATCTCGGCGCGCGGGCGCAGCCACACGGCGGGAAGCTCGGCGAGCAGGCGGCCCGCACCCGAGATCGCGGCACGCCGGGTAGCCACATCGTGGTAGCCGGCGGCCTCCAGGTTCTCGCGCAGGTGGCGCCGGTAGGTGGGCGACAGCCCATACATCGCCCAGCCGAGCAGCGCGCCCAACGGGTGCAGAATCGCGAGCGGAAAACGTGCGGCGAGGCTCATCAGGAAGCGCGGCATCTGGTATCCTTGCTGCCCCGTTTTTTGAAGCGATCTTGAAGCGATCACATGAGCGAATTTCTCTTCACTTCCGAGTCGGTATCCGAGGGCCATCCGGACAAAGTCGCGGACCAGATTTCCGACGCGGTGCTCGATGCGATTCTAAAGCAGGACAAGACCTCGCGCGTCGCCGCCGAGACATTGGTCAAGGACAACCTGGTGGTACTCGCCGGGGAAATCACCACCGGCGCGCGCGTCAACTACAACGAAGTCGCGCGCAATACCATCAACCGCATCGGCTACAACGATCCGCAGATCGGCTTCGACACGCATACCTGCACCGTGATCGTCGCCTACGGCGAGCAGTCCAAGGACATTGCGCAGGGCGTGGACGAGGGCAAGGGCCTCGACCTCGATCAGGGCGCGGGCGATCAGGGCCTGATGTTCGGCTACGCCTGCGACGAGACGCCCGGCCTGATGCCGCTGCCGATCTACCTGGCGCACCGCCTGGTCGAGCGCCAGTCGGAAGTGCGGCGCGACGGCCGCTTGCCGTGGCTGCGGCCCGACGCCAAGTCGCAGGTCACCATCCGCTACGTCAACGGCAGGCCCGAGTCCATCGAGACCGTGGTGCTTTCCACTCAGCACGCGCCCGGCATCACGCACAAGCAGATCGAGGAAGCGGTGATCGAGCAGGTGATCAAGCCCTGCCTGCCGAAGAACCTGGTCAAGGGCAAAATCAATTATCTGGTCAACCCGACCGGCGCCTTCGAAATCGGCGGTCCCAAGGGCGATTGCGGCCTGACCGGCCGCAAGATCATCGTCGATACCTACGGCGGCTCCGCGCCGCACGGCGGCGGCGCGTTCTCCGGCAAGGACCCCTCCAAAGTGGACCGCTCGGCGGCCTATGCGGCGCGCTACGTGGCGAAGAACATCGTCGCCGCGGGCCTTGCCTCGAAGTGCCTGGTGCAGGTGTCCTACGCCATCGGCGTCGCGCAACCCACCAGCGTGATGGTGACCACGCAGGGCACCGGCAAGATTTCGGACGAGAAGCTCGCGCAGTTGGTGCTCGCCAACTTCGACCTGCGACCCAAGGGCATCATCCAGATGCTGGACCTGCTGCGGCCGATCTACGAAAAGACCGCCGCCTACGGCCACTTCGGGCGCGACGAGCCCGAGTTCACCTGGGAAGCCACCGACAAGGCTTTGGCGCTAAAACAGGCGGCCTAGCCCATCGTCAGCCAGAAAATGGCCGCCATACCCGGGGGACAACAAAGGCAGAACATCATGATCCCCCTGAGCCGGGAACGTTCCTCCTGGAGGATTTCGGCTTTCTTGGCCGTTTTCTTCGCGCGCAGCGCGCCCGCCCTTTTTATCGCCATGTATTCGAAGATGTACAGAACTACCGCGACAGCGAGACCCACCAGAAAACCCTTCCAGGCGATGTGCATGTGCTGGCTCTCTTTCCGTCGTTCGAGTCCGGGAATCGCAGTCTAGCGCAGCTCTGGCCGGGCCACGAGCAGCGCGGCGCCGCGCCACACCTGGACCCAGGCCCCCCTGAACGGCGCCTGGTACTCGGGTGCTGCATGGCCTTTTGCGTTGTGCCGGGTTCGCTCGATCGTTATGACCTGCCCCGACGGATGCGCCGCCACCCAGCCCTTCACTTCCGGCGGATCGAGGATTTCGATCGGCGCGCGCAGGCGCCCGACGAAGTTGTACTGCGCGTGGTACTTGCCGAGGTGCGCCAGCGGCACCTTCGCCTCCTGCAGCGCCGCCAGGTGGCGCGCCGCGGGCCCCGGATCGCTGTACGGGACGAACGCGGGAATGACGCCCACGCTTACCACCGCGACCGCGGCCAGCATCGCGAAAGCGAGCACGCGCACCTGCACCGCGGTCTGCTTGCGGCAGAAGAACAGCAGAACCGGCGCGGCAAGCGCCAGGAGCACGATCGGCCAGAGCGGGATCTCGCCCGCCCATTCCGGCAACTTCATCGCCGCCGGCCGCGAGCGGACGTAGCCGAGGAACGCGGGCAAGGCGAGAAAGCCGATCATCGGTGGCAGCATTTCCCACCGGCGCGCGGCCGCCGTCGCTTTCGCCAGCGCGTAGCCGGCAAGCAGCGCGAATGCCGGCAGGAAAGGCACCAGGTACTTGGCCTGCTTGCCGCTTATCAGGGACAAGCCGATCAACGTGAGAATCAGCCAGGAGGCGAGAAACTTCGCGCCCTCGTGTTTCTGTTCCGACCTTATTTCGTAAAGTCCTTGCCAGAATCGGGGCCAGACGAACCAGGGAAACAGGATCAAGGGCAATAACGGCAGGTAGTGCCACCACGGCGCGCGGTGGGCGAAGGAGTCCGACACGCGGCCCGCGGTCTGGCCCCAGAAAATCGCGTGCCGGTATTCCTCGCCGCCGAAATACGCCGCTGGCAGCGCCCAGGCGAGCGCGATGGCGGCGCCGAGCAGCACGCCGAAAAGCAGATCGAGGTACCAGCGCCCGAGCCGGCCCTTCAGCGACGACGCCCACCAGGGCGCGGCCACCGCCGCCGGCAGCACGTGCAACAGGATCACCGGGCCTTTGGCGAGCACGCCCAGTCCGATGCCCGCGCCCAGCCACAGCAGGCCCACGGCACGAGTGCCGTCCCCCGTTTGGCGCTCGCCGCGCGCCAGCGTCAGCACGCCGACCATCGCTGCCATCGCGCATAGCATCAGCAGCAGGTCGAACATGGTGAGCGTGACGAAGCACGCAAACAGCAGCGTGCCGAACAGCACCCAGACGGACAGCGCGTGTGCATCCCGCGCCTCAGGCCACAGCAGTCGCGCGAGCCGCAGCAGCAGCGGCACCGAGCCCAGCGCGCACAGCGGCGCCACCAACCGCGGCCACCAGTCGTTGACGCCGAATAATCCCCAACCCAGCTGAATCAGCCAGAACAGCAGCGGCGGCTTGTGGCTGTAGGGCTCGCCGTTGATATGCGGCACCAGGAGATCGCCGCGCAGCCACATCTCCCAGGCGACGCTGGCGTAACGCGTCTCGTCCACCGGCCAGAGCGGCCGCAGCCAGATGGAGGCGACAGAAAACACTGCCCAGCCTGCGAGCAACACCAGCAGCGAGCGTTCAAGCCTTGGATTGTTCATCCAGCGCCTCGTCGACTTCCTCGCCCAACGTCTTGCCGTGGCGGTACTTGTGATAGAGCCAGATCCCGATCGCTGCCGACACGAAAAACAACAGCACCGCGAGCCCCACCCGCACTCCCGCGCCCGCTTCGATACCGCTGCCGGCGAGCGCGAACACCAGGGTCTGCGGGACGTAGCCCAGGAGCGAGCCCAGCAGGAAAAGCCGCGCCGGTACCCGCGACACGCCCGCGGCGAGTGAGGTGGCGAAATTGTTGCCGACCGGCAACAGCCGGATCAGCAGCGTCATCGAGAACGGATTGGCGGAAAGAAAATCGTCGATCCGCTGCACGCGCGCGCCGAAACGCGCCGACACCAGCGGCCGGCCGATGAGCCGCGCGTAGAAGAACGTGAGTGCGCAGCCGATTTCAGTCGCGATGAGCGCCAGCAGCGTGCCAAAACCGACGCCAAAGGCGTAGCCGCCGAAGAAACTGACGATGTGACGCGGCACTGCCAGCGCGCAGGCGAGGCCGCCGACCGCGAGGTAGAGCAGTTCGCCTGCGGCGCCCTTGCCGCGCACGTCGCGGTCGATCCGGTCCCTCCAGTCTTCGCTCACCCACTCGAGTGCAAGGCCACTATTGAGCAGGTAGGCGATCGCAACCAGGGTGCCGAGGAACACCAGGCCGGACGCCAGAGCCTTGAGCTTGCGCTTCAGGGTCACGGCCGCTTCACTTCGCTCGCTTCGGGACGCCTGGCGCGGCGCTTCAGCCACATGACACCAGCAAGATCCACGATCCCGACCCAGAGCCGGTCGAACACGCCGTACTTCGATTGCCCTCGGGTGCGCGGGCGGTGATTCACTTCCACCGAGAGAGTGGCGCCGCCGTTGCGCTGCACCAGCGCGGGCAGAAAGCGGTGCATGTGGTCGAAGAAAGGCAGATCGAGGTACACGGCGCGCGCAATCAGCTTCAGGCCGCATCCGGTATCGGGCGTCGCATCGCCCAGCAGCCGCGAACGCGCCGCGTTGGCGACGCGCGACGAGATCCGCTTGAGCCAGGTGTCGCGGCGCGTTTTCCGGTAGCCGGTGATGAGCTGCAGATCGTTGGGCTGTGTCGCGGCGTCGCGCGCCGCGAGCAGCTTCGCAATGTCCGCCGGATCATTCTGTCCGTCGCCGTCGAGCGTCGCCACCCATTCGCCGCGCGCCGCACGCATTCCGGTCATCAGCGCGGCGCTCTGGCCGCAGCTCATCCGGTGCGCAAACACGCGCAGGCACGGATAGAACGCGAGCGCCTCGGCCAGCCGCGCCGGCGTCGCGTCGCGGCTGCCGTCGTCCACATAGACGACTTCGAACTCGCCCCGGTTCTCCAGCGCGGCATGGATTTCGGCGAGCAGCGGCAGGATGTTCTCCTCCTCGTTGCGCACCGGGACGACGATCGATAACTGCACAGGGGCTCACCGGAAAAAACGCCATTATCCCATCCCGAACACGGGTATAATGTGTCCTGCTGAGGAGCGTTGCGTTCCCCGATGTTTTCCTGCATGACAGGAAACTGAAAGGGGATCAGGCTCAGCTAAATATAACGGCGCTCGCATCGGAAACGGTGCGGGCGCTTTTTCTTTTTGGAGACCCGAAATGAACGCAGCTGTGATCAATCCGAAGTTCACCGACCACAAAGTGGCCGACCTGTCGCTGGCCGGCTGGGGCCGCAGGGAAATCGCCATCGCCGAATCCGAAATGCCGGCATTGATGGCGATCCGCGAGGAATACGCAGCGGCGCAGCCCCTGAAAGGCGCGCGCGTCACCGGATCGCTGCACATGACGATCCAGACCGCGGTCCTGATCGAGACGCTGGAGGCGCTGGGCGCGGACGTGCGCTGGGCCTCGTGTAACATCTTCTCGACCCAGGACCATGCCGCGGCGGCGATCGCGGTGGGCGGCACGCCGGTCTTTGCCTACAAGGGCGAGTCGCTGGACGACTATTGGGAATACACCCACCGCATTTTCGAGTTCGGAACCGAGGCGAACATGCGGGGCCCCAACATGATTCTGGATGACGGCGGGGATGCGACTCTTTTGGTCCATTTAGGAAAAAAAGCAGAACAAGATCCGTCCGTTCTCGCGAATCCGGCCAGCGAGGAAGAAATTTCCTTGTTCACTTCTATAAAAAAACGCCTTTCATCTCAACCCGGCTGGTATTCCAAAGCGGCAAAGGAAATCAAGGGCGTCACCGAGGAAACCACCACCGGAGTGCACCGCCTGTACGAAATGGCGAAGGAAAAGCGGCTCCTCTTCTCCGCCATCAACGTCAACGATTCGGTGACGAAATCGAAGTTCGACAACCTCTACGGCTGCCGCGAGTCGCTGGTGGACGGCATCAAGCGCGCGACCGACGTCATGGTGGCCGGCAAGGTCGCGGTGGTGGCCGGCTACGGCGACGTCGGCAAAGGCTCGGCGCAGGCGCTGCGCGCCCTCTCGGCGCAGGTCTGGGTGACCGAGGTCGACCCGATCTGCGCGCTGCAGGCGGCGATGGAAGGCTACCGCGTGGTGACCATGGACTACGCCGCCGACAAGGCCGACATCTTTGTCACCGCCACCGGCAACTACCACGTGATCACGCACGAGCACATGAAGAAGATGAAGGACCAGGCCATCGTCTGCAACATCGGCCACTTCGACAACGAAATCGAGGTCGCGGCGCTTTCCCAGTACCAGTGGGAGGAGATCAAGCCGCAGGTGGACCACATCATCTTCCCCGACGCCGATGGGAAAAAAGCGAAACGCATCATCCTTCTGGCCAAGGGGCGGCTGGTGAACCTTGGCTGCGGCACCGGGCATCCGTCCTACGTGATGAGTTCCTCGTTCGCCAACCAGGTGATCGCGCAGATCGAGCTCTTCACGAACCTCGCGAAGTATCCGGTGGGGGTCTACACCCTGCCCAAGCACCTGGACGAGAAAGTGGCGCGGCTGCAGCTGAGGAAGCTGAACGCGACGCTGAGCGAACTCTCCGACGCGCAGGCACGCTACATCGGCGTGTCGAAGAGCGGCCCGTACAAATCGGATCATTACCGCTACTAGTAAAATCGGGGTCGGAGACCATGAAACTGCTCCTCGTCTGGCTGATCAATGCGGTGGCGCTGATGGCAGTGGCCTATCTGCTGCCCGGCATTGCCGTGTCGAGTTTTTTCACGGCGCTGATCGCGGCGCTGGTTCTGGGCCTGGTCAACGCCGTGATCCGCCCGATCCTGGTCCTGCTGACCTTGCCGGTGACGCTGCTCACGCTGGGCCTGTTTATCTTCGTCATCAACGGGCTGCTGTTCTGGTTCGTCGGCTCCTTCATCGCCGGCTTCGCGGTGGCGGGCTTCTGGTGGGGCGTCATCGGCGCGATCGCCTATAGCCTGGTCTCTTGGGCGCTCTCCTCGCTGCTGCTCAAGTAGTGCTCAAGGAAAAACTGCTCGATCCGCAAAGCGCGGTGCTGCTCTACGGCACCACGCCGCCGCGCGCGGGCACGGAGGAAAGCGCGGTGCGCCAGGCGGCGGACAAACTGGCCGCGCGCCTCGCGCCGCTGCCGATCGACGGCGTGGTGGTTTACGACATCCAGGACGAATCCGGGCGCACCGATGCGCCGCGCCCTTTCGCCTTCACCGGCACGGTGGATCCGCGCAGCTACTCGTCGCTGCTCGCCGCGCGCACCGGCAAGCCCGCGATCACGTACAAATGCGTGGGCGATCTGGATGCGGCGGCCTGGCAGGCTTGGCTTGCGGGCGCGGCGCGCGAGCACGGCGTGGAATTCCTCTCGATCGTCGGCCGGCCCACCTCGGGCGTGCGCCATCCGCTCGCTCTCTCGAAGGCGATCGGCCTCGCCGCGGCGCATCCCGCGGGCTTTACGGTCGGTGGCGTGGTGATCGCCGAACGCCACACGGCCGAGCGCAGCGAAGCGGCGCGCCTGCTCGCCAAGGGCATCGAGGGCTGCGGCTACTTCATATCGCAGACGGTGTATCACGCCGACGCGAGCGAGCGGCTGCTCGCCGACTACGCACGCGATTGCCGCGGCGCCGGGGTCAGGCCGCGGCGTATCGTGCTCACTTTCTCGCCGGTCGGGCGCGAGAGGACCATGGCGTTCCTGAACTGGCTCGGGGTGCGGATCCCGCCCGAAACCTCGCGCGCCATCCTCGGTGCCGCGGATCCGCTGCACAAGTCGGTCGACATTTGCTGCGAAAACCTGCGCCGCATCCTCGCCCACGACTACGTGCGCGAAATCCCTCTCGGCATCAACGTCGAGAGCGTCTCGATCAACAAGGACGAGATCGACGCCAGCGTGGACCTGTTCCACGCCTTGAGCGAGGTGCTGCGCGACGAACTGCGCGAGGCGCCCGGCTAGCGGGGTTCAAGCGCCGCGCTGCCGCCCTCGTCCAGCCGCTCGTAGGCGCGCCAGGGAGAAGCCGGATTTTCGCGGCAGGCACCGAAGCGAAACGGCACCCAGTCGCGTCCCGGGTTGCCAAAGCGCAGGTCGGCGAACCAGACGCAGCCGGCGTTCTCGGTCGTACCGTCGAAGGCGGGCTGCTCGGCGAACCAGCGGAAAAAGGCAAGCGCGGGCGAGGCCCAGGCCTCGCGCGCGAGCGCCTCGGTCTCGCTCGTCCATCCGTAGCGCGTGTGCACCTCCCACCGCGCCCGCGCGAGCGGCAGGTAGGCCGAATCGAGCCTGGCAATGAACCCGTCTCCCGGCACATAGCTGCGCGGCTCGGTGCGGATGAGGTTGACATGCGCAAGATGGTGCGCGGTCTCGTCGCTCACGAAGACCGTCCAGTTGAAAGGCGAGACCGGGCGTGGATGCGCCGCGACGACTGCGGCGGGCAGGCCGCGGCTCCGGGCGTACTGGGCGCCGAACTCGATGGCGCGGTCTTTGAGCACGGCCTGCAAGCCCACGTAAGCGACCAGCGCGAAGCAGGCGGCAACCGCCGGCAGGCGCGTGCGGTACCAAACTGCCGAGGCGAGCAGCCCCGCCAGGATGATGCCGCTGAACCAGAGGTCGATGATGAAGGTAGTGCCGATCCCCGCGCGCCAGTTCGAGAGCGGCGCCAGCACCATGGTGCCGTAGCTGGTGATCCAGTCGCCCGCGATATGCGCGCCGATCGAGAGGGCGCACACGCCGTAGAGCGCCTTCCAGCCGCCCGGCTCGCGCAGGATCTTCGCCAGCACCCAGGCGAGCAGCCATGCCCAGGCCGGCAACAGCAACAGCGAGTGCGTCACGCCGCGGTGATGGAACAGGTACTCCACCGGCCCGATGAAGGCGATGACAAAGTCGAGGTCGGGCGCGGCGCAGGCGAAGAACCCGGCGGCGACGCGCCGCGGAATCGAGCGCGGCGGCGCGCTTCTGGGTGCGGTCGCCCGCGCCAGCAACGCCCCCGAAAGGGCGTGAGTCAAAGTATCTACGCAGCCCTCTTTTTCCTCTGCGCGTCCTTGACGTGCATCTGCGCGTAGGCGCCATGCGCGGCGGCTTCCGCATCGCCGACATGCACCGCCAGGCCCGCGTCCTGCAGCACCGAGCCGAGCGCCGAGAGGCACAGCATCACGTTGTCCGGGCGGCAGCTGTAGCCCATCAGCCCGAAGCGCCAGATCTTGCCGGCGAGCGGCCCGAGGCCGGCGCCGATTTCCAGGCTGAATTCGGTGAGCAGCGTGCGGCGCACCTTGGCTTCGTCCACGCCCTCGGGACAGAACACCGCGTTCATCTGCGGCAGGCGGTATTTCTCGTCCACGAGGAACTTAAGGCCCATGGCTTCGAGACCCGCTTTCAGCGCCATGTGATGGCGATGGTGGCGCGCCCAGGAATTCTCCAGGCCTTCCTCGCGGATCAGCAGCAGCGCCTCGTGCAGCGCGAACAGCGAGTTGGTCGGCGCGGTGTGGTGATAGGTGCGGGTGGTCGCGCCCCAGTAGCCGAGCAGCAGGTTCATGTCCATGAACCAGCTGTGGATCTTGTCTTTCCTCGCCTTGACGCGCTCGACGACGCGCTCGGAGAACGACACGGGCGACAGGCCGGGCGTGCAGGACAGGCACTTCTGGCTGGCGGAATAAATCGCGTCGATTTCCCACTCATCTACCTTCACGGGCGTTCCGGCCAGCGAAGTCACCGCGTCTACGATCGTGAGCGCGTCGTACTTGTGCGCAAGCTTCACCAGCGTCTTCGCCTCCGACTGCGCGCCGGTCGAGGTTTCGGCGTGCACGAAGGCGACGACTTTGGCGTCCCGGTTCTTCTTCAGCGCGGCCTCGAGCTTGTGCGGATCGACCGGCTCGCCCCACTTGTCTGCCACCAGCACCGGCACGCCGCCGGCGCGGATCACGTTCTCCAGCATGCGGCCGCCGAAGACGCCGTTCTGGCACACGATCACCTTGTCGCCCGGCGCGACCATGTTGACGAAGCAGTACTCCATGCCGACCGAGCCCGGGCCCGAGATCGGGAACGTGAGCGGGTTCTTGGTCTGATATGCGTAGCGCAGCAGCGTTTTCAGCTCTTCCATCATCTCGACGAACACCGGGTCGAGGTAACCGATGGCCGGCTGGCTCATGGTGGTGAGCACGCGCGGATGGATTTCCGTCGGGCCGGGGCCCATCAGGGTGCGCTGCGGCGGGTGGAAGGAATGGATGCGCTTCGCGGGGGCGTATTGGCTCATGGGGTCACTCTCCGGCATACCGAACGGCGCATCGTCCGGGCGCGACTTCACGCGCACCGGATTCTTCGCGCTTGCTTCGTTGACGACCTCGACCGAACTGATGCCGCCCTGGGTGACGCGCTCCACTTCGCCCGCCCAACGCGCGGGGACATAGCCCGTCTTCACCCAGTTGTGCACCACTGCCCGGTCGAGCTGGAACGCGCGCGCGACCTCGGCCTGGCTGCCGAACAGCTCGACCAGGCGTGCGGCGCAGTTATGGGCTTCAACCACGCCGCAAGTCTAATCCGTCAAACTCAGTTTGACAAGGGTAGTTCCCGCCGCGCCGGGCCAAGGCGCCCGACGAGAGGCAGCTTGAGTGAGGGATCGAAGGGGTTGATGCCGAAGGTCAAGCCGAGCAGGTTCAGCTCGAGCCCCTCGACGCCGCTGGCGGTCAGCGCAAACAGGCCGCCCAGCGAGAACTGCAGGCCGCGGCCGCTGGGTGCCGAACCGACGATGGAGTCGCCGAGGTAATCCTTGCCGATGGCGGTCGGCGGCAGGTCGGCTTCGAGTTCCGGCACCGCTCGCGTAATCCACGCGACAAAGGTGTTGGAATTCGGCCCCGGCCAGGCGCTGTATTCCCTGGCATGCGGATACGAGCGCGCCGCGGCATCGATGCGCGGGATCAGCTGCTCGGCTTCCGGACCCCGCCTGTCAGAGTAAAGCTCCGGCGCGTTGCCATACCAGCGGGCATCGGCGGCGCGATTGTGGATCGCGACCACGCTATCGGACCAGCGCAGCCGCCAACCGATGACTTCGTACACCGTGTAGGCCTGCGCGTTCGCGGCTTTCACCGCGACCCAGGTATGCACGCCGAAATTGCCGCGCCAGCCCCAAGTGCGCGCGCCGTAGACCTGCACCACCGCCTGCGGCGTCGCGGCCGGATCTGGCGCGAGACCGACCGGCGCAGTGCTCGCGCTGCGCCAGTCCTGGGCGATCACGCTACGACCGACCAGCAGCGCGAAGAGCAGCAGTCCTGCAAAGAGACAGAAGGCCATGAGGTTGTTGCGCTTGCGAAGGTTCACGCGTCACTCGGAAAATGCGGCGGCAAACTGCGGCTCGCCTGGTTCCTTGAATTCTAAGACGCTGACCGTCCTCTGGTCATGATTTACATTCGGTTGCAATCCGGCGAAATCGAACAGCTTCCGGTCGAGCAGGTGCGAAGGCCGGACATCGGTCATTGCCCGCAGGATGGACTGGATCCGACCCGGTTCGGACTTCTCCCATTCTTTCAACATCCGGCCCACCACCTTGCGCTGCAGGTTCGCCTGCGAACCGCAGAGGGTGCAGGGAATGATCGGGAAGGCTTTCGCCTCGGCGTAGGCGGCGAGGTCTCCCTCGGCGACGTAAGCGAGCGGGCGGATGACGATATGCCTGCCGTCGTCGGAGCGCAGCTTCGCCGGCATCGCCTTCAGCGTCCCGGCATGGAACAGGTTGAGGAAGAAAGTCGCAAGCACGTCGTCGCGGTGGTGGCCGAGCGCGATTTTGGTCGCACCAAGCTCGCCCGCGACGCGATACAGGATGCCCCGGCGCAGCCGCGAACACAGCGAACACATGGTCTTGCCCTCGGGGATCACCCGCTTGACGATCGAGTAGGTGTCCTGCTCGATGATCCTGAACGGCACCCCGAGCGAAGCCAGGTAATCGGGCAGCACCCGCTGCGGAAAACCGGGCTGCTTCTGGTCGAGATTGACCGCGATCAACTCGAACTTGACTGGAGATTTAATTCTTAAAGATATTAAAACATCCAACAAGCCATAGCTGTCCTTGCCGCCGGAGAGGCAGACCATGACGCGGTCGCCCTCCTCGATCATGCCGAAATCGACGATCGCCTCGCCCACCTGGCGGCGGATGCGCTTGGCGAGCTTGTTGAATTCGTAGTCGCTCTTGCGTGGGTCGCTCATCGCGCTCTCATCAGAGGCATGCCGTCATAAATACAGCGAACGCCCGCCGTCCACCGCCAGGATCTGGCCGGTGACGAAAGGCGCGCAGACGAGGAAGTGTACCGCCCGCGCGATGTCCCCGGGCGAGCCGAGGCGCGCGAGCGGCGTGGTGGCGACGATGCGCTCGCGCTCCGGCGGCTCGAACTGTCCGTCCTCGGGCCAGGCAATGGCGCCCGGCGCGACGCCATTGACGCGGATCTCCGGCGCGAGTTCGAGCGCGAGCGCGCGCGTGAGCGCGACCAGTCCCGCTTTCGCGATGCTGTAAACGAGATAACCCTTGAGCGGTCGTTCGGCATGGATGTCGGCCACGTTCACGATCGCGCCGCCGTTCTTCTTCAACTGCGGCGCCGCTTGCTGCGCAAGAAACAGCGGCGCGCGCAGGTTGGATCCCATCAGGTCTTCCCAATGGCCGGCTTCAATCGATCCCACGGCCGTCGGATAGAAGGTCGATGCGTTGTTCACCAGTACGTCCAGCCGTCCGAAGCGCTCCAGCGCCGCGCTCACCAGCGCCCTGGGCGCGATCGGCGCCAGCAGATCCGCCTTCACCTTCGAGGCACTCTTTGCGCGAGTGGCATTCAATTCCGCTTCGAGGCTCGCGGCCTCGGCTTCGGCGCCGCGATAGTGCAGCAGCACGTTCGCGCCGGACGCGTGCAGGCGGCGCGCAATTGCCGCACCGATGCGCCGCGCGGCGCCAGTCACGAGGACCACTTTTCCCTGCAGGCCGTCGTCCATGTCAGGACGGAATTCTAGGGTAAATTCAGCGGCATGCGCCGCGCAGAGCTCCCATCGCCCGACCCGCAGGCGCTCGCCGCGAGCCGCGCGCTGCTTGAGCGCATCGGCGCGGAACTGGGCGCCGCCGGCAACTGGGTCTCGTTTGCGCGCTACATGGAGCTCGCGCTGTACGAGCCGGGGCTTGGCTACTACGCCTCCGGTGCGCGCAAGCTGGGCGCGGGCGGCGATTTCGTCACCGCGCCGGAGCTCTCGCCGCTGTTCGGGCGCACGCTCGCCCGCCAGATCGCGCAGGTCCTTGGCCCGGACGATGCGGTGCTCGAATTCGGCGCGGGCAGCGGCGCGCTGGCCGAAACGCTGCTGGGCGAGCTTTCCTGTCCCTATTTCATTCTCGAAACCAGCCCCGAGCTGCGCGAGCGCCAGCAACGGCGGCTGGGCGGTCGCACGCGCTGGCTCGAGCGCCTGCCCGAGCGCTTCCGCGGCGTGATGCTCGCCAACGAAGTGGCTGACGCGATGCCGGTGCACGCGCTCGCGTGGATGCGCGATGGCGTGCTCGAGCGCGGGGTGTGCGCGAACGAGGGCACCGGAAAGGAGCACACTCGTGTGCTTGCCTGGTCCGACCGTCCCGCGGCGGGCTCGGTGCTCATTGCTGCCAAAGAAATCGATATAGAAATTCCTCCCTCAGGCCGATACGAGAGCGAGCTCGCTCTCGTCGCGCGCGCCTGGATGCGCTCGCTCGGCCGGTTCCTCGAGCGCGGCGCGATTCTGGTCATCGACTACGGTTTCCCCGCGCGCGAATACTTCCATCCGCAGCGCTCCATGGGCACCCTTGCCTGCCACTACCGCCACCACGTCCACGACGATCCTTTCTATTTGCCGGGCCTGCAGGACGTCACGGCGCATGTGGATTTCAGCGCGCTCGCACGCGCGGCGGCCGATGCGGGGCTGGACGTGCTCGGCTATGCCAACCAGGCGCGGTTCCTGGTCAATTGCGGCATCACCGACCTGCTCGCCGAGGAAAATCCCGCCGATCCGAAGCGCTACCTCCCGGCGGCAGCGGCGGCGCAGAAACTGCTCTCACCCTCGGAGATGGGCGAGCTGTTCAAGGTGCTGGCGGTCGGAAGGGGTGTGTCGAAGCCTTTGCTGGGTTTCTCGAGCGGGGATCGTTCGCATGCGCTTTAGCCTTGCACTTTTATTATTTTTAATTTCAGTAACTGCGAAAACAGATGAAACAGACGCTGCGCGCAAACGCTGGGCCGAGAGCCCGCACGGCCCGTTCCTGGAGCGCATCCTGCCGCCGGGTTTCGAGGCGAACATGCTGCCCGAGCCGGGTTCGCGGGGCGCCCGGCTCACGCTGCGCTACTGCGTGCAGTGCCACAACCTCGCCAACCCGGCGATGCACGACGCGAGAAAGTGGACGCCGATCGTCGAGCGCATGGTGCTGCGCATGGAAGGGCGCGGCAACATGGGCCGGCTGATGGCCGAAATGATGGCCGGCGTCGAGGCGCCGGCGCCGCAGGATGCCAAGGTGCTGGCGGCCTATCTGCGCAAGCACGCGCAACGTCCGCTCGACCCGAAGAAATTCCCCGAGGTGAACACACCCGCAGGCGAATCCTTTCGCATCGCCTGCAACCAGTGCCACGCGTTGCCCGATCCGCGGCGCCACACGGCGCAGGAATGGCCCGCCGTGGTCACGCGCATGCAGAAGAACATGGAATGGATGAACCGCGTGGTCAGTTCGAAGCCGAATCCGGGCGAGCCGCAGTTGCGCATCGAGGACATCAACGCATTCCTCGCCAAGTACGCGAAGCGGCAGTGACTCAGACGGCCGGGACGGCCATGCCCCGCACGACGGCCGGCCGCGCGCCGATGGTGTCGTACCAGCGCTTCACCGCGGGGAATTCGGCGAGGTCCACGCGATGCCACTCGTGGCGCGCCACCCAGGGATAGGTCGCGATGTCGGCGATCGAATATTCGTCGGCGAGGTAGGCCGCTTCCGACAGGCGTTTGTTCAGCACGCCGTAGAGGCGCTTCGCCTCGGCGCCGTAGCGCTCGCTGCCGTAGGGGATCTCGTCCTTCTTGGCGCGCATGAAATGGTGCGCCTGGCCGAACATCGGCCCCACGCCGCCCATCTGGAACATGAGCCACTGCAGCGCGATGTACTTGCCTCGGTCGGTCTGCGGCAGGAAACGGCCGCCGGTCTTGCCCGAGAGGTAAATGAGGATCGCGCCCGACTCGAACAGCGGCAATCGCTTGCCATCAGGCCCATCCGGATCGACGATCGCCGGAATCCGGTTGTTAGGGTTGATGGCAAGAAATTCGGGCTTGAACTGGTCGCCCTTGCTGATGTCGATCGGATGCACGCGATACGGCAGGCCGCACTCTTCGAGCATGACGGATACCTTGCGCCCGTTCGGCGTGCCCCATGTGTACAGATCAATCATTGTCCTTCCTTTGGTTTCAAAAAAATCGACGCTTTTCTATAGTGCCGCGGCGATCGCCTGTTCGCGCTCCCGGTCGAGCAGGGCCGGAATCGCAGCCGGCGCCGGTGCCCGGCTCGCTACCGCGCCCGCATCCACCGCGGCGGCGGCCTTGAGCGCACGCTCGATCCTTTGCGCATCGAAGCCGGGTTGTACGGGCAACGCGAGGCGCGCGGCTTCGAGCAAGGCGGCGAAGCGCTCCGGGCGGCGGAATGCGTCGGCGCGCTTGAACAGATTTAGGAATTCACCCGGCTGTGAAGGATTCAATAAATTCTGGCAACGGCAAGCGAGCAAAGCCAGTTCACGTTCCTCATTTGGAACCCTCAGGCGATCGCACAGGGCTTTCACTTCCGCCTCCTGCAGCGGCCAGCAAAGCACCGCGAAGCGCACCGCCAGCGGACCTGAAAAAGTCTTCGGCAGTTGCCGGACCTCGGGCAGCAGTTTCGCGCGCAGGCCGCAGCGCTCCAGCGCTTCGAACATCAGCGCCGGATGCGGCTCGAGCAGGCCCTTGGCGAATTCCTGCCAGACGCGCTCGGGCACCAGGTGGCCGGTTTCGCCGGAGGCGACCATGGCGGTCATGAGCGCCAGGGTTTCGTCCGCGATGCGAAAGCCGAAGCGCGCCGCAAAACGCGCGCTGCGCAGGATGCGCACCGGATCCTCGGCGAAGGCGTCGCTCACGTGCCGCAGCACGCCATCGTGCAGATCTTTTTTGCCATCAAACGGATCGATGAGCGCGCCGTCCGGCGCCTGGGCCATCGCATTGATGGTGAGGTCGCGCCGCGCCAAGTCCTGCTCCAGGGTCACATCGGGTGCGCTGTAGACGGTGAACCCTTTGTAGCCGCGTCCGCTTTTCCTCTCGGTGCGCGCGAGCGCGTGCTCCTCGTGGGTTTTCGGATGCAGGAACACCGGAAAGTCCTTGCCGACCGGCTTGAAGCCGGCGGCCACCATCTCGTCGGGCGTGGCGCCGACGACGACGAAGTCCCTGTCCTGGACGGGAAGACCGAGCAGCTCGTCGCGCACCGCCCCG
The DNA here is from genome assembly GCA_038040245.1 of Pseudomonadota bacterium. Lineage (GTDB taxonomy): Bacteria > Pseudomonadota > Gammaproteobacteria > Burkholderiales > SG8-39 > RBG-16-66-20. The sequence goes on along the minus strand of JBBPIU010000015.1, from coordinate 5,772 downwards.
CCAACGACATAGACCTTCATGAACCCGAGATTACCCTGTCGAGGCGGCCGCGCGCGATGTGCCCGATCTGCTCCAGCGCGTTTGCCAGTTCGGCATCCGCCTGGTTGCCGAGGCGCCGCCGCATCTCGGCCATGACGCTCGCCCGGCTGGCATGCAGCTTCAGGGCCACGATGCAGGGAAAGCCGAACCGCTGACGGTAGCGGCGGTTCAACTCGGCCATCCTCTCGAAATGGCTCCTGTCGAGACTCAGCAAGCCGAGACGGCCCTGCTCGCTGGACGAATCCGCGGTGAGCCTGCCGCCGCCTGCTTCCTTGCCGGCAAGTTCAGGATGCGCGCGGATGAGGTCCAGCTGCTCGTCAGCGGTGGCCTGCCGGATTTCGTCCGCCAAGGCCTGAAAAAGACCTGCCACAGACGCAAATGGCCTTCGTTTCCAGGCGCGCAACGCCACCCACGGCGAATGCTCGAATAGCGCGCCGAGCAAGGCGACGAAGCGCGCTTTTTCGAGGGGATTCAGCTGCGCGAGCGTCACGCGCGCTAGCTCTTGGCCTTCCAGCGCAATTGCGGGTAGCGCTCGCGCGGACCCGCGGGCGCAAGCCAGGACGGCGCCACGGCTTCGAGCGGCGCGGGCTGGATGTCGAAGGGGAACGCACAGTCACAGACGCTCGGCACCTGCATGGAATAGTAGTTGTCGCGCGTCAGCAGCTGCACCGGCAGCAGTTCCATCATCCACGCCTGCAGGTACGACAATCCGTCGGGCAGGCCGATCACCAGGCGGCGGCGCCCCGTGATCACGCAGACCAGTTCGACCAGCTGCCGCAGCGTGTATTCCTTGGGACCGCACAGGTCGTAGCGTTTGCCGGCGGCATCCCGGCCCTCCAGCGCGGCGAGGAACGCCCGCACCACGTCGCCGACGTAGACCGGCTGGAAGCGCGCACCGGGGGAACCGAGCGCGAGCACCGGAAAGAACGCCGCGAGCCGCGCGAACAGGTTCAGGAAACGGTCCTCGGGCCCGAAGATCACCGACGGGCGCAATGCAGTGACCTCCAGGTCGTCGGCGGCGAGCACCGCCTGCTCGCCGATCGCCTTGGAGCGCAGGTATTCGGAAGGCGCCTTGGGATCGGCGCCAAGGGCGCTCATGTGAAGCAGGCGCTTCACCCCGGCTTCGCGGCACGCGCCGATCACTGCCTGCGCCAGTTCGACATGCGTTTGCGCGAATGCCGGCCCGTAGTGGTTCGGGCCCTGCGCGTCTGGCCGGGCGCGCGGGCTGTGCAACACGCCGGCCAGGTTCACCACCACATCGCGGCCGGCAGCCAGCCTGGCCAGAACGCGCGCATCGAGCCGCTCGACCTCCACCACGTCCACCGTGGGCAGCAGGATCAGGTGTTTGGCGCGATCGCGGCGGCGCGTCGGCACGGTGACGTGCGCGCCGCGCGCGGCGAGCGCGGCGACCAGGTGCCGGCCGACGAAGCCGGCGCCGCCTACGACGAGAAAGTTTTCGTGCTTCACGGCAGCTCTTCGTTGAAACGCTCGCCAGAGGATTTTGCCGGGATCTGGCCGAGCCGGTCCTTGAGCGGAACAACCTTACCGCCGATCAACTGCGAGTAGTACATGGTGTTCGCCATCACCTTCTTCACGTAGTCGCGGGTCTCGTTGAACGGGATGGTCTCGGCATAGATCGCGCCTTCCAGCGGCCGCGCGTCGCGCCAGCGCCGCGCGCGGCCCGGCCCGGCGTTGTAGGCAGCGGAAGCGAGCACCGGGTGGCCGAGATCGTCCAGCACCAGTTTCAGGTAGCCGGTGCCCAGGGCGACGTTGATCGGCACTTCGGCAACGCGCCCCGGGGAGAAGTCCCGCAGCCCGTTGCGCTTGGCCACCCAGCGCGCAGTCGCGGGCATCAACTGCATCAGCCCCTGCGCCCCCACGGAGGACTTTGCGTTCACGATGAAGCGGCTCTCCTGACGCACCAGGCCGAGCACCCACGCCTCCTCCAGGCCGAAAATGCGCGCATGCTCGTTGAACACGTCTTTGAAGGGTGCGAGGAACCGCATCTTGTAGTTGTGCTGGTGCGCGGTGCGGTCGGCGGTGTTGATCGCGCGGTCGAAAATCCCGGCGCGGCGGGCGAGCTCGGCGGCCGCGAGCAGCTGCGCATCGTCCATGCCGCGGATGGTGAATACCCATTCGCGCGTCGCCTCGGTACGCAGATCGAGGCGGTACAGCTCCAGCGCGCGCGCGAGACCCCGATTGGCCTTGGCGGCGGCGACTTCGGCCTCGCTGGCGACATGAAAGGGCTCGGGAACGCCCGCCATGGCGCCGAGTTCCTCGGCGGCGAGCAGGCCGTAGAAATTCGGCTGCCCCGATATCCTCAGGAAGTAGGCGCGCGCGCCATCGTCCCGCCCCTGCGTGCCGAGCGCACGGCCGTACCAGTAGCTCCAGGCCGGGTCCTGGCGCGCGCTCACCGACATCCGGTCGATCGCGTTGCGCACGGCCTGCCAGTCCGCCGCGCGCAGTGCGGCGCGCGCCTTCCACGCCAGTTGCTCGTCGTTCAGCACCGTTTCATCGGCCAACCGGTACCACTGGTGCGCCTCCGGCAGGAGCCGCCGCGCGCCCTCATAGCCGAGCCAGCCCCAGAGGTACTTCACATCCTGCGCCGGGAGGCGTTCACCGAATTTGCCGCGCAACACCTCCACCGCCGCCTCGGGCTCGCTGCGCCCGAGCCGCAGCACGGCAAAGATGGCCATCTCCCGCGCCGCGCGCCGCTCGAGGCTGTGCGGCGGACTGGCCAGAAAATTCTTCGGCGCGGTGGCGGCCTGGTTGAGCTGCGACTCGTCGTGCTTCTCGCCTGCCGGCAGGAAGGCAAGCGAGCGCCGCGCCGCGCCGAGCTGGCCGTTCTCGAACAGCACCCGCACCCGCCGCCAGACGTCGTCCACGCTGATGCGCTGCGCGCCGAGCATTCTGTCGACCAGCGCATTGCAGCCGCCGGACAGTTCGCGCGGCTCGAGCCAGATCGCCTTCGCCTCCTCAAAGGCGCCGTCGTCGCTGCGCGCCAGACGCGAGAGCCAGCCATAGCAGCGAAGTTCCAGGTCGTCCTGCGCCAGCGGCGGCAGCTCCTGGTCGAAGCTCTGCCAGTCGCCGCGCCTGCCGAGCACCTTCAGCCAGTCGCCGCGCAGGCGTTCTGCCACATAGCTGCCGGCCTCGCGCTGCAGGAAAGCGCGCACCTCTACATTGGGGGCGTCTTCGAGCCGCAGCTTCAGGCGCCAGTACTCCAGATACGGCGCCAGCACGTGGCCACCGAGCGAGGCGGAAGACTTCGCGAGCCTGAGTGCATCGCCGGTGCGGAACGCGTCATAGGCTTTCAGCACCGCTTCGTCCGACGCGGAAACTCTGGGCGCGGCAAGGATTGCCGGCGCGAAGCCCGCGAGCACTGCTATAGTGGCGAGGAAACGCCTAATAATCATGGGCTAAGCTTAGCACTCCGTTTACGAAGCTGCATGACACCGGATGCGTTGAAAACCTGGCGTAAAGCCGAGCGGCAATCCCTGATTGCGGCGCGCGAGGCGCTGGATGCGGCGACGCTCGAGCAATACCGCCAGAAAATAGGCGCCCATATCGCGCGCTCGTTCCCCGGTCTCGCGGCGGCGAAGCTCGCTTTCTGTTGGCCGATCAAGGGGGAATACGACGCGCGACACCTGGTAACAACGCTGCGCGAGCGTGGCGCGTTGACCGCGCTGCCGGTTGTCGTCGCGCCAAAGCAGCCGCTTGTCTTCCGCGAGTGGCATCCGGGCGTTGAGATGGCCATGGGGCCACTGGACATTCCCTACCCGGTGAATTCGCAGGAGGTCGTTCCCGAGGCCGTGCTGCTGCCGATGAACGGCTGGGATGCGGGCGGTTACCGCCTGGGTTACGGCGCCGGTTTTTTCGACCGCACCCTGGCCGCGCTTCCGAAAAAGCCTGCGCTCATCGGCGTGACCTACGAAATCGCGCGCCTGGATACCATTCATCCGCAAAGCTGGGACATCCCGATGGACTGGGTGGTGACGGAACGCGGCGTCTACCGGCGCGACCATGACAGGCTCGCCTTCCTCGGTGAACGCAAAGACTGACGGGCGCGCCCTTCACCTCCTGAACACGGTCTTCGGCTATGCCGCGTTTCGCGGCGCCCAGCAGGAGATCGTCCAGCACGTCGCCGCCGGCGGCGATGCGCTGGTGCTGATGCCGACGGGCGGCGGCAAGTCGTTGTGCTACCAGCTCCCGGCGCTGCTGCGGCCGGGCACGGCGCTGGTGGTCTCGCCGCTGATCGCGCTGATGCAGGACCAGGTGGCGGCGCTCACGCAACTGGGCGTGCGCGCCGCGTTCCTCAATTCCACGCTGGAGGCGCGCGCGGCGCACGCCACCGAACGCGCGCTGCGCGCGGGCGAACTCGACCTGCTCTACGTCGCGCCCGAGCGACTGACGATGCCGCGCATGCTGGAGTTGCTCGCGCAGTCGAAGATCGCGCTGTTCGCCATCGACGAAGCGCATTGCGTATCGCAATGGGGACACGACTTCCGCCCGGAGTACCTGGCACTCTCGCTGCTGCACGAGCGATTCCCGGCGGTGCCGCGCATTGCGCTCACCGCCACCGCCGATCCGCAGACGCGCAGCGAGATCATCCGCCGCCTGGCGCTGGACGAAGCACGCATCTTCATCTCCAGCTTCGACCGGCCGAATATCCGCTACACCATCGTCGACAAGCAGGATGCGCGCGCGCAGTTGCTGCGTTTCATCCGGGACGAGCACCTAGGCGAGGCGGGAATCGTCTATTGCCTGTCGCGCAAGAAGGTGGAGGAAACCGCCGCGTGGCTGGCCGCGCAAGGCCTGCGCGCGCTGCCTTACCACGCCGGGATGGAATCGATGCAGCGGGCCGCGCACCAGGGACGCTTCCAGCGCGAGGACGGCATCGTCATGGTCGCAACGATCGCTTTCGGCATGGGCATCGACAAGCCCGACGTTCGCTTCGTAGCGCATCTCGACCTGCCAAAGAGCATCGAGGGCTACTACCAGGAGACCGGCCGCGCCGGGCGCGACGGCCTGCCGGCAGATGCCTGGATGGCCTACGGCCTGGGCGATGTCGTCCAGCTGCGCCGCATGATCGAGCGCTCCGAGGGCGGCGAAGAGTTCCGGCGCATCTCGTTGGCGAAACTGGAGGCGCTGCTCGGCCTGTGCGAAACCGCCGGTTGCCGCCGCGTGCGCCTGCTCGATTATTTTTCCGAAGCGAGCGCGCCCTGCGGCAACTGCGACACCTGCCTCGCGCCGCCGCAGACCTGGGATGCGACCGACGCCGCGCGCCAGGCGCTGTCGTGCATCTACCGTACCGGGCAGCGCTTCGGCGCGGTGCACCTGATCGACGTCCTGCGCGGCCGCGGCTCCGAGCGCGTGTCGCAATGGGGCCACGACCGGCTGAACGTGTTCGGCGTCGGCGCCGAGCTGGACGAAGCCACCTGGCGCACCGTGTTCCGGCAATTGGTGGCACTGGGCTATGCGCGCCCCGACCACGATGCCCACGGCGGGCTGCGCCTGACAGAGACCGCGCGCGCGATGCTCAAGGGCGAGCAGCAGGTCGAGATGCGCCGCGCGACGCCGCGCAAGGGCAAATTGCCCAAGCCGCGCGCGGCGGCGAACGCGAGAGAACTATCGGACGCCGATGCAGGTGTGCTCGCGCGCCTCAAGGCCTGGCGCAGCGGGCAGGCGCGCGCGCAATCGGTGCCGCCCTACGTCGTGTTCCACGACAGCACGCTC
>JBBPIU010000014.1:0-41641 GCA_038040245.1 Pseudomonadota bacterium | reverse complement strand
GCGGGATGTCGAGCACGTCGAGCGTCGCGTCGTCGACGTGGTAGTCGATCATGTCCTTGACGCGCCAGCGCATCGCGCTCTTGAGTTCCGCCGGCGGAACCGTCGGCGCTTCCACCAGCAGCAGCTGGTACTCGCCCGGCCGCAGCAGGGTGGCGCACTGGTAGCCGTCCAGCCGCAGGTCGCGCGCCAGTTTCTCCATCGCGTTCTTGGCGCCGTCGAAGCGCCGCGTGCCGTACGCGGTGATCGCGGATTTGCCGGTCGGCGAGTAGCGGCCGTGCGCATAATCGAAGCGGTCCGCGTCCACCGAGGCCGCAAGCCATCCGGGCGCGCTGCTGCGCCGCTTGAACCAACTGAGCATGTCCCCGTGCACGGATATCGACCTGTTACATTAAATTAAACGAATAACTCATTGTTGTCAATCAAGTTTTCGATGCACGACCGGGGTTGGCTGGACGAGCAAGGAAATCGCTCCTGACAATTCCTGAAGATTTAGCTAATTATCCGCCAGACAGCGGCAAGTGTCTGAAAGACTTTGTGATTCTGAGGTGAACTGACACCCCCGGCAGGCCCCGGGGAAGGAACCGCTAGTACAACTCGCGCGTGAAGATGAACTCCTTCGCGCGCCTCACCCGCGGCAGCGTCGGCTCGCCGACCACCAGATCGGTTTCGGCGGCGCCGCTGGTCATCGACATCGCGGTGGCCGTGATCAGGATGGCCGAGGGCGCCGGCGCGCCCAGGCTCTGGATCGCCCAGCTGGCGCAGGTCCGGGTGCCGCTGCAGGTCGTGCCTCGCGAGACGCTGAAGTTCGGATACGTCGCGAGCGCATCGAGGTCGGTGGCCACGTAAGTCGCGGCCGCGCTAAAAATTCCCGCCAGCGTGGAATTTTTCAGCGTCCAGTAGCGGTTGACGCCCTGCGCCGAGCGGACAAGCGAGGAGGTGCCCGCGGTGGTGTCCGGATGTTCTCCCGAGGTCGCCGATACGGTCAGGTTACCGGGCGTAGGCAGGGTGAAGAACGTAAGCGTCAGCGGCGTGTAATTGGCCCCGCTGCCAACCTCGAAGATGCAGGGGGGCGCGCCAGCCGGAAGGGCCTTCTGCAGATCGCCCACCACGTGGCCGCTGGTGCGGACCACGCTGGGGGAGGCGCAGGACGGCACCGTGATCAGTGTGTTGGCGCCTGTGGTGATGTTGCCGCTGGTGAAAGTCAGCGTGCCGCCGACCGTGGTGGCGCCGGCAAGTGTGGCGCCGCTGGCGTTGTCGATCTTCAGGCCCCCGTAAGTGAGCGCGCTCACCGTCTGCGCCGCCGCCCCGCTGTATTCGACGGTCAGATTGGTCAGGGTGTTGGTGACGAACTTGTACTGGCTCGAGTAGTCCGCGGTCGCGGCCGTCCGCGTCACCTGCACCGTCCCGCTACCGGTGATGGTCCCCGCCGCCGCGGCGTTGTTGATTACCACCGCTGCCGCCGGCGTCAGCAAAGTGGCGGCGCCGTTCATGTTCAACGTCCCGCTCACATTGAAATTGGCCGCTGCAGTCACTGCGGCGCTGATATTCGAGATCTTCAGGTTGCCGTAGGAAAGCGCGCTGACCACCTGTGTGGCGGTGCCGATGTATTCAACCGTCAGGTTGGTCAGGGTGTTGGTGACGAACTTGTACTGGCTCGAGTAGTCCGCGGTCGCGGCCGTCCGCGTCACCTGCACCGTCCCGCTACCGGTGATGGTCCCCGCTGCCGCGGCGTTGTTGATTACCACCGCTGCCAGCGGCGTCAGCAAGGTGGCGAAGCCGTTCATGTTCAATGTTCCGCTGACGTTGACCAGGTTCGTGGTGGGACTCAACGAAACAGCGGCGCTGATATTTGTAATGGTCAGACCACTAAATGTTGTCGTCGCGCTTCCGTCTATGGCCTGGGCGGTGGTACCGCTCATCGTGACCGTTCCGGTCGCCTGGGTGAACGCGGCATTGTTGGTGAAGTTGCCCTTCACATTCAAGGCAAAGTTGCTTGCGCTGACGCTGAGAGTTCCAGCGGAAATGAGGAGATTGCCGTTGACAGTCGTCGCCAGGCCCAGACTTGCAATGCGCCCGGTAGCCGTGATGGTCAGGTTGTTGTAGGTATTTACGCCCACCGCCGGCAAAGTCGGCAAGGTTGATGCGGCCCCCGTTACGTTCCAGTTGACGGTGCCAGTCCCTGGGGTCAACGTCGTATTCGTGCTCGTCCAGCCGGTCCGGATCTGCAGCGTGCCGCCGTTGGTCATATTAATGGTGCCTGCGCCAAACCCACCCGTGAGGACGGTGGTCACGTTCAGGGTAGCCGTTCCGCTCACTGGCCAGCTGACCGTACCTGCCGCGCCGCGGCTGACCTCCAGCGTGCCGTACGCAAGATTGGCAAAGGCATTGTCAACAATGCAGGCGCCGTTGATGCGAAGGGTGTCGGTCGCAACCGGCACGGTGCCGCCCCAACTCGCCCCGACGCTCATATTGCCGCCGGTGCAGGTCTTGTTTGCCGCGTGCGCCGTTCCCAGGCTCGACAACGCGAGCGCCAGAAAGCACCAGCGGGCAAGCCCCGCCAGCACCTTAGCAAAGCGATGGATAGGTCGCATGGGTCGATTCTGGATGCGTATACGATGTGGCTGTCGCAACACGGGTCGAAGTGCAAGTCACGACGGCAGTCACGCCGTCCAGCCCGTTCCCCGTGAGGGTCAAGGTGGAACCCGCGCAACTGCCCGCCGAGATCGCCTGCTCGATTCGTAGACCCCGATCGAACAAGTTCGCACTCATGGAATGTTCGAAACCGTCGCCTCCAGCCGGCGTTCGGCGTAGTTTACGCCGCCGAGCGTGCCGACCGTGGCGATGCTGGTGAGGTAATACACCTGGTCAGCCGGCGGCGCGCTGCCATGCGACGTGGCGCTGCATGTCACGGTGACGCTGACGCCGTTGAGCGCGCCCTCGGTCAGGGTGAAAGGGGTCGATGCCACGCAGGAAGCGGTGGCGGAGACCGCTTGACGGATGCCCCATTCCAGTCCGGCCTTCGCGCCGTAATAGACGTTCGCCGCGAGCTGGGTCTTGAGCCCGGTGTCGGACTGGACTTTCGACAGCATCGCCATGGCCGCGCCGAGCAGCGCCAGCACGATGATCAGGAACACCGCCGCCACCAGCACCGTGCCCTGCTGTCCGGGAGCGCGCTTCATATGCTGTTGTCCAACTGCACCTGCTGGATGAGCCGGATCGTCTCGCCGCTGTTCGAGACGCTCAGGTCGACGGTCACCAGCGACACGGTCTGCACCACCGTCGTGCTGGTCGACACGGCGCAGGCGGTCAGGTTGTTCGCCACCAGCCGGCCGGCCACGCCCGGCGGGTTTGGCTGCACCGTGTCGAACGCGTAGTTGACGTAACGTTTGAGCGTGCCGGGGGTGGTACTCGTATCGCAGACGTAGCTCACCGGTGCCGCTGCGGTTTCGATCACGAACACCCGCTCGCGCGTGCTCGGCGTGCCGAAGGCGAATCCGCCGGCGATGGCGATGTGATGCCGGTGGAAGGTGTTCCCCGTCGATGAGGTGCCGCAGGCTCCGGATCCGGCGCCGCCGCCGTTCACCGTGGAAAACGTGATCGAGCCGCCCGAGGGCGTGATCACCGTGGGCGCGCCGCCTGAATACACTTCGTTGCCCGCATTGCCAATCACCAGCCGGTATGCGGTCGAGGTAAGGGGCGTGCCGGTGAGCGCAGCGTTGCGGAAGCAGCCGAGGATGTCGAAATCGGTATCGACGCCCGTGAAATCGAGCACCGCACTCGCCCCGACGGTCGTACAGTTGCCGGTGAGGTCGATGCAGTACCTGCCGCCGTCGATGGTCGGAATCATCTCCAGCGCGAAGCCGGTGCCGGTGTTGGTCACGCGCACGCTGTTGGGCAGCGAAATGCGGATGTCGCGCGCCATCCTGCGCAACGCGCTCTCGGCGGAGTCCACCAGCTCGGCGCGGCGCGCCACCGCCTGGTAGCTCTGGAACGCGGGCAGGATGAACATGCCGAACGCGCTGCCGATGATGCCGAGCAGGACGATCGCGACGATGAGCTCAATGAGCGTGAAACCGTGGCGATGCGGGCGCGCGTTCATGGCTTGCACTCCGGATCGGTAGCGACGACGTTGCAGTTGTAGTTCGTGCGATAGCCCGTCACCGCCGCCTTGGCCGCGCCCGGCCCGTTGACGGTCACATCGACGCGCAGCACCCGGTACAGGTTCGTAGCCGTATCGTTGTTCAGTCCGTTGAGCGTCACGGTGTTGTCGCGCGTCACCTGCACCGTGACCGCGTACCCGGTAAGAGCACCGATCACGGTGCCGAGCTGGTCTTTGGGCGGGTTGTCGGTCACGCCCGCGCCCGTGGGATCGTAGTCGCAGACGTTATCGTAGTCCTTGCGCAGGCCCTCCGCCGCGGGGCACACCAGGTCCTCATCCGGGTCGTAGAAGCGCTTGAGCAGGATTTCCTCCAGGTAGGACTCGGCGATCAGTTGCGCCTGCGCCCGCACCATCGGGTCGGCGCTGCCCCGCGAGGTGGCGACGATGACGGAGATCATGCCGGCCATGGCGACGCCGACGACCATGATCGCAATGATCAACTCGATCATCGTCACGCCCGCCTGGCGGCGCCGCGCGGCCCCCGCAAAGAGCTGGTCAGTGCACATAGCCCGTCGTGTCTTCAATGACGACCGGCGGACCGCTGTTGAGTGCGATGATCTGCGCGGCGCTCGGCCGGCCGGTACGGTCAAAATTAAAGCTCGTGGGCGCAGCGTAGGTCGCGGTGCCCTGCGCCGTGACAGTGAACGGCGCCGCCCCGCCGCCCGGGGGAACGAGGGCGGAGGGGCAGGCCGTATTGCCATATGTGGCGTCGTAGGTGAATGTCGCGGTGGTCGTCGTGATCACCACGCAGACGGTGCGCTGCTGGGCGATCGCGAAGCGCTGCGCGTAGCGCAGCGCGGCGATGGTTTCCTGCTGCAGCTTGACTTCGTCGAAGCCCGAGCCCCAGAATTTCGGGGCCGCGACCGCGGCAAGAATGACCACGATCACCATCACGGCGATCAGCTCCGGCAGCGTGAAGCCCGCTTGCCTTGCGCGGGGGGCGCCGGAAACAAAACGGGGACCGAACATTTGTCCGTTCCCCGTTGCTGATGCGTTTTTTGCAACCCGCCCTGGATTCACCCCTCGAAGGAAGCGGCCAGGGCGTGGATCAGTTAACCGCGATAACCGACACGGTCGCGATCGCGGTGGCGCCGCTCACCACGTACGAGATGTTGCAGGTGCCGATATCGCCGTTGGCGGTGGTGGCGAATGTACCGGTGGATACCGAGATGGTCGCGGGCAGGCCGCCCGTCATGACCGCCCCGATGCCGGCGGTCCCTACCACGCCCGAGCCGCAGGACTGCAGCGCGACCGAACCCGCCGCGGACACCAGCCTGGCGCCGTAGTTGAGCGCCGCCCCCGATTCGATCGCGCCCTTGAAACCGAGGACAGCGGCATTGCGGGCGTTGCTGCTCAGGTCGATGAATTTCGGAAGAGCGGTGGCCGCTAGGATCCCCAGGATCAGGATCACGACGAGCAGTTCAATCAGGGTGAAACCGGAAACTTTACGCATCTGCAATTCCTCCGAATAGGGGTATGAATCCCCGTCTGGCAAATAGTTTATCAGAATGTCCTGATACGGGCGTATGAACCCCCGTCTGGCAACAGTTTATCAGAAGGTCTTAATCCTGTTTCGTGAAATACGTCACCACCCGCCGTACCGCACAAACTTTGCTAGAAGTTCTCGGGTGTCCAGAGATACGGGGGCTCCGCGACAATGCGCAATTCCGAAGTCTCGGGAAGCCCCGGGCGCCCCTGTATTGCGGCACCGGGGCCGATAAGGATGCGCGGCCGGAACCGCACCTGCGCCTTGCCGTCCGGACCCGGGGTAAAAAACTGCGTGAGCCTGGGGCGGTACACCAGATCCCCATTGCGCTTGTCGAAATACCAGCTGCCCTTGGCGATGTCGGTTTCGCCGGGGTCGTAGAGCACGCCGAGGTAGTTCGGCGGCCGCTCGGCCAGCCAGTCCATGGGATTCTGTCCCGCCAGGTCCTGCGCCGCGGCCAGTCCGCCGACTGCCACCCGGCCGGCGAATTGCAGCGCCAGGGCGCTGCGCAGCACGCCCACGGTCTGCTCCATCGCGGTTTTCTCGGCCAGTTCCTGGTAGCGCAGCAGACGCTCGAGCAGCACCGTGGCGAGCACGGCGACCAGGCACACGACGACGATCAGCTCCAGCAGCGTGAAGCCGCGCGCCGGCCTGCGTCGATGGATGCGGATCACCCCGGGGCCCTATTTCTTGAACATCACGCTGCCGAGGTCCCACATCGGCAGGAACACGCCGAGCGCGACGATCAGCACCAGCACCCCGAGGAACACGATCAGGAGCGGCTCGATGCGCGCGGCCAGCGTCTTGACGTCGTAATCCACCTCGCGCTCGTACATCCCCGCGACTTCCAGCAGCAGGTCGTCGAGTTCGCCGGTCTCGTCGCCGACCGCGATCATCTGCAGCACGATCGGGGTGAACACGCCGGCGGTGACCGCCGTGCGGAACACGCTTTCGCCGCGCTCCACGCCGTCGCGCATCTGCTCGATGCGCTGCGCGATGAATTCGTTGTCGGTGACGCGGGACACCACGCTGAGCGCCTGCACCGCGGGCACGCCGCTCTTCAGGCACAGCGCGAGGGAGCGTGCGAAGCGCGCCAGCGTCGCCTGCAGGATGATCTTGCCGGCGATCGGCAGGCGCAGCTTGTAGCGGTCCCAGGCGTAGCGCCCGGCGGGCGTCGCGATCCAGGCGCGAAAGCCGAAGATCGCGCCGACCAGCGCGATCAGCATCGCCGGCCAGTAGGCGACGAAGAAGTCCGAGGTCCAGATCAGGATCTTCGTCATCAGCGGCAGTTCGGCCTTGAAGCTCTTGAACACCCGGGCGAACGCGGGGATCACCACCAGGTTGATGATCACCAGCGCGATCGCCATCGCCGAAATCACGAACGTCGGGTAGCGCAGCGCGGTGCGGATCCGGTCGCCCATTTCCTTCTCAAACTCGAGGTGCTGGAACAGCCGCAGGAACACGTTGTCCAGCAGGCCGGTCGCCTCGCCGACGCGCACCAGGCTGATGTAGAACGGCGAGAACACGTCGGGGCGGCGCAGCATCGCGGCCGACAGCTCGCGGCCGCTGTCCAGGCTCTCGCGCAGTTCCTGGATCACGCGCACCATCGAGGGCTTGACCGCGGACTCCTGCAGACCGGAGAGCGCGCGCAGGATCGGCACGCCCGCCTTGAGCAGCGTGTACATCTGGCGCGAGAACAGCATCAGGTCGACCGTGTTGGGCCTGTCCTCGGTCAGCTTGCGCCACCACTCGGGTGGCTGGGTGGCTCCCGCGGAGGCGCCTGCCGGGCTGATGTCCACCGGCGTGATGCCGGTGTTGAAGAGCTGCTCGGCGATGGCGCCGCTGTCCGCGCCCTCCAGCACGCCGCCCACCGGCTCGCCGCGCGAATTCCTGCCGCGATAGGCGAAGTTGGGCACTTATTCGTCGGCCTGGCTTGCCAGGCGGATGATTTCAGAAACCGTCGTTCGGCCCGCCAGCGCGAGCTGGACGGCGTGCTGCTTCAGCGTCTTGCCGGCGAGCTGGCGCTGCGCGTGACGCATGAACTCGGCGGTGTCGTTGTGCTGGGCGGCGCGCACCAGTTCGGCCGACATGTCGAGCAGTTCGTAGACCCCGGTGCGGCCGGCGAACCCGGTGCTGTTGCAGTGCGAGCAGCCGGCCCCTCGCGCCAGGCCTTTCAGGTCCACGTCCTCGCCGGCCTCGGTGCGCAGCCAGGCCGCTTCCTGCGCGCTGGGCTGGTAGGGCTGCGTGCAGCTTTCGCAAATGACGCGCACCAGGCGCTGCGCCAGCACCGCGCGCAGCGAGGTCGCCACCATGTAGTTCGGCGCGCCCATGTCGATGAGGCGGATCGGGCTGCTGCTCGCGTCCTTGGTGTGCAGGGTCGAGAGCACCAGGTGACCGGTGAGCGCCGCGCGCAGGCCGATCTGGGCCGTTTCCTCGTCGCGCATCTCGCCCACGAGGATGATGTCCGGGTCCTGGCGCAGCGCCGAGCGCAGCACGCGCGAGAAGCTGAGCTCGATCTTCTCGTTGACCTGCACCTGGTTGATGCCGGCGAGCCGGTATTCGATCGGGTCCTCGACCGTGATGATCTTCTTCTCGACCGTGTTGAGTTCCGCGAGCGCGGCATAGAGCGTGGTGGTCTTGCCGCTGCCGGTAGGCCCGGTGACCAGGATCATGCCGTTGGTCTGCTGGATCGCGTCGCGGAAGCGCGTGAGGATGCCCGGGGGCATGCCGATCTGGTCGAGCTCGATCAGCCCGGAGCGCTGGTTCAGCAGCCGCATCACGACCGATTCGCCGTGCTGCGTCGGCATGGTCGAGATCCGCACGTCGATCGGCATGTCGCGCACGCGCACGTTGAAGCGGCCGTCCTGCGGCAGGCGTTTTTCCGAGATGTCGAGGTTCGCCATCAGCTTCAGGCGCAACGCGATCGCGGGCCCGATCTTGGCGTCGGTCTGCGTCTGCGGCATCAGCACGCCGTCGATGCGGAAGCGGATCTGCACGTTCTTCTCCTGCGGCTCGATGTGCACGTCGGAGGCGTTGACCTGCACCGCATCCTCGAACACGGTCTGCAGCAGCTTGACCACGGGCGCATCCTCGGCGCCCAGCGTAAGCGCGCCGAAGTCGACGTAGCTGTCGCCGAGGTCCTGCTCCAGTACCTTGGCGAGCCCGCTGATCTCCTCGGTGCGGCGGTAGAGCCGGTCGATGGTCAGCAGCAGCTGGCTCTCGCTCACCACCGCGACATCCAGGTCGCGCTTGAGCAGCCGCGCCAGTTCGTCGAAGGCGAACAGGTTGGTCGGATCCGCCATGCCGACGAGGTAGCGGTCCTTGCGGTCCTCCAGCACGATGGCGCGGTGGCGCCGCGCCTGCGCCTCGGGCAGCAGCCGCACCACTTCGGCCCGCGCGTTGTAGAACTTGAGCGTGACGTACGCCATGCCGAGCTGCTTGGCGAGCGCTTCGGCGATCTGCTCCTCGGTGAGGATGCCGTTTTCGACCAGGATGCGGCCGAGCTTGCGGCCGCTGCGCTTCTGCGCCTCGAGCGCGAAGCGCAGCTGATCCTGTGATACCAGCTTCTGCCCGACGAGCACATCGCCGAGTCTGAGCTTCTCCGGTCGGCCCATGGCGTCTCCAACTCGCTTTATAATCGCGCGCCTATTCTCACACGTCCTCCCGCCAAGTTGAAATCCGAGCCGCCGCACGGCGCGCACGACGCACAGACTTTTGCATTGGCGGGTGAAGTCGCCTACAAACGCGGCGACCTGGCGGCGGCGGCAGACTTGCTCGGCAAGGCGATCGCGGCCGACAAGAAGTGCGCGCAGGCCCACTGGGTGCTCGGCAACGTCAACCAGGATCAGGGCAGGCTCGAGCGCGCCATCACGTCGTACCGCCGCGCGCTGCGCGCGGCGCCGGAACTGGCGGCGGCGCACAACGATCTGGGCACGGCCTACTACGCCAAGGGCTGGTACGAGGAAGCCGGGCAGTGCTACCGGCGCACGCTCGAACTCGAGCCGGACCATGCCGGCGCGCTGGAGAACCTCGCCACCGCGCTGCGCGCGCAAGGCAAGCTGAAGGAATCGAGGGACGCGTTCATCCGGCTATTCGTGCTGCGGCTGAAGAACGGGCTGCGGCGCCTGTTCGGCCGCAAGCCGGACCGCCGCAAGGCAAGCGCGCCGCAGGCCTCGATCCAGGAAATCAAGGACCTCATCGCCGGCGGCAGGCTTGCAGAGGCCGAGAAATCGCTGATCGGCCGGCTCGCGACATCGGCCGACGACCCGGACGCGCTGCATCTCCTCGGTCACCTGCTCGCCACGTCCGGCCGCCGCGACGACGGCATCCGCCACCTCGAACGCGCCATTGCGCTGCGTTCTTCGACGCCTGAGTACTACCTTTCGCTCGGCAACGCCCTGACCGATGCGAAGCGCTACGCGCAGGCACTGGAGCAGTACCAGGCCGCGCTGCTGCTCGACCCGGGTTACGGCGCCGCGGTGGCGAACATCGCTCGCGTGTTGCACGAACTGGGCCATTTCCGCGAGGCCGAGGAGGTGTTCCGCCAGAGCCTGGAGCACGACCCCGACCTGGCGGGCGCGCACAGCAATCTCGCGGGCACGCTGCTGTCGCTGGGGAAATACGCCGAGGCGGAAGCCGCGGCGCGCAAGGCGCTGGGCCTGAACCCCAAGTCGATGCACGCCCGGCTGATGCTGGCGAGCGTGATGCTCGACCAGGGGCGCCTGGGCGAGGCGCAGGAGACGATCCGCTCGGCCAGCACGCAGGACGAGAACAACATCCACCTGCTGCGCTGGATCGGCACGTTCCACATGACCACCGACGGCGACCTGAAGAGCGCGGAGGCGATCCTGCGCCGGGCGCTGGCGGTCGCGCCCGAGGATGCCAGCATCCGGATCAATCTCGCGCGGGTCCTGCTGATCCAGCAGCGCTTTGCCGAAGGCTGGGAGGAATACGAGTGGCGGCGGCGCGACCCGGCGCGTGCGCTGGTCTATACCAAGTTCCCCTACCCTGAATGGAACGGCGAGCCGCTGGAGGGCAAGACCCTGGTGGTCAACGGCGAGCAGGGCCTCGGCGACGAGATCATGTTCGCGTCCTGCCTCGCGGAGATCGCCGCGCGCGCGAAGCGCTGCGTGCTGCTGTGCAGCCGGCGCCTGGAGCCGCTGTTCCGGCGCTCATTCCCGTTCGCCGAGGTCATCGGCGGCTCGCATGCGCTCGCCGAAGATCCGTTCCCGGTGTTGAGCGGGGTCGACTACCAGGTCCCGAGCGCCAGCCTGCCGCGCTCGCTGCGGCGCAGCGCCGCGGATTTTCCACGGCACCAGGGCTACCTGAAGGCCGACCCGGAGAAGATCCGCAAATGGCGCGAACGGCTGGATGCGCTCGGCCCCGGCATGAAGATCGGATTGTCGTGGAAAGGCGGCACGCCGCTCTCCGACCAGACGCGGCGCACGATGGAACTCGCGCAGTTCGAGCGCCTGCTCGAGCTGCCGGGCACGCACTGGATCAGCCTGCAGTTCGGCGATTGCCGCGAGGAGCGCGATGCGTTCACCGCGCGGCGCGGCGCGCGGCTGCACCACTGGCAGGAGGCGATTTACGACCTGGATGAGACCGCCGCGCTGATCTGCGCTCTCGACCTGCGCCTGAGCGTCTGCAATACGCAGGTGCATATCTCGGGCGCGCTCGGCAAGGAAATCTGGGTACTGACGCCGCTCGGGCCCGACTGGCGCTACGGCCATGAAGGCGAGCGGATGCTGTGGTACCCCGAGGCGCACCTGTTCCGGCAACCGGTCGCGGGAGACTGGCAAACGCCGATCGCCGCGCTCTCGGCAGCATTGCGCGAACGGCTGTCGAGCGGCGCATTGTCTGCGGCAAGCCCCCGTAGCGGGCGCTAGAGGCGCACGAAATAGCCCCGCGGCGCGAAGGTGGCGCCGAATTTCTCCTCACGCTCCCGGTCCCAGCGCAGCAGCCCGGGATACCGTTCGAGGAACGCTTCCACCGCCTCCCAGGGTCCGGGGCCGTGCTCCTGGCGCACCGGGTGGCCATTGAGGCAGGTGTCTTCGACGATCAGGTAGTCGCCGCGGCGCATCATCGGGACATAGAGTTCCAGTTCGCGCAGCACGTGATCGCGCCGATGGTCGGAATCCAAAATCACGAACAGCGGGCCGCGCTCGACGGGCAGCAGCACGAGAACCTGGTCCATCACTTCGGGCGAGGTGCTGCCGCCGCGAATCAGCCGTATGCCCGGATGGGGACCGATCTGCAGGGATGCGGAATCGACATCCACCGAGATGACATGGCCCGGCGCCTTGCTGTTCGCGAGCAGGTCGGCGAAATACAACGCCGAGCCGCCGTGCCGGGTTCCGGTTTCAAGCACCCATTCGATCCGGTGCTCGGCGAAAATCTCCTGGTAGTTCCACATGTCCATCACGTTCTTGAGCGTGCGGATACCGCGGTAAGACACGTGTTTCCAGACGTCGGACTGGTGGTACTACTTCAGGTACTGCTCACCGACCGATCCCGCTGCCGCGGTTGCGGCGGCCGGTCTTATCGGGCGTTCCATGATGGCTGGCGCGGACGCTACGGTCCCGACAGCCCCGGCCTTGATTCCCACGACCCGCATGTCGCGCGGCTCGCGGCGCTTGAACTGCGCCGGGTCCTGACGCACGTCCGCGAGGCCCACGCTCCGCAGCAGCTCGCAAAGCGATTCGGGCGTGTAGCCCCACCAATGCGCCATCAGCGGGTCGCGCCATCGCGGATCGCCGTAGAGCACCCACATCAGATGCGACGATTGCGCCCAGGTCTTCGAAGCTTCGGCCGGCTGCTGCGCGATCTGCTCGCAGGCATAAACCACGTTCGGACACTCGACCACCAGCCGCCCGCCGGGACGCAGCACGCGGATCCACTCGCGCAGCACCTGCTCGATCTCCCACGCCGGGAAATGCTCCACCACGTGGACCGAGAGCACTTCCTCCGCGCTCGCGTCGGCGAAGGGATGCAGATCCCGGATGTCGCAGATCACGTCGGGCTTAGCGCCCGCGCGGCTGGCGACCGTGTCGACGTTCACGTAGCCGGGCAGGATCTTGTCGCCGCAGCCGATGTTGAGGCGCAGCTCGCCGCCCGCCGCTGGCAGGCTCGCGGCGGGCCGCGTGCCTGGCCGGATGTCTTCCAGCGCCTCGCGCCAGCGCGCCGCGATGCGCGCGGCGGAAAAGTGCTCGAGCGCGTAGCGCTGCCCGTCGCGCGCACGCCGCGCCGCCCGCACCGGGTTCTCGAGCGCCCAGCGGATGCCCTCGTCCAGGCGCTCGCCGATCCAGGCGTAGTCCTGGAACTCGAGGTAGGAAGGCACCGGGGTGCAGACCGCAAACCGGCCCGCCACCAGCGCTTCCAGCAGGCGGTTGGCGCTCTTGGCAAGCGCGCCGGGCCGCTGCAGTTCGGCCGGGACCACCACCAAGTCGCAGCCTTCAAGGCCTGCGCGCATCGATTCCGGAGTCCACTGGATGAAACGCGCACGGATCCGAGGACCGTGGTCGCGGTTGAACTCCGCCTCGAATGCCTTCACCCGGTCGTCGATCGCCGTGATGCACAGCAGGTCGATCGGCGCGGCCTGCGCCGCGCGCTGCAGCTCGCGGCCTGCCGCCCTGAGCGCGGGCAGGTTGGTGGGATGGCCGAACCACAGCACCGCCAGCTCCGCGAGCGGCTGCGGCACCGGGATCATCCGGTCGAGCAACTGCCGCAGGCCGCGCGCCACGCGGCCCAGGGGCGCGCGCGGCGTGCCGGGCGCGCCCTCGAAGCAGTCGGGTACCACTACTGCTTCGACCTGCAGCACGCTGCGCATGCGCTTGGCAAGGTGCTCGGTGGATGCGATCCAGCCGTCGGCACGCGGCACCATGGACTGGTAGAAGGCCGCGAACTGGCGCTGCGCGAAGTGATCGTCGTTGATGTCCAGCGCCAGCCGGGCCTGCGGCCCGACCAGGCCGGCGATGGTTTTGCGCAGCGCCACCGCATCGGTGAAATCGCCGCCCGGCTCGGGCAACAGTTTCTGCAGGATCACCGTGTCGGCGGCGCGCAGCACTGCGGCGCCCTCTTGCGTCGCGACGGCCGTCACGTCGATGACCTCGGCAGCCACGCCGGCCGAGCGCAGCGCCGCCGCCGGCAGCAGCGCACGGTATCTCGTCGAGGCCAACGGCGAAGTTTTCGCGCCGCCCTTAAGGAACACAGCCGCAGCGAGCCAGACTATCCGCATCCTGAACTTGCTCCCGATCCCGAGGTGCAGCATCCGCTACACTCTGCGCCGCACTTTGCCACAGCGCGATGCCTGAAGCGACTCTGCCGGAAATCAGGAATCTCCACCGCGGCGGCCGGCTGCGCAATAGGCATGCCGTAAACTCGTGGCCCGTTTCCTACCGCGGCGAGCATTCCATGAGCCATTCCTTCGCTTCGCAGGCCGACCTCAAACCCAAGAAAATAAGTTTTCCGAGGCTGTCGAAAAGCTGCTGGGCCTTTACCGCGGAGGGCGATCCGAACTCGGGCGTGATCGTCGGCGACGACGGGGTGATGGTGATCGACGCCCAGGCGACGCCCGTCATGGCGCGCGAGGTGATCCGGCGCATCCGCCGCGTCACCGCCAAGCCGATCCGCTATGTGGTGCTGTCGCATTACCACGCGGTGCGGGTGCTGGGCGCCTCCGCCTACAAGGCCGAGCAGATCATCGCCAGCCAGCGCACGCTCGGCCTGATCCGCGAGCGCGGCAAGCAGGACAGGGCGAGCGAGATCGAGCGCTTCCCGCGCCTGTTCCGCGGCGCCGGTTCGATACCGGGGCTCACCTGGCCGACGATGGTGTTCAAGGACGAGATGACGGTGATGCTGGGCAAGCTGGAAGTGCGCATCCTGCACCTGGGGCCCGGCCACACCGGCGGCGACACGATCGTCTGGGTGCCGGCCGAGAAGGTGCTGTTCTCCGGCGACCTCGTCGAGTACCAGGCCGGCATCTACACCGGCGACGCGCACCTCGAGGAATGGCCCAACACGCTGGAGAAACTGCGCGCGCTGAAACCGCGCGCGCTGGTGCCGGGACGCGGCCCGGCGCTCGCGACGCCCGGCGCCAGCGACAAGGCGATCCGCTACACGCAGGATTTTGTGCGCGGGCTCTACGCCAGCGCCAAGCGCGGCGTGGCTGCGCGCAAGTCGCTCAAGCAGGTGTACCAGGCGACCAAGCGCCGCATGGATCCGGTGTTCGGCGCCTACCCCATCTACGAGCACTGCATGCCGTTCGATGTCTCGCGCGCCTACGACGAGGCGCGCGGCATCAAGCATCCGCGCATCTGGACTGCGAAGCGCGACCGCGAAATGTGGAACTCGATTGCCTAGGCGTCCCGGCAGGGGAATCCCTCGTCAGACGCGGTCCCTCTCCGCACCGCCTTGCGGCAAGTGCGGAGGGGACGAACCCCGCCGCGGAGGAGGAGGGAGGAGACCGCGGAAGGCGCGTTCTTATGTTCTGTCCGCAACCAATCAAGTGCTGCGGTGCATCAAATCTACGGCTTTGCGGATCGATATACAATGCGGCAGCAAAGAAAAACTCTTTTGCTGTTTCCGCAAAGGTGATTTAGGCCCCATGGGTGACTCTCTCTACGAGATGTCGGTGTTATCCAAAGTGGTTGCCACCGGCAGCCTGTCCGCCGCCGCGCGCGATCTGGGCGTCTCCACCGCAGTGGTCAGCCGCAGGCTGGCCGCGCTGGAAGCGCGCCTCGGGGTGCGCCTGGTCAACCGCACGACACGGCGGTTAGCGCTCACTGACGAAGGTGCGAGCTATCACGAAGCCTGCACCCGGATCCTGGGCGAAATCGAGGCTGCCGACGCGGCCGCCGCGGCGCGGCGCGTCGAGCCGCAAGGCGTGCTGAAGGCCGCACTGCCCGCTTCGTTCGGCCATCTGCACGTAGCGCCGCTGGTGCCCCGGTTCGCCGCGCGCTATCCGAAAATCAAGCTCGTGCTGAGCCTCTCGGACCGCACGGTGAACGTGATCGAGGAAGGCTACGACCTTGCCATCCGCATCGGCGAACTGGAGGATTCCTCGCTCGCCGCGCGCAAGCTCGCGCCGAACCGGCGCGTGGTGTGCGCGAGCCCGGAGTACCTGAGAACGCACGATGCGCCGCGCAAGCCCGACGATCTGCTGCGGCACAACTGCCTGACCACCACCGACCTGCAGATGAACTGGGAATACAAGGGGCCCGACGGCAAGCGCGGCATGGTGCGCGTCTCGGGCCATTACGCCTGCGACAACTGGGAAGTGCTGCGCGAATGGGCACTGGCCGGGCTGGGGGTAGCGCTCAAATCGACCTGGGACGTGCGCCGCCAGCTGGAGGACGGCTCGCTGATGCCCCTGCTGCCCGGCTACGATTTCAGCACCGACGTCGCGATCTACGCGATCTATCCGCACCGCCGCTACCTGCCGGCGAAAACGCGCGTGTTCATCGACTACCTGGCCGAATCGTTCGGCCCGGAGCCCTATTGGGACCGCCCGTGAGAATGTGCTAGAAAGTTGTCATGAAGGGTATACCACTGCAGGAGCACACCGATGAACGCGCCCGTTGATGCCGCAATGCTCGCCAGGGTTTCCCTTGACGACAAGTACACCCTGGATGCCGGGCGCGTGTTCCTTACCGGCACCCAGGCGTTGGTCAGGCTGCCGATGCTGCAGCGCGAGCGCGATCTCGCCGCGGGCCTGAACACCGCCGGCTACATCTCGGGCTACCGCGGCTCCCCGCTCGGCGGCTTCGACCAGACGCTGTGGCGCGCCAAGCAGCACCTCGAGGCGCACCACATCAAGTTCCAGCCCGGCGTGAACGAAGACCTCGCCGCGACCGCCATCTGGGGCACGCAGCAGCTGAACCTGTTTCCCGGCGCCAAATACGACGGCGTGTTTTCCATGTGGTATGGCAAGGGCCCGGGAGTGGATAGATGCGGCGACGTGTTCAAGCATGCCAACTCGGCCGGCACCTCGAAGCACGGCGGCGTGCTGGTGCTCGCGGGCGACGACCACGCGGCGAAATCCTCGACGCTCGCGCACCAGAGCGAACACATCCTCAAGGCCTGCTGCATCCCGGTGCTCAACCCGGCCAACGTGCAGGAGTACATCGACTACGGCCTGCACGGCTTCGCCATGAGCCGCTACTCAGGTCTCTGGATCGCCTTCAAGTGCGTCACCGACGTGGTCGAGTCGGGGGCCTCCGTATACGTCGATCCGGGCCGCGTGAACATCGTGATGCCGCAGGACTTCGCGCTGCCGCCGGGCGGGGTCAACATCCGCTGGCCCGACGGCATCCTTGAGCAGGAAATGCGCCTGCTCGACTACAAGGTTTACGCGGCGATTGCCTACGTGCGGGCCAACAAGCTGGATCGCATCGTCTGGGATTCGCCCGCAGGTTACCCGTCGGCGCGCCTCGGCATCATCACCACCGGCAAATCGTTCGGCGACACCATGCAGGCGCTCGCCGACCTCGGCATCGATGAAAACGTGGCACGCGACATCGGGCTGCGCGTCTACAAGGTGGCGATGAGCTGGCCGCTGGAGCCGCAGGGCGCGCGCCACTTCGCGCAAGGGCTCGAAGAGATCCTGGTGGTGGAGGAAAAGCGCCAGTTGATCGAGTACCAGATCAAGGAAGAGCTCTACACCTGGGAGGAAGGCAAGCGCGCGCCCCGCGTGGTCGGCAAGTTCGACGACAACGGCGAGTGGAGCCAGGCGCAGGGCCAGCCCGCGGGAACGTGGCTGCTGCCCGCGCATTACGAACACAACTCGGCGATCGTCGCCAAAGCGATAGCCCAGCGGATTTTGAAGTTGAACATGACTTCTAATTTAGGAAGTCAATTCAAGGAACGGCTTGCCTACCTGGACTTCAAAGAAAAGGCGCTCGCCAAGCCGCGCGTCACCTCGATCCGCCAGCCCTATTTCTGCTCGGGCTGCCCGCACAACACCTCCACGCGCGTGCCCGAGGGCAGCCGCGCCACCGCCGGCATCGGCTGCCACTTCATGGCGGTGTGGATGGACCGCAACACCGCCACCTTTACCCACATGGGCGGCGAAGGCGCGACCTGGATCGGCCAGGCGCCGTTCACCGACGAAAAGCATATTTTCGCCAACCTCGGCGACGGCACCTATTACCACTCGGGCCTGATGGCGATACGCGCCGCGGTGGCGAGCAAGGTCACCATGACCTACAAGATCCTCTACAACGACGCGGTGGCGATGACCGGCGGCCAGCACCACGACGGGCCGCTCGACCCGGCGATCATCTCGCGCCAGATCGCGGCCGAAGGCGTGAGCCCGATCGTGATCGTGACCGACGAGCCGGAGAAGTATCCCGCCGGCACCAACTGGGCGCCGGGCGTCACCATCCGCCACCGCGACGAACTGGACACGGTGCAGCGCGAAATGCGCGAGCTGCCCGGCGTATCGGCGATCATCTACGATCAGACCTGCGCCTCCGAAAAACGCCGCCGCAGGAAAAGGAACGAGTATCCCGATCCCGCGAAACGCGCGGTGATCAACGAAATGGTGTGCGAGGGCTGCGGCGACTGCAGCGTGAAATCGAACTGCCTGTCGGTCGAACCGCTGGAGACTGAATACGGCCGCAAGCGCACCATCAACCAATCCACCTGCAACAAGGACTTTTCCTGCGTGAAGGGCTTCTGCCCGAGCTTCGTCACCGTCGATGGCGGGCAGCTGAAGAAAGGAAAGTCGGGTGCGAAAGTGGTGGAGGACTTTCCTGAAATTTCCAATCCTGAAATTCCTGAGTTGCAAACCCCCTTCGGCATCCTGGTGACAGGCATCGGCGGCACCGGCGTGATCACCATCGGCCAGATCCTCGCCATGGCCGCGCACCTGGAAGGCAAGGGCGTGTCGGTGCTCGACATGTCGGGCCTCGCGCAGAAATACGGCGCCGTGATGTCGCACGTGAAAATCGCCGCGAACCCCGAGGACCTGCACGCCGCGCGCATCGGCATGGGCGACGCGGGCCTGGTGATCGGCTGCGACCTGGTCGTCACCGCGAGCCTGGACGCGCTCTCGCGTATGGGCCCCGAGCGCATGGGTCTGGCGGGTACCCGTGCGGTGGTGAATGCCACCACCTCCCCGACCGCGGAGTTCGTCAAGAACCCGAACTGGCAACTGCCGGGCAGCGACCTGACACACGACATCGGCGAAGCCTGCGGCGGCAAGAACGCCGACTTCGTGCCCGCCGCCGAGCTCGCCACCGCGCTGATGGGCGACTCGATCGCCACCAACATGTTCATGCTCGGCTACGCCTACCAGAGGGGCTGGGTGCCGCTGTCGTCCCTGGCGATCGAGCGCTCAATCGACCTGAACGGCGTCGCCGTGGAGTTCAACCGGAAAAGCTTCGTCTGGGGACGGCGCGCGGCGGTGGACCTCGAGCGCGTGCGGCGCATCGCCATGCCGGCGGAGGTGATCCCGATCGAGCAGCACTTCTCGCGCAACCTGGACGAACTGGTGGGGCGGCGCGCGCAGTTCCTCACCGGTTACCAGGATGCCGCGTATGCGGAGAAATACAGAAATCTCGTGAATAAAGTAACTGCAATAGAAAAAGAAAAGACAGGATCTGCCAAGCTGACCGAAGCGGTGGCGCGCTATTACGCCAAGCTGCTCGCCTACAAGGACGAGTACGAAGTCGCAAGGCTCTATACCGACGGCGCCTTCCGCAAGAAGATCGAGGCGATGTTCGAAGGGGACTACAAGCTCGTGTTCCACCTTGCGCCGCCGCTGCTCGCCAAGCCCGATGCGCGCACCGGAGAGCCCGCCAAGATGCAGTTTGGCGGCTGGATGCTGGGCATGTTCAAGATCCTTTCCCGTTTCAAGTTTCTCAGAGGGACCGCCTTCGATATCTTCGGGCGGACCGAAGAGCGCCGCATGGAGCGCGCGCTGATCGCCGAATACGAGCAAACGGTGGATACGCTGATGGCCGGCCTGACGCGCGACAACCTGGCGCTCGCGGTCGAGATCGCCTCGCTGCCGGAAACGGTCCGCGGCTACGGCCACATCAAGACGAAAAGCGTCGATGCCGCGCGCGCGAAGCGCGACGAATTGCTCGCGCGCTACCGCAGCATCCCGATCCGCGCCGCCGCCTGATAGAAAAAGTAGAAAAAGGGGGTCAGAACAACATTTCCATGCATTCGATCCGACGCTCCGCTTCGCGCGGCGGAAATGTTGTTCTGACCCCCTTTTTCGCGGCGCTCGCTGCCGGGTTGTTCTTTGCCGTGTCGCTGCACGCCCAGACGGAGGAGAGCCGCACCCTCGAGTTCGATGGCGGCGGGCGCGTCACGTACACGCTGCGTACGCATCCGGCGGACGCGCACGTGGCGCGCCCCGCCGGCGAGCTCGCGCCGACGAGCGCACTCGATGCCGCCAAGCTGCTCAACCTGCACCTTTCGACCGGGGACATCGAGGAAGCGGCGCTGTTGTCGAATGCGCCGCGGCAGCGCTTCGAGGTGCTGCGGGACTACCGCGAATCGGTGGGCGAGGAAGAGTTCAAGCGGGTCTTCGCGCAGTATTTCTATGCGGAGAACCGGCTGCTCGCCGAGATCGCGATCGGCAAGCATCGCCTGCTGATCTGGGACCTGAAGGACGGCGCGTCCCGGATCGCCGGGCAGTTCTTCGTCGAAATCGAAGGCCGCTATCTCATGGACGATGTGCCCGGCGAGACGCGCACCAGCCTGCGCCGCATTCTGGATGCCTGGCGCAGCGGAACGATTCGCCCCTAGTGCGGCATCCTGCCCAGATACACGAACGCGAGAGTGAGCAGAACGTAGAAGCTGGCAAGCACCATCAGCCAGCCGGTAAGGCTGGGTTGGCGGTACACGAATTGATCCGGGCTGTCGTGGACCGTCTCGAACGGCTTCATTGCCTCGCGCCCCGAGTAATTCCGGTTCGCCCATGACTCCAGCGCCTTAATCGCTGCCGGCCGCACGATCAGGATCATTGCCCCGATCAGGATGAGGACGTTGCCGGCCAGCAGGACGATGTAGGCGCTCTCCACTACCCACTCCAGCACGATGCGTGAGCCAACAAGACCCTGCAGAGCAAAAAGAACCGGCTCGAGGCGATAACGCGTGGTGAGCACATACAGAACGTAAGCCGTCCAAAGAACCACTGCGATTCCAACCAGACGGTGGTGGCCGTAAATCTTCCAATCGATGTTGCGTGAAATATCGAGGGGCCTGCCCCAGGTGCGCGTCGAGACCCACCGCCCCATTCGCGCGTTGATGCGCAACGCCCGGGCGCTGTCCATGATCAGCAGCGCGCCGAATGCGAGCGCCAGCACGCTGCCGAAAAGGACCACGATCAAGGTGGTTTCCAGAATCGCATCGCCGACAAATTTGAACATTGCATCCATGGTTTCTCACCGCGCTTTCAGAATTTTTAACGGGTCATTGCTTAGGTTTTCAGGCTGAACGGCGTGAAGTTCGTGTCGCGATCGTAGTAATCCTCGTTCTCGGCGCGCTTCAGAAACGCGACGATGCGGTAGGTCACCGGGGTCATCGCCACCTCCCAGCCGGTCTTGAGCAGGTACTGCGCCAGCGCAACCTTCGCGATGTCGGACGTTTCCCAGATGCCGTAGAAGGCGATGAAATAGAATAGCGAAGTATCCACGAATTCGCCGACCACGGTCGAACCGATGGTGCGCGTCCACAAACGCCTGCCCTGGGTCCAGATCTTCATCTTTGCAAGCACGTAGCTGTTGACGAAGCTGCCGCACCAGAAGGCGATCATCGATCCCAGTGCGATGCGCCAGGCGTTGCCGAACACGGCCTCGAGCGCCGGCTGGTAGCTCTTCATGTAGTCGGATGGCCCAGGCGGCAGGTTCACCACCACCCAGGCCATGAACGAGGCGAAGGCGAGCGCGGCGAAACCCGCCCAGACCACGCGCCGGTCGCGCCCGTAGCCGTAGACCTCGGTGAGGATGTCGCCGAAGATGTACGAGATCGGGAAGAACAGCACCCCGGCGCCGAACGGCGTCGGCCCGAGCAACGGCAGGTCGACCACCGCCTGCTTGGCGGCGCCGATGAAGTTGGAGCAGATCAGCACGGTGACGAAAGCCACCATCACGAAGTCGTAGTAGCGGTAGGTCTTCGGCGCGCCGGCGGTCATGGGGTCAGGGCAGCTTGGGCGAGTGCTCGCGCACGTCGTCATCCAGTTCGACGCGCATGGCATCGAGCAAGCGCGACACCATCGCGTAGAAGCCCGCGGTCAGCGACAGCTCGACGAACTCGGCGTCGCTGAAATGCTGCTTCACCTCGGCGTGCACCTCGTCGGTGACATTGCAGGCCATGACCGCCTCGGTCAGCGCGAGCGCCGCGCGCTCCTTCGCATCGAACTCCTTCGACGTCCGCCAGTCTCCAAGCGCCGCAATCTTTGCTTCGCTCACTTCGACTTTGCGCGCCATCCTGAGGTGATGGGCCCATTCGTACTCGGAATGCGCGATCTGCGCCGTGCGCAGGATCATGATTTCCCGCAGCGCGCGCGGCGTCCTGCTGTCGTGCCGGATCGCGTTGGCGAATTCGGTCCACGCCGCAGTCAGCGCCGGATGGTTCCCCAGCGCGCGATACAGGTTGACGGGCTTTCCCCAGAGTTCCTCCAGCCGCTTATGCAGGACGGGTTCGAATGTTGCGGCAGGGACGCGCTGCATGGCGCAAGTATGCCTTACCGCGAAATCCGGGAGGATAATGGCGCATGGCTGACCTCTGGGATAATCCCGCCGGCACCGACGGTTTCGAGTTCATCGAGTATGCGGCGCCCGATCCGAAGGCCATGGGCGAGCTGTTCGAGCGCCTGGGCTTCAAGGCGATCGCGCGGCACCGCCACAAGAACGTGATCCTCTACCGCCAGGGCGGGATCAACTACATCGTCAACGCCGAGCCCGATTCTTTCGCCCAGCGTTTTGCGCGCCAACATGGGCCGAGCATCTGCGCCATCGCCTTCCGCGTGCAGGATGCAAAGTCCGCCTACGAGCGCGCCATCAACCTGGGCGCATGGGGTTACGCGGGTCACGCCGGCCCGGGCGAGCTGAATATCCCGGCCATCAAGGGCATCGGCGATTCGCTGATCTACCTCATCGACCGCTGGCGCGGCAAGCACGGGGCGAAGAGCGGCGACATCGGCAACATCGGCTTCTACGACGTGGATTTCGAGCCGCTGCCGGGGGCCGAGCTCAACCCCGCGGGCCACGGCCTCGCCTATATCGACCACCTGACGCACAACGTGCACAAGGGCCGCATGAAGGAATGGGCGGACTTCTACCAGCGCCTGTTCAATTTCCGCGAGGTGCGCTACTTCGACATCGAAGGCCAGGTCACGGGCGTGAAGAGCAAGGCGATGACCAGCCCCTGCGGCAAGATCCGCATCCCGATCAACGAGGAAGGCACCGACAAGGCCGGCCAGATCCAGGAATACCTCGACCTGTACCACGGCGAAGGCATCCAGCACGTCGCGCTGGGCTCGACCGATCTGTACCAGACGGTGGACGCATTGCGGGCAAACGGCGTCAAGCTGCTCGACACCATCGACACCTACTACGAGCTGGTGGACAAGCGCATCCCCGGCCACGGAGAAGACCTGGCCGAACTGAAAAAACGCAAGATCCTGATCGACGGCAAGGCGGGCGCGCTGCTGCTGCAGATCTTCTCCGAGAACCAGCTCGGGCCGATCTTCTTCGAGTTCATCCAGCGCAAGGGCGACGAGGGCTTCGGCGAGGGCAACTTCAAGGCGCTGTTCGAATCGATCGAACTCGACCAGATGCGCCGCGGGGTGCTCAAGCCGGCACCGAAGCCGACGCAGAAGTTGCCTTCATGAGCCTGCGGGGCGACTACAACCTCGCCGCCTCTGATTTTTCCGTCGAGCAGGATTGGGGCGCGTACGGCGCCGAGGAGCATGCGCTCTTCCGGCGCCTCTTCGAGCGCCAGTCGAAGCTGGTCCCCCGCTACGCCTGCCCGGAGTGGATCGAAGCGATCGCGGGACTGGATGCAGGCGGTGGAATACCGAAGTTCGATCAGGTTTCTGGAAAACTGCGCGCGGCAACCGGCTGGGAGATCGTCGCGGTCCCTGGCCTGATCCCGGACGAAGCCTTCTTCACGCACCTCGCCAACCGCCGGTTTCCGGTCACCGTCTGGCTGCGCAAGCCCGACGAGTTCGACTACATCGTTGAGCCCGACGTGTTCCATGATTTTTTCGGCCACGTGCCGTTGCTGTTCGACCCGGTGTACGCCGACCACCTCCACGAATACGGTAAGGGCGGGCTAAAAGCCATGCGGCTCGATGCCGTGAAGATGCTCGCGCGCCTGTACTGGTACACGATCGAATTTGGGCTGATGAAAACACCGGCGGGCGTAAGGGCCTACGGTGCCGGACTGATCTCCTCTGGCGGCGAGCTTCCCTATTGTGTAGCGGACCCTGCGCCCAGGAGATTGGAATTCGATCTGGAAAAAGCCCTACGCACCGAGTACCAGATCGATCGCTACCAGACCACGTATTTCATGATTGATTCCTTCGAGCAGCTGATGCGCGAGACCGCGCCTGATTTCACGCCGATTTATGCCAGACTGAAAGCACTGCCCGCCTTGGAGCCGTGAGCCTCATGAACCCTGCCCACCAGACCGGACGCTGCAAATCCGGCGATCTCACCGTCTCCTACCGCCGCCTCGGCAAACCCGGCCGCACGCCAATCCTCTTGGTGCACGGCCTGTCGTACTTCTCATACGACTGGCTGCCGATCGCGGCCGCGTTCGGCGCCGAACGCGAATGCGTCGCCATGGACTTGCGCGGCTTCGGCGATTCGGACCGGAGCCCGGCGAAGGACTACAGCGTCCCGTCAATGGCGCAGGACCTCGCCAGCCTGCTCGATCACCTCGCCTGGAAGCGCGCCATCGTGCTCGGCCATTCGATGGGCGGACGCAGCACCGCTTACCTCGCCGCGAAGCAGCCGCAGCGCGTCGCCGGCCTGGTGCTGGTGGATTTTTCGCCCGACAACGCGCCTGCGGGCTCGAAACGCATTGCACAGCGGGTTGCCGGAACGCCCGATGTATTCAAAAGCATGGAAGAGGCAATGAAATACTTCGATGCATCAGCCGACAAGCGCGCACGCTACGAGGCCTATCTCAAACCGGTCGCCGGCGGATATGAAGTTAAGCGCGACCCCCACTTCCGCGACCAGTTCAGAAAACTGCTCGAATCCGGCGAGCGCCCCAAGCTCGGCGTCGATATGTGGCAGATCCTCGGCGAGGTGCGCTGCCCGATCCTGTCGGTGCGCGGCGCGCGCTCGGACATGTACGCCCCCGAGACTGTCGCCAAGATGAAAGCGGCGAATCCGGGCCTGCGCGTCGTGGAGGTGGACGCCGGCCACAATATCGGCGGCGAGAATCCGGATGGTTTGATCGCGGTGATGAAGGCGTTTGTCGCGCAACTGGAGGAGAAAAGCCATGAGCGCATCGCATAACCTCAAACCCGCGCTTACGCGCGGCATCGACCACCTGGCGTTCGTCACCGACGACCTGCCGGCGACGATGGATTTCTACACCCGCGTGCTCGGCATGCAGCTGGTGCATGTGCGCCGGGTGCCCTTCGAGCGCGACCGCGGCCAGCCACCCTACGATAATCTGCGCCATTATTTCTTCAACATGGGCAACGACACGCTGCTCGCGTTCTTCGAATATCCGAAACGACTGCCGCGGCAGAACCGCGACCTTCCCGGCGGCATGCAGCACATCGCCTTCCACCTCGCGCCGGAGAAATTCGAAGGTATGCTCGAGCGCGTGAAAGCCGCAGGCGTCAACGTCATCGGCCCGGTGCCGCTCGGCGGGCGCTTCTGGTCGGCCTACTGCTACGACCCGAACGGCATTCGGTTGGAGCTCGCCACCGACCGCTCGGGCGAAGAGCGCAGCGTGGTCGAATCGGTGTTGCAGACCGAGGAAGAAGTGCGCGCCGAGCTGGAGACGCTGTTTTCCGATCCGAAGGAAGTGGAAAAATGGCTGCGGCACATGCCGCTCAAGGAAGCGGCGCCAGCCTAGAAGAATCGGGCTCTGACGCCGATTTTCTACAGCTTTCCGTTGACCTCGATGCCGCGGTAGAGCCAGTCCACTTCCCAGGGATTGTCCGGATCGCGCCCGCGGGCGAGTTCGTTGCGCAGCACGCGCGCGCCGCCGTCGACGTGGATGTATTCGCCGAAGAAGCGCGATGAGAGAACCACGCGCGCGCTGCGGTTCATGCGCTCGCGCTGGTAGGCGAGGAACGCGCGGTTGTAGTCCTCGCCCGCGGCGGCGACCTTTTCGGCCAGCACCACACCGTCCTCGATCGCCATCTGGGCGCCCTGCGCGAGGTACTGCAGCGTCGGGTGCGCCGCGTCGCCGAGCAGCGTGACGCTGCCGCTGGTCCAGTTGGTCGCCGGGTCGCGGTCGTGCAGCACCCAATTCCGCTCGCGCGACACGTAGCGCAGATTGTCGCGCACGCCCGGGTGGGTGCGCGCAAAGATCTCCTCGAGTTCGTCCGGCGCGCCGGCGTCTTTCTCGCCGCGGCGGAACCGGCGGCTGGCGATGGTGGCGACGTTGTTCATCACCGCGCCGCCGCGCAGCCGGTACTGGACCAGGTGCAGGTCCGGGCCGCCCCAGATCGTCATGGTGCCGGCGCGGCTGCGCTCGGCGATCTGCTCGTCGGGTACCACGCCACGGTAGACGAAATGCCCGGCGATGCGCGGCGCGCCGTCCCCGATCACGGCCTGGCGCGTCGGCGACCACAGCCCGTCGGCGCCGACCAGCGCCGCGCCTTCATACTCGGCGCCGTTGTCGCAGCTGACGAGGACGGCATCCTTTTTCTGCTCAAACTTCGTCACGCCGCGCGAGGCATCGAGCGCAATCTCGTTGCGCTGCCGGCATGCTTCCAGCAGCCCCCCGTGCAGATCGCGGCGGTGGATGACGAAATAGGGAAATTTGTAGCGCGCGCGGAACGCGGCGCCGAGCGAGATGCGGCTGATCTCCTCGTTGGTGAGCGCGTCGGCAAAGATCAGCGCTTCCGGAAAAACCGACGTCGCCTCGAGCGCCTTGAGCACGCCCAGGCGCTCGAGCATCCGGCTCACGTTCGGCCCCATCTGGATGCCGTAGCCGATCTCGCCGAATTCGGGCGCTTTCTCCAGCACCCTCACCTTGCGGCCCTTTTGCGCCAGCGCGAGCGCCGCCGCGAGTCCCCCGATGCCGCCTCCAGCGATGAGAATTTCCCTCATATCTTGAGCACTCCCGGAAGCCAGGACACCAATTGCGGCAAAGCGATCAGCAGACCGACAAGCACGAAATCGGCGACCAGGAAAGGCAGCGTGCCGAGATAAATGCGGACCACCGGGATGTCGGGATGCTGCGCCTGGATCACGAACACGGTCATGCCGGTAGGCGGGCTGATGAGGCCGATGGTACACATGACGGTGACGAAAATGCCGAACCAGACGCCGTCGAAACCGATGCCGATGATCAGCGGAAGCGTCACCGGCACGGTGATCAGGATCGTGCTCACCTCGTCGAGAAAGGTGCCAAGCAGCACGTACAGCGCCGTCACTGCCACCAGGATCCAGAACGGGCCCACGCCAGCGTCCTGCGCCCAGCGCGCGACCTCGTTCGGAAATTGGGTCAGCACAATGAAGCGGGAGAAGACGAAGGCGCCGACGACGATGAAAAAAATGGCCGCCGTGGTGTGGGCGGTCTCGAGCAGCGCCTCGAGCAGCCCGTGCCAGCCCATCTGGCGCGTCAAGAACGCGATCAGGATGGCGACGAAGGCCGCGACCGCCGCCGCCTCGGTGGGCGAGAACCAGCCGAGGTAGATGCCAAACACCGCGAAGAAGAACAGCACGCCCAGCTTCCACATGCCGAGCGAGGCGCGCAGGCGCGCCGCCAGCCCCATCCCCGGCACGCGCGGCACCCAGGCTGGACGCAACCATGCGACCACGAACACCACCACCACGTAGAGCGCGGCCAGGACGAAGCCCGGCACGAACGCCGCCGCGTAGAGTTTCGGCAACGACTGTTCGGCGACGATGGCGTAGATCGCCAGCAGCACCGAGGGCGGGATCAGCACGTCCAGCGTCCCCGCGGAAGCGACGCAACCGGCCGCGAAGGCCTGGTCATAGCCGTGGCGCTTCATCTCCGGAATCGCCACCTTGGAGAACGTGGCCGCGGTAGCGATCGAGGAGCCGCAGATGGCGCCGAACAGGGCACAGGCGCCGATCGTGGCGTTCGCAAGCGCGCCGCGCATGCCCGAGAACACCGCATTGCAGGCCTCGAACAGCTCCTTCGCCATGTTGGCGCGCGACGCCACCGCTCCCATCAGGATGAAGAGCGGTATTACCGAGAGCGAATAGGCGCTCGCCAGGTTGAACGGCACCGTGCCGAACATTTTCAGCGCTTTGGCCCAGCCATCGAGCGCGGCATAGCCGGCGAGGCCGCTCGCGGCGAGCGCGAGCGCAATCGGTACGCGCGCGAATATCAATGCGAGCAGCCCTACGACGCCCAGGATGCCGATCACGGTCACGCTCACCTGCCGTTTTTCCCTTCGAAGACCATCGCCGCCGCCGCGATGCAGCTGCCGATCATCCCCGCGAGCACCGGGATCCAGTACCAGATGCGCGGCAATGCCAGATCCGATGTCACGTCATGGAACATCAGCGTGTCTTTCGCGGCGATCCAGCCCTGCCAGGCCATCGCCGCCATCACCAGGACCCCGAGCACCCCGGCGATGCGCCTGAGCAGCGGCACCCAGCGCACAGCGAAGCCGTCCACGATATCGACGACGATATGCTCGTCGCGCAGGAACGTTGCGGGCAAGGCAAGGAAAAAAGAACAGGCGAGCAGCAGCTCGACGATTTCGAGCGTGCCGCGGATCGGCTTGTTGATGGCCGCGCGCAGCACCACGTCGGCGACGGTGACCAGCATCATCGCCGCAAGAGAAAAGCCCGCGCTCCAGCCGCAGGCCGTGGCTACCGCCCTGCGCCAGCCCTTCATACGGCGGGCGCAGCGCGGCGGGCGCTCAGTTCCAGAAGTTCTTGGAGGTCTTGGCGTGCTTCTCGGACAACGCCCGCATCATGTTGTGGACCGTGCGCGCCGGCAGGCCTTTTTCCTCATAGGCCTTGAGCGTCGCCTCGGACACCTGGGCGCCGACGCTGCGCACCTTGGCCGTATCCGCGGGCGAGAGCTTGATCGCTTCGGCGCCGCCGTCGATCAGCGCCTTCTTGCCCGGCACATCCAGTCCATCCCAGGCCTCGCCGATTTCCTTCTCCTTGCCGGTGGTGGTATCGACCACCAGCTTTTTCAGCTCGGGCGGGAGCTTCCCCCAGAAGTCCTCGTTCATCGTCAAGCCGAAGCTGGAGACATACGCGTACAGCTCGGTCGAGTACTTGACGACGCCACCCATCTTGAATGCGATGCCGGCGCCGCCGTAGTCGATGAACACGCCGTCGATGGTGCCCTTCTGCAGCTGCTCCACTTGCTCGGGCGGCGGCACGCCCACGGGTGTCGCGCCGAGCGCGGCTACCAGCTCGCGGATGGTCGGATTGGAAAAGCGGATGCGCATCCCCTTCAAGTCCTCGAGCGTGCGGATCGGCTTCTTGGTGGTGTGCACGCCACCGGGCTGGTGGGTGAACAGCATCAGCACCTTTGCGCCCTTGTGCTCGGCATCGAGATACTTGGCGCGCAGCCCGGGGTCGTTGAGCACCTTGATGCCGATCTCGGCGCTGCCGACCATGAACGGCAGGCTGATGATCTCGGTGAGCGGAAATCGCCCCGGCGTGCCGCCGTGCAGGAACCACGCCGCATCGGCCTGGCCGGTGCGCGCGAAATCGTAGTGGTTCGGCGTCGGCCCCATCTGCGCGCCCGGGAAGCGCTTCACCGTGATGCGCCCGCCCGAGCCCTTCTCAAGCTGCTCGGACCACTTCACCAGCCATTGCGACATCGCGTGCTGGTCGCCGACGAAGTAGGCGAGCTTCATTTCGTATTTTTGCTGCGCCTGGGCGCCTGCGCAGATGCCCGCACCTATTACTCCGGCAAGCGTGGCGGCGATGCACGAACGTGCGAACTTCATGGGGTCTCCTCCCTCGATGAGCGGTCTGAAATCATTATACTCAGCAGCCTTTGAACACCGGTTTGCGCTTTTCCTTGAAGGCGCGCTGCGCTTCCTGCGCGTCTTGCGTCCTGGCGATGGCCGCGGTCATGTCCTGCTCATAGCGGTAGCCGTCGCGCAGGCTCATGTCCTCGATCACGTTGAGGGTGTGCTTGATCATGCGGGTGGACAGCGGGCTTTTGGAGGCGATCGTCCGCGCCAGTTCCATGGCGGCAGGCATCAGCTCTTCGGGCGTAGTGCAGGCCTCGATGATGCCCAGCCGATAGAGTTCCGCTCCGGGCACCCGGTAGCCCGTCAGCATCATGCGGCGCAGCCGCGAGTGGCTGAACAGACGCATCGCATGCCGCCCGCCGCCCAGCAGGCCCACGTCCACTTCGGGCGCGCCGATGGTCGCCTTGTCGGAGGCGATGAGGATATCGGCGGAGGCGACCATCGCGAGGCCTGAACCCAGCGCCGCGCCGTTGATCGCCGCGATCACCGGCTTGGCGCATTCGCGGATGGCGTGAAAGCACTCGCGCGTGCGGCGCGAGTGCGCCTGCAGATCGCCGGGCCCGCGAATCACCTGGGCCCGGCCCTTGAGATCGGCGCCGGCGCAGAACTGCTTGCCCGCGCCGGTCAGCACCACGGCCCGGATTTCGTCGATCTCCGAAATGCGGTCCAGCGCATGCGTCAGCTCGTCGTTCAGGGTGCGCGTGAGCGCATTCACGGGCGGGCTGTCCATCGTCAGCGTCGCTACGTGTGCGTCGATCGCCACCTTGAGTTCGGTGTAGTTGTTCTCCACGGCTTCTCCTTTATTGATCGTCGAGCGGCGCGGTCATCCGCACCGAGGGCCGCTGCGATTGTTTGCCGAACCACGCGGCAATGCGCGGGTGCCCGGAACGCCAGTTGAATCCGGGAAAGCGGAAATCGAGGTAGCCGAGCGCGCAGACGATGGCGATAGGGCCGATGCCGAACGCCGCCACCTCCAGTGCCTGCGCCTCCCTGTCGAGCAGCGCGAGCGCCGCGCGGGTCTTCAGCTCGAAGGCTTCCATCAGGTCCTGCAGGCGTTGATCGGAATCGCGTTCGCGCTCGTTGCGCCACAGGATCAGCACATCGAGCAGGCCGTCGCCCAGCGCGTGCCAGCGCAGCGCTTCCCAGCGCGGCTGCCCGGGCTTTGGAAACAACGGCGCACCAGTATGCAGGCTGTCGAGATACTCGCAGATGACGACTGAGTCGAACAGGGCCCGGCCGTCGTCCAGCACCAGCGTCGGGAGCTTGCTGAGCGGATTGTCGAGCATCAGCGCGGCATTCGGCTTACTCATCGCCACGACGCTGCGCGCCCGTTCGAACGCCTCTGCCAGCCCCGTCTCGTGGGCGAAGATCATCACCTTGCGCACGAAAGGCGAGCGCGGCGACCAGTGCAGCTTCATATCGAAAGCATATCTTCTTTGCCGGCCGCGCATCCGCGGATGGAATAGACTGAGAAGGGAACGATCCATGCCGGGCCCCCTCTCGCATATCCGTGTCCTCGATTTGAGCCGCATCATGGCGGGCCCCTGGGCGAGCCAGATCCTGGCCGACCTCGGCGCCGATGTGATCAAGGTGGAGCGCCCCGGCGCGGGCGACGACACGCGCGGCTGGGGGCCGCCGTTCCTGAAGAATCCAGACGGCACAGAATCCAGGGAGGCGGGCTACTACCTCTCGGTGAACCGCGGCAAGCGATCCCTCACGCTCGGCCTCGACAAGCCCGAGGGCCAGCGCATCGTGAAGGCCCTGGCCGCGCGCTCCGACATCCTGCTGGAAAACTACAAGGTCGGCACGCTGGCGCGCTTCGGGCTCGGTTACGAGGACCTGAAGCAAATCAACCCGAAGCTCATCTATTGCTCGGTGACGGGTTTCGGCCAGACCGGACCGCGGCGCGAGCAGCTTGCCTACGATTTCCTCATCCAGGCGATGGGCGGCCTGATGAGCATCACCGGGGAGCGCGACGACAAGCCCGGCGGCGGCCCGCAAAAGGTCGGCATCCCGATCGTGGACATCATGACCGGCATGTACGCGGCGGTGGCGAGCCTCGCGGCGCTGGCGCGGCGCGAAGTGTCCGGCCATGGGGAGTACATCGACATCGGCATGCTCGACGTGCAGATCGGCTTTCTCGCCAACCAGGCGATGAACCATCTCGTCTCGGGCAAAACGCCGCGCCGCACCGGCAACGCGCATCCCAACATCCAGCCGCAGGACGTGTTTCCCTGCGCCGACGGCACCGTCGTCATCGTGGTCGGCAACGACGGGCAGTTCGGGAAGCTCTGCGAAGTTCTCGGGCGTCCCGAATGGGTCAGGGACCAACGCTTCGCGACCAATCCGGCGCGCGTAGGCAACCTCGCGGTGCTGAACCCGATGATCGTGGCCGAGCTGGCCAGGCACGGTCGCGCGCACTGGGTCGGGGCGTTGGAAGCCGTCGGCGTTCCCTGCGGCCCGATCAACAGCATTCCGGAGGCGTTCGAGGATCCCCAGGTGAAGCATCGCGCAATGCTGTTCGAGCTGCCGCATCCTAGCGGCGCAAGCCTGCCGCAGGTCGCGAGCCCGATGCGATTCAAGGAAGCGCCGCTGAAGCACGACGTTCCGCCCCCGTTGCTTGGTCAGCACACGCTGGAAATATTGCGTGATCTGGGCATTGGCAGCGACGAAATCGAACAGCTTCGCAAGACTGGCATTGTTTAATGGCCCGCATACCCCTGTTCCCCCTGGACAGCATGACCGCGGAGCAGCGGCGCGTGTACGACGCCGTGGTGAGCGGCCCGCGCGGCGTGGTGGTCGGCCCGCTGCGCGCTGCGCTGCACCGGCCGGAACTCGCCGACAAGTGGCAGCAGTTCGGCGAAATCCTGCGCTACCGCACCAGCCTGCCGCCGCGGCTCTCCGAGCTTGCGATCCTGGTCACCGCGCGCCACTGGACGAGCCAGCTCGAGTGGCAGCAGCACGCACCCGCGGCGTTGAAAGGAGGCCTCTCCGCGGCAGTGATCGAAGCGATCCGCCATGGACAGCGCCCGCCGTTCACCACCGAGGATGAACAGGCGATCTACGATTTCTGTCGCGAGATGCATGAAAACAAAGCAGTCAGCGACAAAAGCTACCGCCGGGCGCACGAGCTCATCGGCACGCTGGGCGTCGTCGAACTGACCGCCCTCATGGGCTACTACACGATGGTGGCCATGACCCTCATCGCGCACGAGATCCCGCTGCCCGAGGGTGCGGCGCCGGCGCTGCCGCCGCGCGCGCGTTGATCTTCGACGCTTTCAAACCCGCTTAGAATCCGGCTCTCACGCCGATTTCCACGGGAGCTGCCATGGACATGCGAGTGAAGGCCCGGATCAAACCCGCAAAGCGCGTCAAGCTCGCCTACCAGCGGGGCTTCGGCAACAGCTTTTCCAGCGAAGCGGCCAAGGGCGCGCTGCCGGTCGGCCAGAATTCGCCGCAGCGCGCGCCGCGCGGACTCTACGCGGAAGGCGTCTCGGGCAGCGCGTTCACCGCACCGCGCGCCGAGAATCTGAATGCCTGGCTCTACAAGCTGCGGCCCTCGGCGATGCACGGGCCCTATGCGCCCATTGCCAACGGCCTGCTGCGCTCGGGTCCGTTCGACGAAGTCAAGACGCCGCCCAACCTGCTGCGCTGGAACCCGCTGCCGATCCCCTCGAAACCGACCGACTTCATCGACGGCCTCGCCACCATCGCGGGTTCGGGTGATCCGGCGGCGCATGCGGGCCTCGGCGTGCATGTCTACTGTGCCAACCGCTCCATGACCGACCGCTATTTCCACAATGCCGACGGTGAGATGATGTTCGTCCCGCAACTGGGTGGACTTTTAATTTTTTCTGAATTAGGAAAGATCGAAGCAAAACCGGGAGAAATCGCGGTCATGCCGCGCGGCATGAAGTTCAAGGTCGGACTACCCGAC
The DNA here is from genome assembly GCA_038040245.1 of Pseudomonadota bacterium. Taxonomy (GTDB): domain Bacteria; phylum Pseudomonadota; class Gammaproteobacteria; order Burkholderiales; family SG8-39; genus RBG-16-66-20. The sequence continues at coordinate 7,926 of JBBPIU010000014.1, read as the reverse complement.
GGTCCGTCGCGCGGCTACGTGTGCGAGAACTACGGCGCGCCCTTCCGGCTGCCCGAGCTGGGGCCGATCGGCTCCCAGGGCCTGGCGCAGAAGCGCGACTTCCTCGCGCCGGTCGCCGCCTTCGAGGACAAGAACGGCAAGTGCGAAGTCGTGGCAAAGTTCCTCGGCAACCTGTGGGCCGCGGAATACCGCCATTCGCCGCTCGACGTGGTCGCCTGGCACGGCAACTACGTGCCCTACAAATACGATCTGGCACGCTTCATGGTGATCAACACCGTGAGCTTCGACCATCCGGACCCGTCGATCTTCACCGTGCTCACCTCACCCTCGGGCCAGCCGGGCGTGGCGAACTGCGATTTCGTGATCTTCCCGCCGCGCTGGATGGTGGCGGAACACACCTTCCGCCCGCCCTGGTTCCACCGCAACGTGATGAGCGAACTGATGGGCCTGGTGCACGGCGTGTACGACGCCAAGGCCGAGGGCTTCCTGCCCGGCGGCATCTCGATCCACAACTGCCTGCAGGGCCACGGCCCGGACGTCGCCACCTTCGACAAGGCGAGTGCGGCGGAACTCAAGCCCCACAAGATCGAGAACACGCTCGCGTTCATGTGGGAATCGAAGTACATCTTCCGTCCGACGAAGTTCGCGCTTGGCGCGCCGCAGTTGCAGAAAGGCTACGAGGCGGTGTGGCACGGCTTCAAGAAGCATTTCAAATGAACGCGACGCACAATCCGGCGCTGCGCAGCTGGGTCGAGAGCGCGAACGACGCGGCGAGCGATTTTCCGATTCAGAATCTTCCTTTTGGCGTATTCAAGAGAAAAAAAAGCAATCAGAGCCCTCGCGGCGGGATCGCGATCGGCGACCAGATCCTCGACCTGGCGGCGGTGGGCATCAAGACCGGGCCGACTCTGAATGTCCTCGCCGCCGCCGGACCTCCCACCTGGAGGGCGTTGAGAAAGCTGCTGTCGGATGCGCTTTCCAATCCGAAGAACCGGAAGAAATTCTCGAAACATCTGGTGCCGATGAAGAAAGCGGAACTGTTTCTTCCGGTCGCAATCGGCAACTACAGCGATTTCTATACCGGCATCCACCACGCGACCACGGTCGGCAAGATCTTCCGGCCCGATAGCCCGCTGCTGCCGAACTACCACTGGGTGCCGATCGGCTATCACGGGCGCGCTTCCTCGATCATTGTCAGCGGGACGCCGGTGGTGCGGCCCAACGGACAGACAAAAACTCCCGATGCACAGTCACCCGTCTTCGGTCCCAGCAAACGGCTCGATTTCGAGCTCGAGCTCGGGTTCGTCGTCGGGCCGGGCAATGCGCTCGGCAAACCGGTGCCGATTTCCAAAGCGCTCGATCACGTGTTCGGCGTAGTGCTGTTCAACGACTGGTCGGCGCGCGACATTCAGGCCTGGGAGTACCAGCCGCTCGGGCCGTTCCTCGCCAAGAGCTTCGCTTCCACCGTGTCGCCCTGGATCGTGACCACGGAGGCGCTCGAGCCCTTCCGCTGCCCGGCGTTCCCCCGTGCCGGCGGCCTGCCCGCGCCGCTGCCCTATCTCTTCCACGAGGCAGACCAGCGCGAAGGCGGCTACGCCATCGACATGGAGATGTATCTCAGGACCGCTCGCATGCGAACGCAGAAAATTCCAGGGACACGGCTGACGCGCAGCAACTTCCGCCATTCGTTCTGGACCGCGGCGCAGATCGTGACCCACCAGGCCTCCAACGGCTGCAACCTGCAGCCCGGCGACCTGCTCGGCTCGGGCACCATCTCCGGGCCGACGCCGGATTCGCTCGGTTCGATGCTGGAACTCACGCAGGCCGGCAAGGCGCCGATTGCGCTGCCCGCCGGCGAGACGCGCCTGTTCATTGAAGACGGCGACGAAGTGATCCAGCGCTCGCGCTGCGTGCGCGAGGGCTATGCGTCGATCGGCTTCGGCGAAGCGGCGGGCGTGATCAAACCCGCGCCAAGGTAATTACCAGTTCGGCTTTCGCTTCTCGAGGAAGGAGCGGATCCCCTCGCGGGCTTCGTCCCCCGCGCGCACGTCGGCCAGCACCGCCGCGGTCTCCTCCGACAGCTTCGGCGTGATCGCCGCCTTCGCCACCCTTGCCAGCAGCTTCTTCGAGCGCGCGAGCGCCCGCGGGCCCGCCTGCGCGAGCTGTGCCGCGAATTTCTCCACGCGCACATCCAGTTCCGAGGCAGCGACGCATTCGTGCACCAAGCCGATGCGATGCGCTTCGCGCGCCGCCAGGCGCTCTCCGGTCAGCACGTACCTGCGCGCCTGCTGCTCGCCGATGGCGCGCACGATGTAGGAACTGATCATCGCGGGCACCAGGCCGATTTTCACCTCGGGCAGGCAAAACTCGGCCTCCTCTGCCGCGACCACCAGGTCGCAAGCGGCGACGAGGCCCATGCCACCCGCGAAAGCGGGGCCGTGCACGCGCGCGATCAGCGGTTTCGGGTAGGTGTGCATTCGGTAAAGCAGCTTCGCGAAGCGCCCGGCTTCGAGCCTGGACTTCGCCTTCGTCATCTTCGCCGCCTGTGCCATGCGCGACAGGTCGCCGCCGGCGCAGAACGCCTGGCCCCGGCCGGCGAGTACCACGACTCTGCAGGCGGAATCTTTTTCCAGTTCCTTGAGTGCCTTCGAAATTGAATTTAAAACCAGGTCATTCAGGGCATTGCGCAGCTCGGGCCGGTTGAGCCACAGCCAGGCGGCGGAGCCGCGCCGCTCGATCTCGAGCACATCCATCAGTTGATCTGCAGCCTTTGCCGGGCGGCGAGGTACTCGGCAGCGAGCCTGTCCACCACCTGCGCGACCGGAACCACGGCGTCGATCTGCCCCACGCCCTGCCCCGCGCTCCAGATGTCGCGCCAGACTTTTTTCTCGGCGCCGCCGGCGGTGCCGAAATTCATTTTGGCGGGATCGGACTTGGGCAGCTTGAGCGGATCGAAGCCGGCCGCGACTATGCTGTGCTTGAGGTAGTTGCCGTGCACGCCGGAGAAAAGATCCGTGTAGACGATATCGGCGGCGGCGGAGCGCAGGATCTCCTCCTTGTAGCGCTCCGGCACGCTCGCCTCGGGCGTGGCGAGGAAGCGCGTGCCGATGTAGGCTAGGTCCGCCCCGGCGGCCTGCGCGGCGAGGATCGCAGCGCCGCTGGTAATCGCGCCCGAGAGCACGATCGGGCCGTCGAAGAAGCGCCGCACCTCGCCGATCAGCGCGAACGGCGACAGCATGCCGGCGTGGCCGCCGGCGCCGGCACAGACCAGGATCAGGCCGTCGACACCCGCCTCGAGCGCCTTCTCCGCGTGGCGCACGCTGATCACGTCGTGCAGCACAATGCCACCGTAAGCATGGATCTTCGCCACCACGTCGTTCGGCGCCCGGAGGCTCGTGATCGTGATCGGCACCCTGTGCCGGATGCAGACCTCTACGTCGTGCTCCAGGCGGTCGTTGGACTTGTGCACGATCTGGTTGACCGCGTAGGGCGCCGCCTTCGGCTGGCCCGCGAGCGCGGTCTCGATTTCCGTCAACCAGCCCTCCAGCGCTTCCTTCGGCCGGGCATTGAGCGCCGGAAACGAGCCGACGATGCCGGCCTTGCACTGCTCGATGACCAGCTTCGGATTACCCGCGATGAACATCGGCGCCCCGATCACGGGGATGCGCAGTTGCTGCAGAATCGGCGGAACCGCCATCGATTTATCTCCGTATCCGGTGCCTCGGCCGAGCGTATCATGCGCGTTCCGCGTCGGCGCGGCGCGCAGCGTCAACGGTTGCGTAGGCAGAAGCAGGCGGCATGGATGCACTCAGTCACGATAGCCCGCTTCACGTTGGTGGCGGACGCGCAATATCCGTACTACATCGGGTCGCGCATCGTGGCGGTAGAGGGCAAGATATCCGGTCGCCCTGTACGTAATCACCAGTTCACGGCGATGTCCATCCACGCGCCGGCCAATCTGAGGGTGCACGGCAAGCACCAATACCGCCGCCCGGATCTGCTTGAGTGCAGCACCAGCTGTCTGCGGGGACCTGCCAAGCAGAAACTCGACAATCCGATCGAGGTCTTCGAATGCCTCGTCGGAATAGACTACCCGCGCCAACGCGCCGGCCTCGGCCTGCGCGCCCGGCGACCTGCAACTTTTGCCTCCAGGTAGGCGTGCACGTCTTCGGCTGCATAACCCAGTCCGCTGCGCAGCATTGCCTCATCCGCGCGCACACCGTCCTGCAGAAACGCCTGATAGCGCTCTGCCGCCTCGACCTGTCCTGCGAGCGCGCGCAACATGAACGCGTGCGAGCTCTCCCCCGTACTCCGCGCCAGGCGCTCGATCTTCGATTTCAATCGAAGGGGTATTTTGATGCTGGTCGCTGCAACCGTCATCGGGCCTCCACAGGTAGTCAGAACATACTACCAGAGCTCGCCTTGTCTCGCAGGATTCTGGGTGGTGCGAAGCGCTCGCCGAATTTCTTCGCCAGTTCATCCGCGCGGGCGATGAATTTCGCTGGCCCGACAGAGTTGATGAACTGCAACGCACCACCCGTCCACGCAGGAAAGCCGATGCCGAAGATGGAGCCGATGTTGGCGTCATGCACGGTGGTGAGCACGCCCTCTTCCAGGCAGCGCGCGGTTTCGATCGCCTGGCGGTAGAGGATGCGGTCCTTCATTTCCTCCACGTCCCACTTGAGCCCGCTGCGGCCGAAGATCTTGCCGAGTTCGGGCCAGAGGAATTTCTTGCCGTCCTGCGGATATTCGTAGAAGCCGCCGCCGGCCGCCCTTCCGGGGCGCTTGAGTTCCTTCACCATCTTCACGATGACCTTTTGCCCGGGATGCTCCGGCGGCAGCGACTTGCCCTCGGCCTTGAGATCGGCGATGGTCTGCTCCATCACCTGCACCGACAGCGACATCGAGGTTTCGTCGATCACCGCCAGCGGCCCGACCGGCATGCCGGCCTGACGCGCGGCGTTCTCGATCGCCGCCGCCGGGATCCCCTCGGCGAGCATCGCGCAGCCTTCCTGCACGAAAGTGCCGAAGGTGCGGCTGGTATAGAAGCCGCGCGAGTCGTTGACCACGATCGGCGTCTTGCCGATCTGCAGCACGTAGTCGTACGCCTTGGCCAGCGTCTCGGGCGAGGTTTTCTCGCCCTTGATGATTTCCACCAGTTCCATCCGGTCCACCGGCGAGAAGAAATGCAGGCCGATGAAATTCTCCGGTTTCGCCGAGGCCTTGGCGAGGCCCGAAATCGGCAGCGTGGAGGTGTTGGAGGCGAAGATGCCATTGGCGGCCAGCATCGGTTCGGCCTCCTTCGTCACCTGCGCCTTGAGCTCGCGCTTCTCGAACACCGCTTCGATGATGAGGTCGCAGCCGCTGAGGTCTTTCGCCTCGGACGTTGTTTTTATCAATTCCAATATTTTTTTATCTTTTTTGCGTCGTTCGAGAATTTTCGCGGAATAGGCTTTCCCCGCCTCGGCTTTCTCGACCGATACATCTTTCAAAATACAAGCAACTCCCCGATTCGCATTCGCCCAGGCGATGCCGCCGCCCATCATGCCGGCGCCGAGGATGCCGACTTTCGTCGCCTTCCACTTCGGCACGTCCTTTGGACGCGAGGCGCCGGATTTGATCGCAGTGCGGTTGAAGAAGAGCGAGATGAGGTTTTTCGCCACCGGCCCGACCGCGAGCCTGGCGAGGTAGCGCGATTCGATGCGCAGAGCGGTATCGAAATCCACGTACGCGCCCTCCACCATCGCCGACATGATCGCCTTTGGCGCCGGGTACAGGCCGCGCGTCTTCTCGACCACCATGGCGGGCGCGATCGCGAGCATCTGCGAAACTTTGGGGCTCGACGGACCGCCCCCCGGCATGCGGTAGTTGTCCTCGTCCCAGGGCTGCTTCGGCGACGGATTGGCGCGGATCCACTCGCGCGCCATCTTGAAAAGATCATCGCGGTTGGCGGCAACGCCCTGAACGAGACCTAGCTTGGCCGCCTCCTGCGGGCGCATCGTCTTGCCTTCGACCAGGTACGCAAACGCCGCCTCGAGGCCGAGCATGCGGACGGTCTTGGTGACGCCGCCCGCGCCGGGGAGAAGGCCGAGCGTCACTTCGGGAAGCCCGAGCTGGATCGAAGCATCATCCAGCACGATGCGGCAATGCGCGCACAACGCAATCTCCCAGCCGCCGCCGAGCGCAGTGCCTTCGAGCGCCGCGACCACCGGGATGCCGATCTTCTCCAGCATGCGCATGTGCTTCTTCGCGGATTCGATCCAGCGGAACACCTGCGGTCCGTCTTTCGGGCCGTACTTGAGCACGTCCTTCAGTTCCGCGCCGGCGAAGAAGGTTTTCTTTGCCGAGGCGAGAATCACGCCCCTGGTCGAATCCCTCTCGCGCGCGAGGCGCTCCACGGCATCGGTGAACGCAGCCTGCCACGCCTCGGTCATGGTGTTGACCTGGGCGCCGGGCGCATCGAAGGTGACGGTGACTATGTTTTCGGAATCCTTCTCGAAGCGGATAGGCGAAACGTGATCCACGTCTGCCATGCCTGCCATCTCAGAGACGCTCCACGATGGTGGCGATGCCCATACCGCCGCCGACGCACAGCGTCGCCAGGCCGTAGCGCAGCTTCCTGCGCTCCAGCTCGTCGATCAGCGTGCCGAGGATCATGGCGCCGGTGGCGCCGAGCGGGTGGCCCATCGCGATCGCGCCGCCGTTGACGTTGACGATCTCGTCGGAAACGTGCAGTTCCTTCATGAATTTCATCGGCACCACCGCGAACGCTTCGTTGATTTCGAACAGGTCGATCTGCTCGATCTGCATCTTCGCCTTGGCGAGCGCCTTGCGCGCCGCCGGCATCGGTCCGGTCAGCATGATGGTCGGATCGGCGCCGGACAGCGCCACGGACACGATGCGCGCGCGCGGCGTGAGACCGAGCTGCTTGCCCTTCTCCTCCGAGCCGATCAGCACCGCCGCCGCGCCGTCCACGATGCCGGAAGAATTGCCCGGGGTGTGGACGTGCTTGATCCTTTCCACCTGCGGATAGCGCTGGATCGCGACCGCGTCGTAGCCCATCTCGCCCATCTTGTCAAAGGACGTCTTGAGCGCGGCCAGCCCTTCCAACGTGGTCTGCGGCCGGATGAACTCATCGTGGTCGAGGATCACGTCGCCGATCGCGTCCTCGACGGGAACGACGGAGCGCTTGAAGCGCCCGGAATCGCGCGCCGCGCCGGCGCGCTGCTGCGAGCGCAGCGCGTAGGCATCCACCTGCTCGCGCGAGAAGCCTTCCAGCGTCGCGATCAGGTCGGCGCTGATGCCCTGCGGGATGAACGCGGTGTCGAACGCCGTTTCGGGATCGCAGGCCCAGGGGCCGCGGTCGGTTCCCAGCGGCACGCGCGACATGGATTCCACGCCGCCGGCGACCACCAGGTCTTCCCAGCCGGAGCGCACCTTCTGCGCCGCCATGTTCACCGCCTCGAGGCCCGAGGCGCAGAAACGGTTCAGCTGCACGCCCGAGGCGCGGAAATCCCAGCCAGCGGCCAGCGCCGCGGTCTTGGCGATGCAGCTGCCCTGCTCGCCCACGGGCGTGACGCAGCCCATCACCACGTCGTCCACCTGCGAGGTGTCGAGGTCGTGGCGCTTCTGGAGTTCCTTCAGCACGCCGGTCAGGAGCGTGATCGGTTTCACCTCGTGCAGCGAGCCACTCGCCTTGCCCCTGCCGCGCGGTGTGCGGATTGCGTCGAAAACGAAAGCCTCAGTTACGCTGCTAGCCATCTTTGCCTCCCAGCCCGAGTGAACGGGAAATGACTTCTTTCATGATTTCATTGGTACCGCCGTAGATGCGCGTGACGCGCGCGTCCACATAAGCCTGCGAGATCGGGAATTCCCACATGAAGCCGTAGCCGCCGTGCAGCTGCAGGCATTCGTCCAGCACCTTGC
>JBBPIU010000013.1:18916-42072 GCA_038040245.1 Pseudomonadota bacterium | reverse complement strand
AGCATCTCCTCGGCCATGTATTGAGGCGCGTAGCAGTTGTCCGGGATCTGGGCGATGCGGATCCGCTTCGTCTCCGGCGCCGGCTCCGCGGCGAGCAGCTCCCGGCTGAACCCCAGCGCGCCCGCCGCGCCGGCGAGCGCCACGCCCTTCACGAACTCCCGGCGTCCGATCATGTCTTCAGCTCTTTTTTCAGCTCATTGAGGAAGCGCCAGTCGGTGCCCTCGGCGAGAATTTTTTTCGGGCTCGACTTGATGTACCCCGCTTCCTGCAGGCGCAGCGCAAAGAAGCGTACCGAGTCTTCCGTACTGAAATCGCGCCAGCGGGCGTACGGAAGCTCGCGCATGGTCTGAAGGGCATAGTCGTAATTGGGGGTGAACCCGCGGCTTACCAGCGTGCGCGCCGTGGCTTCCGGCTCGGTCGCGCATACGTTCGCCGCCTTGAGCAGCGCACGCGCCGCCCGCTTGGTCGCGACCGGGTGCTTTTTCACGAATTCCCGGTTGCCGGCGACGACGCAGCAGAAGTACTGCGACCAAGGCTTGTCCAGGGTGCTGTTGAAGATCACCTGGCCGATTTTCTTCGCCCGCAGCTCCTGGGGCACCGGGGGAAAACCGACCAGGGCGTCGATTTTTCCTTCCGCGAGATGCTTGATGGACTCGGCAGGCGGCTGCACCACCCATTTGATGTCCCGCTTCGGGTCCAGCCCGACGTGCGACACGATGGTCGAGATGAACAGCTGATGCGCGCCGTTCGGATCCGGGACGGATACGATCCTGCCCTTCAGCTCCTTGATCGAGCGGATGCCGTTGGTGGCGAACAGCTCGTAGCAGCCCGGATGGATCCCGGCCAGCATGACGACCGGCTCGCCGGCATCCACTCGCACCACCAGCGGCGCGATGAACGTAATCGAGATGTCCACTTCGCCCGCCGCGAGCTTCGCATCGATCTGCGCCACCCCCATCTTCACGTAGCCGACCTCGGAAAAGCCTTCTGCGCGCAGAATGTCCTCGGCGACGTATTGCGGCGCAACGCAAATTCCGCCCATTTGCGGCAGGCGGATGCGCTTCGTCTCGGGCGGCGGCTCGGCCGCGGCAAGGCCCGGCCTGAGGCCGACCGCGCCTGCTGCCCCCGCCAGGGCCAAGGTTTCAAGAAACTTTCTGCGCCCGTAAAGATTAACGAAGTTCGCTTTCGAGTCCATCCGATGCCTCCCTTGGGAACACGCTATTCGTAGCGCACGTCGAGGATTTCGTAGCGCTTGACGCCGCCCGGCGTCTGCGCATCGACGATGTCGCCGGATTCCTTGCCGATCAGGGCGCGCGCGATCGGCGAATTGATCGAGATGCGGCGCTGCTTGATGTCGGCCTCGTCGTCGCCGACGATCTGGTAGGTGGTCGCGGGCTTGCCCTTTTCCTCGAGGTCGACGGTGGCGCCGAACACGCAGCGCCCGTCCGCATCCAGCAGCTTCGGGTCGATGATCTGCGCATTGCCGAGTTTTGCCTCGAGCTCGGAGATGCGGCCCTCGATGAAGCCCTGCTGCGCCCGTGCCGCGTCGTACTCGGCATTCTCCGACAGGTCGCCGTGCGCGCGTGCCTCGGCGATGGCGGTGATCACGTTGGGCCGCTCGACGGCCTTGAGGCGTTGAAGTTCGGCGCGCAGCAGCTCGGCGCCGCGCGTGGTCATCGGGGTTTTGGCCATGGGTGGAGTTTAGTGCAGTTTGGCGTGCAGCTCCTGCAATCGGTAGGGCTCCAGAGCGGCCAGCGCCTTCATTCCGGTGCAGGCCGCCCGGGCTCCGGCGATGGTCGTGTAATAGGTGACCCGCTGCGCCAGCGCGGTGGTGCGGATCGAGCGCGAGTCCGAAATGGCGGTCCGGGTGTCCTCGACCGTGTTGACGATTAAGCTGATGTCGCCGTTCTTGATCATGTCCACGATGTGCGGCCTGCCCTCGGCCACCTTGTTCACCAGCGTCACCTCGACCCCCTGCGCCGTGATCACCTGCGCCGTGCCGCGTGTCGCGAGTACCGTGAAGCCAAGCTGCACCAGGTCGCGCGCGATCACGGCCGCGATCTGCTTGTCGCCGTCGCGCACGCTGATGAAGGCGCGCCCGCCCTTGGGCAGCTTCACGCCGGCGGCGACCTGCGACTTGATGAACGCCTCGCCGAAGGTCTGGCCGACGCCCATGACTTCGCCCGTGGATTTCATTTCCGGGCCGAGAATGGTGTCAACGCCGGGGAACTTGTCGAACGGGAACACCGACTCCTTGACCGAAAAATACGGCGGCACGACTTCCTTCTCGACGCCCTGCCGGGTGAGCGAAATGCCGGCCATGCAGCGGGCCGCGATTTTCGCCCAGGGAATGCCGGTCGCCTTGGACACGAAGGGCACGGTGCGCGAGGCGCGCGGGTTCACTTCGAGCACGTAGACCAGCGTGCCCAGTTCGTTTTTCTGGATCGCGAACTGCACGTTCATCAGCCCCACCACGTTGAGCGCCTTCGCCATCAGCACCGTCTGGCGGTGCAACTCGCGCACGAGGTCGTCGCCGATCGAATGCGGCGGCAGGCAGCAGGCCGAATCGCCGGAGTGCACGCCCGCCTGCTCGATGTGCTCCATGATGCCGGCGATCAGCACGGTGGTGCCGTCGGATACCGCATCCACGTCCACCTCGATCGCGTTCGACAGGTAGCGGTCGAGCAGCACGGGAGAATCATTCGAGACGCGCACCGCGTTTTCCATATAGCGCTCCAGCTCGGACTGCTGGTGCACGATTTCCATCGCCCGCCCGCCGAGCACGTAGCTCGGCCGCACCACCACCGGATAGCCGATTTCCTCCGCCAGCTTGATCGCCGCCGGCGCCGAGCGCGCGGTCCGGTTGGGCGGCTGCAGCAGCTTGATCTTGTGCAGCAGCTTCTGAAAGCGCTCACGGTCCTCCGCGACGTCGATCATGTCGGCGCTGGTGCCGATGATCGGCACGCCCGCGGCGGCAAGGTCGCGAGCGAGCTTGAGCGGCGTCTGGCCGCCGTACTGCACGATGACGCCGAAGGGCTTTTCCTTGTCGACGATCTCGAGCACGTCTTCCAGCGTCAGCGGCTCGAAGTAGAGGCGGTCGGAGGTGTCGTAGTCGGTGGACACGGTCTCCGGATTGCAGTTGACCATGATGGTCTCGAAGCCGTCCTCGCGCAACGCCATCGCCGCGTGCACGCAGCAGTAGTCGAACTCGATGCCCTGCCCGATCCGGTTCGGCCCGCCGCCCAGCACGATGATCTTTTTCCTGCCGGTCGGCTCGGCCTCGCACTCCTCCTCGTAGGTGGAGTACAGGTAGGCTGTGCGCGTCGCGAATTCGGCGGCGCAGGTATCCACCCGCTTGTAGACGGGACGAATGCCGAGAGAATGTCTTTTTTCTCTTATAAGTTTTTCATTTGAATTAAAAAGATAGGCGAGCCGGCGGTCGGAAAAACCTTTTCGCTTCAACAGTCTCAGCTTTTCAGCGTCAATATCCTCAAGACGCTCGTCGTCCAGCTCCATTTCGAGGTCGACGATTTCCTTGATCTGGGCGAGGAACCACGGGTCGATGTGCGTGAGCCGGTGCACCTCTTCCATGCTGAAACCGTTCTCGAAGGCGTCGCCGACGTACCAGATGCGCTCCGGGCCGGGTTCGCCGAGCTCCCGCTCCAGCGTCTCGCGGTCCCGTGTCTTCTGGTTCAGGCCGTCTACGCCCACCTCCAGGCCGCGCAGCGCCTTCTGGAAGGATTCCTGGAAGGTGCGCCCGATCGCCATCACCTCGCCCACCGATTTCATCTGCGTGGTCAGGCGGTCGTTGGCCTGCGGGAATTTCTCGAACGCGAAGCGCGGCACCTTGGTCACCACGTAGTCTATGGTCGGCTCGAAGGATGCCGGTGTGGCGCCGCCCGTCACTTCGTTCGCGACCTCGTCCAGCGTGTAGCCGACCGCAAGCTTGGCCGCCACCTTGGCGATCGGAAAGCCGGTCGCCTTGGAGGCCAGCGCCGAGGAGCGCGACACGCGCGGATTCATCTCGATCACCACCATGCGCCCGTCCTTTGGGTTGATGGCGAACTGCACGTTCGAGCCGCCGGTGTCCACCCCGATCTCGCGCAGCACCGCGATCGCCGCGTTTCTCATGAGTTGGTATTCCTTGTCGGTCAGCGTCTGCGACGGCGCCACCGTGATCGAGTCGCCGGTGTGCACGCCCATCGGATCCAGGTTCTCGATCGAGCACACGATGATGCAGTTGTCCGCCCTGTCGCGCACGACCTCCATCTCGAATTCCTTCCAGCCGATCAGCGACTCCTCGATCAGCAGTTCTTGCGTCGGCGAGGCTTCGATCCCGCGCTCGCAGATGGCGACGAATTCCTCGCGGTTGTAGGCGATGCCGCCGCCGGTGCCGCCGAGCGTGAAGGACGGCCGGATCACCACCGGGTAGCCGAGGCTCGCCTGCACCTGCAGCGCCTCCTCCATCGAGTGGGCCAGGGAGGAGCGCGCCGAGGCGAGGCCGATCCTGGTCATCGCCTGCTTGAATTTCTCGCGGTCCTCGGCCTTGTCGATCGCTTCGCGCGACGCGCCGATCATCTCGACCTTGAACTTCTCCAGTACGCCGTTCTTCGCCAGATCAAGCGCGCAGTTGAGCGCCGTCTGCCCGCCCATGGTGGGCAGCAGCGCGTCCGGGCGCTCCTTCTCGATGATGCGCGCCACCGTCTGCCAGGTGATCGGCTCGATGTAGGTGGCGTCCGCCATCTCCGGGTCGGTCATGATGGTGGCCGGGTTGGAATTCACCAGCACCACCCGGTAGCCCTCCTGGCGCAGCGCCTTGCAGGCCTGCGCGCCGGAATAGTCGAACTCGCAGGCCTGGCCGATCACGATCGGCCCCGCGCCGATGATCAGGATGCTCTGGATGTCAGTGCGCTTTGGCATCGCTCATCATTTTCGCGAAACGGTCGAACAAATAACCGATGTCATGCGGCCCGGGGCTCGCCTCCGGGTGGCCCTGGAAGCAGAACGCGGGGCGGTCGGTGCGCGCCAGTCCCTGCAGTGACCCATCGAACAATGAAATATGGGTCACTCTCAAAATCGAAGAAATTCTGGAAGGGTCAACAGCGAAACCATGGTTCTGGCTGGTGATCACGACCTGGCCGGTGTCGAGGTCCTTCACCGGGTGGTTGGCGCCGTGGTGGCCGAACTTCATCTTCATGGTCTTCGCGCCCGAGGCGAGGCCCATCAGCTGGTGCCCGAGGCAGATGCCGAACACCGGGATGCGGGTGCTGTCGAGAATTTCGCCGATCGCCTCGATGGCGTAATCGCAGGGCTCGGGATCGCCCGGCCCGTTGGAGAGAAAAACGCCATCGGGCCTCATTTTGAGAACTTCTTTTGCGGAAAAAGAAGCAGGAACAACAGTCACCCGCGCGCCGCGCTCGGCGATGAGCCGCAGGATGTTGCGCTTGATGCCGTAGTCGTAGGCGACGACATGGAATTTCGCCTCGCCGGCCTGGCGATGGCCTTTGCCGGGTTCCCTGCCGAGTTCCCATCTTCCCTCGGTCCATTGATAGGGCTTGTCCGTGGTGACGACCTTCGCCAGATCCATCCCGGCCAGGCCAGGAAATGCTTTTGCTTCATTGATTGCTTTTTGAACGTCAATTTCGCCAGCCATCAAACAGCCGTTCTGGGCGCCTTTTTCCCGCAGCAGGCGTGTGAGCTTGCGGGTATCGATGTCGGCAATCCCTACTAATTGATTTTTCTTCAAATAAAAATCCAACGCGTTTTCGGCGCGCCAGCTCGAATGCGTGGCCGGCAGGTCGCGCACCACCAGGCCCGCGGCATGCAAGCGGGGCGCCTCTTCGTCCTCCGCGTTTACCCCGGTATTGCCGATATGCGGATAGGTCAGCGTGACGATCTGGCGACAGTACGAAGGATCGGTGAGGATCTCCTGGTAGCCAGTCATCGCGGTATTGAAGACCACCTCGCCCGCCGAAGAACCGCGCGCGCCGATGGAGCGGCCCCGAAACACCGTCCCGTCAGCGAGGACGAGAACGGCGGATTCGAGCGCGGCCACAGCGAAACTCCAAGACGTGAAACGTAGACGTGAAAAGCGGGAGGGGCCGCCTTTTACATTCAGGGCCCTTCCCGCTCGGCTTGAGCACGCAATTATACGCTACTTCAGGCCGAGGATATCGCTCATGTCGTAGAGGCCCGCCCGCCTGCCGCGCAGGAACTTGACGGCGCGCAGCGCGCCCAGCGCGTAGGTCATGCGGCTCTGCGAACGGATGGTGACTTCGACCCGCTCGCCGGCGCCGGCGAAGATCACGGTGTGCTCGCCGACGATGTCGCCGCCACGGATGGCGTGAAAGGCGATCTGCCTGGCGGGCCGCACGCCGGTATCGCCTTGCCTGCCGTACACAGCGCTCTTCGCCAGGTCGCGCTTGAGCGCCTTGGCCACGATTTCACCCAGTTTCAAAGCGGTGCCGGAAGGGGCATCGACCTTGTGGCGGTGGTGCGCTTCGACGATTTCGACGTCGAAATCGTCGCCCAGGATTCCCGCCGCCACTTCGGCGAGCTTGAATAGCGCATTCACACCCACCGCGAAGTTGGGCGACATGGCGATCGGGATCTTCCGGCCGGCCTGCAGGATGGCTTTCTTCAGCGGGTCGGAGAACCCGGTGGTGCCGATAACGATGGACTTGCCCAGGCGGGCGCAGACCTCGAGATGATCGATGGTTCCCTCGGGGCGCGTGAAATCGATCAGCACGTCGCCGGCGGCGATCGCCTTCGCGATGTCCGATCCGACCTTCACCCCGCCGGTGATCGCGCCGACCGCCGGGCTGCCCTTGACATCGAGCGCAGCGGCAAGCACCAGCGATTTGTCGCCGAGCACGCCCTCGATGAGCGTGCGGCCCATCTTGCCGCCCGCGCCCGCGACCACGACCTTGATGCCGGCGCGTTTCACAGGCCGATCTTCTCCCGCAACCGGTCGAAGAAACCCGGCTCCTTCTTCTCTTCCGCCGGCTGGGGCTTGTCGGGCTTCAGCTGCGTTTCAAATCCGCTCGACTGGGCCGCGCCAGCGGAGGGCAGCAGATCGCCGAACACCCGCGCGAGCTTGCTGTTCTCGAACACCACCGACAGGTTGCGCTGCTCGCGCTTGCCGTCGGGCGTCTCGCGAAAGAAAACGTAGTCCCAGCGCTCGGCGTGGAAAATGTCGGTGACCAGCGGCGTGCCGAGGATGAACCTCACCTGCTCCTTCGACATGCCGGGCTTGAGCTGCGACACCATTTCCTGCGAGATGAAATTGCCCTGCTGGATCACCATCCGGTACGGCGTGACGCCGGGGACCCTGGGCAATTCGACCGACTTGCAAGCGGGCAGCAGCGCGGCAATCAGCAACGCCAGAACCCCGGGGAAAACGCGGCAGAAAGTCGTTTTCATGAGCCTATAATGATAACGGATGAGCAGCGCTCAGAGTCTGAAGGAGATCGGCCTCAAGGCAACCCTGCCCCGGCGCAGGATCCTCGAGCTGTTCGAGGCGAGCAAGGTGCGCCATCTGTCGGCCGAGGACGTGTACAAGGCGCTGATTGCCGAAGGCATGGACGTTGGACTGGCAACCGTCTACCGGGTTCTCACGCAATTCGAGCAGGCCGGGCTGCTGGCGCGGCAGCATTTCGAGACCGGCAAAGCGGTATTTGAGTTGAACCAGGGCGGGCACCACGACCACCTGGTGTGCCTGCAGTGCGGCCGGGTCGAGGAGTTCTACGACGGCGAGATCGAGAAGCGCCAGAGCGAGATCGCCCGCAGGAACGGCTTCGAACTGCATGGCCATTCGCTCGCGCTCTACGCCGACTGCACCAAGGCGAACTGCCCGCACCGCCCCGTCTAGCGGGTCAATTGCCTAGCAGTTCCGCGGCATGCTTGCGCGTGGTGGCGGTGATTTCAGCGCCCCCCAGCATGCGCGCCAGTTCCTCGATGCGCCCGGCGCGGTCGAGCCGCGCAACGGCGCTGCTTAGCTTGCCGCGCGTTGCCGATTTCGACACCGACCACTGCTCGTCGGCCTGCGCGGCGACCTGCGGCAGGTGCGTGACGCACAGCACCTGGCGTTCGCGTCCGAGTTTCTTCAGCGACCGCCCTACCTTCTGCGCCACGGCGCCGCCGATTCCGCTATCCACCTCGTCGAACACCAGCGTGCCGATCGGGGATTCCTTCGCCGCCACCAGCTGGATCGCGAGGCTGACGCGCGACAGCTCGCCGCCCGAGGCCACCTTCGCCAGCGGCCGCAATGGCAGGCTGGGATGCGTGCCGACCTCGAACTCGGCTTCCTCCGCGCCTGTGCTTCCCGGTTCATTTAATGCCTTAAGAGAAACGGAAAAACGGCCCCCAGTCATCGCCAGGCCCTGCATTGCCTGCGTCACTTCGCGCCCGAGCGCCTGCGCTGCGCTCTCGCGCTTCGCCGACAGCTTTTTCGCCGCCGCGTCGTAGCGGCCCTTCGCCGCGGCCACCTCGCGCTGCAGGGCTGCCGGACTCGCCGCGAGCTCGATCTCCTTGAAGCGCAGCAGAAGATCCTTTTCCAGGGCCGGCAACTCCGCGGGCTTGACGCGGTACTTGCGTCCGGCGGCATGCAGCGCCTCGACGCGCTGCTCCACGTCCCGCAGCGCTTCCGGATCCAGGTCGATGCGCGAGGCGTAGTCGCGCAGATCGCGCGCTGACTCGGAGGCCTGCGCCTCGGCCGACTCGAGCATCTCGACGATCGCCTTGAGCTGCGTGTCGTGCTCCGACAACGCGCGCAGCCGGCTGGCCACCGCGCTCAGCTGCGGCAGGCAGGCGCCGTCCGCCTCGGACAACGCTTCCAGCGAGGACTGCGCGCCCGCGAGCAGGCTGGAGCCGTGCGCCAGGCGCTGGTGCTGCGCGGCGAGCCCCTCCCATTCATCATCCTTCAGGCCGAGCTTTTTCAGTTCGGCGACCTTTTCCTGCAGCTCCGCGCGTTCGGCTTGCCGTTTGGCGAACTGCTGCTCGGCTTCGGCGGCCAGCGCTTCCAGCCGCTTCCAGCCGCGCCATGCGTCGGCGCAGGCGAGCGCCATTTGCTCGGCCCCGGCGTGCGCATCGAGCAGCTCGCGCTGCCCTGCCGCGCGCAGCAGCGACTGGTGCTCGTGCTGGCCGTGGATGTCCACCAGGAATTCGCCGGATTCCCTGAGCTGCGCCAGCGTCGCGGAATGGCCGTTGACGAAGCATCGCGAGCGGCCCGAGCGGTCGATCGCCCGCCGCAGGATGACATTGCCCGGATCGCCTTCCAGCCCGGCGTCGGCAAGATATTTTTCCAGGGCACTGCCTTTGGCGACGTCGAATTCCGCCGACAATTCGGCGCGCTCCGCGCCCTCGCGCACCAGCGACGCGTCGGCGCGCCCGCCGACCAGCAGTTCGATGGCATCAACGAGGATGGATTTCCCGGCGCCCGTTTCGCCGGTAAGCACGGTGAAGCCGGCGCCGGTCTCGAGTTCGACCCGCTCCACGATCACGAAATCCCGGATTCCCAGCGCGCGCAGCATGGCAGACGAATGCTGCCCGTGTTTGCCCCCTTCAGGCAAGCGAAGCCGCGTGCAGGGCGAGCGGTTCACGCTGTTCGAGCAGGGGAAGCTCAAGCCGAATGTGATGCCGCCTCCGCGCGATCCCGGTGCCGCCGGTAAGCGTCGATCAGGAATGCTTCCAGCGCGCGTATCGGTGCAAGATCGTCGAACAGCACGTGGCGCGATGCCTCGATGCGCACGCGCAGCTCGCGCCGGTACGCGTCATCCTGA
This sequence comes from Pseudomonadota bacterium, assembly GCA_038040245.1. Lineage (GTDB taxonomy): Bacteria > Pseudomonadota > Gammaproteobacteria > Burkholderiales > SG8-39 > RBG-16-66-20. Next base: position 32,293 of record JBBPIU010000013.1, on the reverse strand, counting down.
ACGAGCTTGACTGCCAGGGCGACGTATTCCTGCTCGGTTGCGGCAATCAGTTCCGTCAGTTGCAGACGTCTGAGAATCCCGCTTGCCAGCCTGCCGCGCAGGAATCGTCCCTCGCGCGTCACCACCGGCAGGGCGCATTCTACCGCCTGCATCGCGGTGTTGAAGCCGGAGAAGCCGATCGTATCGAGGAAGACGCTGGCGCGCCGCATCAGGTCGTAAAACAGCGGCCGCTGCTGAACGGCGATGAAAACGACGTAGTCGTTGAATTCCAGCCCGGCGCGGGCGAACGACCCAGCAAGCCGCCGCTGCAATCTTGCCGACAATCCGGCCGCTGCATCGTCGATGAAGAAGATGAACTGGCATCGCCCCAGCTCGCGCGCGATCGCCACCAGCACGCCATCATGCTCAGGGACATACTTGAATGGCGCCCCCGCACACAGCAGCAACGGCCGGGCCGTATCGACGCCGAGCCGGGCCAGGTCCTGAGTGCCAGGCGCGACGGTGAACGGATGGTAGCAGCAGCCCAGATGCGGCAGCAGCACCAGTCTTTCCCGGTAGTTCTCCTGCGCCTGCGGAGGTTCCATGTCCTCGGCGGACAGATAGTAGTCGATGGTGGGCAGCCCCGAGGTTTCCGGATGACCCCAGCTCGCCGCCTGAACCGGCGCGATGCGCAGACTCGCCAGACGCGTCGTCATCGGATCCATGCCGATTTCCGGGTAGATCAGGATGTCCGGTTGCCGGTCGAGAATGTTTGCCGCGCATTCGCGCAGTCCTTTTCCTGCCAATGCAACATAGTCCGACTGCGACATCGCGAATTCCGTTTCGTGGTCCTGTTCCGCAGCTAGATGAAACACGGACAGGTCAAAGCGCCCGCGGTCCAGGTGGCGAATCCAGCCCTTGACGATGGCATTCCACACGGAGTGGTCCTTGACGTGCGCCGAGACGATTCCGACCCGGACCGTTCCACTGTCGCCGCGAACGCGACGGGACAGCCCTTCCTTGTCCCACCAGTGCCGCATCAGCCGGGCGCACAGATCGCCGTATCGGGACAGCAGCTCGCGATTGGGTTGTTCCTGGTAGGCAAGATGAAAGGGCGTGGCGGCGCCTACCGCGATCTCTGCGCCTTGCATTCGATGTCCGACCAACCAGGCGTTCAACTCGGTGAGCGAGCCGGAATAGGCGGCGCGCGCCGACCCCGAGCCGCCTTCCGCGTCGAACATGCGCGGCGTTTGGCACATCGCCAGGACCCAGCGTGCCTCGGCGGAGTCGGGTTGATGCGCCACTGCGCTCGCGTAGCTGTCGAGCGCCCCGCTGTGGTCGCCGAGCGCGTAAAGTGCGGCACCGAGGTTGTAATGCGCCCAGGCATGGTCAGGCATGATCGCCAGCGCTCTGCGCAAGCTCGCGATCGCCTGCTCATGACGGTTCATCGCGATCAGCGCGGCGCCGAGATTGTTGTGCGCCTCGGCAAAGTTGGGCGCGATCGCCAGCGCTTGCTCGCAGCTCGCTATGGCCTCTTCGTCGCGGCGCAACTGATGCAACGCAACGGCGAGGTTGTTATGGGCTTCGGGGAATTCAGGTCTGAGCGCCAGCGCCGCGCGGCAACTGGCAATCGCCGCGTCGTGGCGATGCACATCATTGAACAGCGCGCCCAGGTTGCAGTGCGCCTCGGCGAAGTCGGGCTTCAGCGCCAGCGCTTCCCGATACACGGCGATCGCGGCGTCATGGCGTTTCAGGTCGCTCAGCGCGGAGCCCAGGTGAAAACAGGCCTCCGCCTGGCGCGGGTCAATGGCGAGCGACTGCCTCAGGCATCGAACGCTTTCATCGAACTCGCCCATGCGCAGCCGGATCCGGCCGAGGCGCAGCCACGCGTTGGCGTTCCTTGCATCGAGGCGAACGGCGTCCTGCAACCATTTCACCGCTTCGAGGAGACCACCTGTGCTCTCCAACGCCGCCGCAAGGTGAAGGTGCAATTCTCCCAGCTGCCGCCGGGTCTGGGCGGAGTCGTCCCCGCACGCCATCGCCAGGGACCAGACTCTGACGGCGCTATGCAGTTCGCCCTGACGGGTGAGGCGTGCTGCATAGCGGCGGCACGCCCACCGGGCGACGCGGGTCAACATAAACGGATGCTGCCCGCGTTTGCCCCCTTCAGGCAAGCGCAGCCTCGGGCGCATGCCGCTTGCGGCCTAGCCGGACTTCTCCCGCATCGGCAGCAGCCAGAGCAGCGCGGCAAGCTGCAGCACCCCGACAATGCCGAAGGCGACTGCATAACCCTCGGCGGGATAGCGCCCTTGGTCCGCCGGCCAGAGCCGCAGCAGCACGCCGACGCCCCACTGGAAAGCGAACGAGGCGAGGAACATGAAGATGTTCGCGGCCGTGATGACGCGCCCGGTGAGCCCGCGCGGGAAGTGCTGCGACAGGATGGCGTAGGGCAGCGCCGCGGCGCAGGCGCCGAAGCCGTAGAGCATGACGATCGCGAGCGCGCCCTCGCCCGCACCGGCGGCGATGGCGAAGAACGCGCCCACGGCGAGCGCCATGCCGGCCTTGTATGCCGTGAGCCGCGCGGCCATGCGGTCTGCAAGCGTGCCGAAGATCACCGAGCCCACGCCGTAGGCAAGCGAGCCCGCGAGCAGGGTCCGGGCCACCTCGGGACGCGACTGGCCGCCGATGTCGGCGAGCCAGGGGGCGAGCCAGAGCCCCTGCAGCGCCTGGTAGGCGCCGTGCACCACGATCAGCGGCAGCGCCACGCGCCAGAAAAACACGTTCGACAGGATCGCGCCGATCTCGGAGAACTGGCGCGACCAGGTCTCACCCGCCCCCGGCAGCGGACGCTCCGGAACGACGAAGAAGATGAGCGCTGCGACGGCGGCGCAACACGCGGCCAGCACGTAGAACACCGCGCGCCAGCCGGCGGCGCCTGCGAGCGCCTCCACCGGCGCGGTGGCCGACATCGCCCCCAGCGCGCCGATGGCGAGGATCCATCCGTTCAGCGTCGCCAGGCGCGAGAGCGGGAACCAGAGCGTGAAGGCCTTGATCGATCCCATCAGACAGCCCGACACCCCGAGCCCCAGCAGCGCGCGCCCCAGCGCGAGCGTGGTCACGCCCTGCGCGAGGCCGAAGACGAGCCCGCCCGCGGCGGCGAACACGAGCAGCGTGGCGAGCACGCGCCGCGGACCGAAACGGTCGAGCAGCACGCCCAGCGGAATCTGGAACGCCGCGAAGACGAGGAAGTACGCGCTAGTGAGCAGGCCCAGGTCAGAGGGCGACAGCGCGAAATCGGCCGCCAAGTCGCGCGCGATGACCGCGTTGACGTAGCGCAGCAGGATGGAAAGGAAGAAGCCGCTCGCGAACGGAATGAAAACGACCGCGATCAGCTTCGCCGGAAGCGCCTCGTGAGAATCCACCGAACCCACTCAGTCCTCGAGCTTGGTTCCCACTGCTTTGCTCCAGCGCAGCTTCTCGCGCAGCATCGTGAAGTAGCTGTAGCCGGGCGGATGCACGAAGCGGATCGAATCGGCCGAGCGCTTGAGCACCAGGCGGTCGCCCTCCTGCAGTTCGGTGAGCGCGAAGCCGTCGAAATGGGCGCGCGCGTCGAGCGCGTGGATCAGGGCGATTTCGATCACGCTGGTGTCGCTCACGCTCACCGGCCGCGCGGATAGCACATGGGGGTTGAGCGGCACCAGCGCGAATGCGCGCACGGTCGGCTGCAGGATCGGCCCCTGGGCCGACATCGCATAGGCGGTGGAGCCGGTCGGCGTGGCGACGATCACGCCGTCGGCGCGCAGGCGGTAGACGTATTCTCCGTCGATGGTCAGCTTGAACTCGATCAGGCGCGCCTGCGAGCCCTTGGTGAGCACCGCCTCGTTCAGCGCCACGGTGCGCAGCAGCGACTGGCCGCCGCGCAGGATCTCGGCCCCGATCAGCGCGCGCTCCTCGATGGTGTAGCGGCCCTCCAGGATCGCGCCGACCGAATCGCTCATTTCGCTCAGCGCGATGTCGGTCATGAACCCCAGGCGGCCCTGGTTGATGCCCGCGAGCGGCACCTTGTGGTGCGCCAGGTTGCGCGCCGCGGCAAGCATGGTGCCATCGCCGCCCACCACGATCGCCAGGTCGGCGCTGCGGCCGATCTCGTCGTAGCCGGCCACCGCGCCGTTCTCGCCGACGCCGGCCGCGGTGTCGCGCTCCAGCATCACTTCGCAGCCGCGCTGGCGCAGGAAATCGCGCAGCGCGCGCAGCGACTGGGCGATCTCGGGGGTTTGCTTGCCGACCAGAGCGACGCGGCGGAACGCGGGCTGCATCGCTTGATTCTAACCGCATGTGTAGAATTCCATCATGCTCGACAGACGCGCGCAGATCCTGCTGAAAACGCTGATCGAGCGCTACATCGCCGAGGGCCAGCCGGTCGGCTCGCGGACCCTGTCGCGCCACGCCGGGCTGGACCTGTCGCCGGCCACGATCCGCAACGTCATGTCGGACCTGGAGGAGATGGGCCTCATCGCGAGCCCCCACACCTCGGCCGGCCGCGTCCCGACGCCGCTCGGCTACCGGTTCTTCGTCGATTCGCTGCTGGTGGTGAAGCAGCTCGGCGCGGGCGAGCTCCACCAGCTCGAGGACCAGCTCCACCCGGACAACCCGCAGCGCGTGATCCAGGCCGCCTCGCAGCTGCTGTCCCAGTTGACCAATTTCGCCGGCATCGTAATGACGCCCCGCCGCCGCGCCCTCACTTTCCGCCAGATCGAATTCCTCCGGCTGTCGGAAAAACGCGTGCTGCTGATCGTCGTCACCCCGGACGGCGACGTGCTGAACCGGATCCTGTTCACCGATCGCGACTACACCCCTTCGGAGCTGGTTTCCGCGGCGAACTACATCAACCAGAATTACTCCGGGCACAGCTTCGAGGACATCCGCCGCCGCGTCCACGACGAGCTGCGGGAGATCCGGCAGGACATGATGGGGCTCATGAGCGCCGCGCTGGAGGCGAGCAACAAGGCGGTCGCGGAGGGCAACGAGCAGTACGTGATCTCGGGCGAGCGCAACCTGCTCGCGGTGCGCGACCTGTCGCAGGACATGAGCCGCATGCGCCAGCTGTTCGAGCTGTTCGAGTACAAGACCTCGCTGGTGCAGATCCTCGACCTGTCGCTGCGCGGCGAAGGCGTGCAGATCTTCATTGGCGGCGAATCCGGAGTTACGGCGCCCGACGAGGTGAGCGTGGTGACCGCGCCCTACAAGGTGGGCGGGGAAGTGGTCGGCACCGTCGGCGTGATCGGGCCCACGCGCATGGCCTACGATCGCGTCGTGCCGATCGTCGACGTCACGGCGAAGCTGCTGTCGAGCGCGCTGTCGCAGCCCTGAACGGCATCCTCCTCGTCAACCTCGGCACGCCGGCAGCGCCGACGCCCGCCGCGGTGCGGCGCTATCTCGCCGAATTCCTGTCCGACCCGCGTGTGGTGCAGCTGCCGCGCCTGCTCTGGCTGCCGATCCTGCACGGCATCATCCTGCGCACGCGGCCCGCGAAGAGCGCGCGGAAATATGCCGCCGTATGGACACCGGAAGGTTCTCCGCTCGCGGTCCATACGAAACGGCAGGCGAATTTGCTGAGAGAGCTTCTTGCCCGGAAAGAAACCGCCGTCGAATACGCTATGCGTTACGGCGAGCCGACGATCCGTTCGCAACTCGAAAAGCTTTCCGGCGCCCGAAATCTTGTCGTTCTGCCCTTGTACCCCCAGTACTCGCGCAGCACGACCGAGAGCATCCGCGACGTGATCGGGCCCGATGTCACGATGATCGAGGATTTTCACGACCACCCCGCCTATATCGCCGCGCTCGCCGCCGGCGTGCGGCGCCACTGGGCCGCGAACGGCCGTGGCGGGAAGCTGGTGACGAGTTTTCACGGATTGCCCAGGCGCGCCGTCGACCTGGGCGACCCTTACGAACGCCAGTGCAAGGCGACCGCCCGCCTGCTCGCGCAATCGCTCCAGCTGAAGGACGAGGAGTGGATGCTGACGTTTCAGTCGCGCTTTGGCGCGGCAGAGTGGCTCCAGCCCTATACGGAACCCGCGCTGGTCGAAATGGCGAAGCAGGGAATCGGGCGCGTGGACGTGGTCTGCCCGGGGTTCGTTTCCGACTGCCTGGAGACGCTGGAGGAGATCGCCATCGAAGCCAGAGGCGCCTTTCTCCGGGCCGGGGGAGCCGAATTACACGCCTTGCCGTGCCTGAACGAAAGCCCGGAATGGATCGCCGCGCTGGCGGACATCGCGGCTGGCGCCCTCTTGAAATCACCCGTAGCGCCCCAAAGTTAAACGCCGCTATGTCTGAAACCCCGCTCCCCCAGACCGAATCCTCCCACTCCGCCGAGGAGCAGACACTCGACAAGCTGCTTGCCGAGGCCCAGGCCCGGCTGGACGAGCAGCGCGATGCCTGGATGCGGGCGGTCGCGGAAGCCGAGAACATCCGCAAACGCGCGCAGGCCGACGTCGCGGCGGCCCACAAGTTCGGCGTCGAGCGCTTCGCCGAAGGAATGCTGCCGGTGATGGACAGCCTGGAAGCCGCGCTCGCCGCCGCGGCAGACTCGCCGCAGGCCCTGCGCGACGGCCTTGAACTGACCCTGCGCCAGCTGAAGGCGGCATTCCAGAAAGCCAGCCTGAGCGAAATCGCCCCGGCGCTCGGCGAGCGTTTCGATCCGCACAAACACCAGGCGATGGCCGCGGTCGAGTCCGCGGCCGAGCCCAATACGGTCGTGGCGGTGATGCTGAAGGGCTACAGCCTGCACGACAGGATCATCCGCCCGGCGCTCGTCACGGTTGCGAAAGCCCTTGAAAACTAGGGCCGAAACCCCATCTATGACAGTAACTTGAATACGAATTGAGGACCTGACATGGGCAAGATCATCGGCATCGACCTCGGCACCACCAACTCCTGCGTTGCGATCATGGAGGGCGGCAAGCCCAAGGTGATTGAAAACTCGGAGGGTGCGCGCACCACCCCTTCCATCGTCGCTTACACCGAAGAGGGCGACATCCTGGTGGGCGCGCCGGCCAAGCGCCAGGCGGTCACCAACGCGAAGAACACCCTGTTCGCGGTGAAGCGCCTGATCGGCCGCAAGTTCGAGGAAAAGGAAGTGCAGAAGGACATCGGCTTGATGCCCTACAAGATCGTCAAGGCCGACAACGGCGATGCCTGGGTGGAGGTGCGCGGCAATAAACTCGCGCCGCAGCAGCCCTCGGCCGAGGTCCTGCGCAAGATGAAGAAGACCGCGGAGGATTACCTCGGCGAGGAAGTCACCGAGGCCGTGATCACGGTGCCGGCGTATTTCAACGATTCGCAGCGCCAGGCGACCAAGGACGCGGGCCGCATCGCGGGCCTGGACGTCAAGCGCATCATCAACGAGCCGACCGCGGCCGCGCTCGCCTTCGGCATGGACAAGAAGCAAGGCAAGGACCGCAAGATCGCCGTGTACGACCTCGGTGGCGGCACCTTCGACATCTCCATCATCGACATCGCCGCGGTCGAAGGTGAGCACCAGTTCGAGGTGCTTTCGACCAACGGCGACACGTTCCTGGGCGGCGAGGACTTCGACCAGCGGCTGATCGACCACATCGTGGAAGAATTCAAGAAGCTGAGCGGCGTCGACCTCGCCAAGGACGCGATCGCGCTGCAACGGATCAAGTCCGCGGCCGAGCGCGCCAAGATCGAACTGTCTTCGAGCCAGCAGACCGAGATCAACGAGCCCTACATCGCGATGTCGAACGGCGCGCCGCAGCACCTGGCGATGAAAATCACGCGCGCCAAGTTCGAGTCTCTGGTGGACGAGCTGATCTCGAAGACCATCGAACCCTGCCGCGTCGCGATCAAGGACGCGGGCGTCAAGGTCACCGACATCCAGGACGTGATCCTGGTGGGCGGTATGACGCGCATGCCCAAGGTCGTGGACAAGGTGCGCGAATTCTTCGGCAAGGAGCCGCGCAAAGACGTCAACCCGGATGAGGCGGTTGCCGTCGGCGCCGCGATCCAGGCCGGCGTGCTCAAGGGCGACGTCAAGGACGTGCTGCTGCTCGACGTCACGCCGCTGTCGCTCGGCATCGAAACGCTGGGCGGGGTGATGACCAAGCTGATTCAGAAGAACACCACGATCCCGACCAAGGCGCAGCAGGTGTTCTCGACTGCGGAAGACAACCAGACCGCGGTGACGATCCATGTGCTGCAGGGCGAGCGCGACGTGGCGAGCGGCAACAAGTCGCTCGGCCAGTTCAATCTCGCCGACATCCCGCCCTCGCAGCGCGGCGTGCCGCAGATCGAGGTCATGTTCGATATCGACGCCAACGGCATTCTGCATGTCACCGCCAAGGACAAGGCAACCGGCAAGGAAGCCAAGATCAAGATCCAGGCAGGCTCCGGACTTACCGAGGAGGAGATCAAGCGCATGGTGGCGGACGCCGAGACGCACGCCGAGGAAGACCGCAAGGCGCTCGAGCTCGTGAACGCGCGCAACCAGTGCGAGGCGCTGGTGCACTCGATCAAGAAATCGCTCGCCGAATACGGCGACAAGCTGGAGGCGGGCGAGAAGGAAAAAATCGAGACGGCGCTCAAGGAAGCCGAGGGCGTGCTCAAGTCCGAGGACAAGGCGCAGATCGAGGCCAAGGCGAAAGCGCTCGCGGAAGCGTCGCAGAAGCTGGGCGAGAAGGTGTATGCCGAGAGCCAGAAGGCGGCGCAGGGCGCCGCCGGTGACGGCCAAGCAGCGCCGGCCGGCGAGCCGAAAAAAGACGACGGCAACGTCGTCGACGCGGAATACACCGAGGTAAAAGACAAGAAAACCGGATAACCGGGGGGAAAAGCTGGAGTGGCGAAGCGCAACTACTATGAAGTACTCGGCGTAAACCGGGACGCATCCGAAGAGGACATCAAGAAGGCCTACCGCAAGCTCGCCATGAAGTGGCATCCGGACCGCAATCCGGATAATCCGAAGGCCGAAGAGCACTTCAAGGAGGCGAAAGAAGCCTACGAGGTCCTGACCGACCCGAAGAAACGGCCGGCCTACGACCAGTACGGCCACGCCGGCGTGGACCCATCCGCCGCGGGCGCCGGCGCGGGCTTCGGGCAAGGCGGTTTCGGCGACGTCTTCAGCGACATCTTCGGCGAGATCTTCGGCGGCGCGCGCGGCGGCCGTTCCAACGTGTTCCGCGGCGCGGACCTGCGCTACAACCTCGAGATCACGCTGGAGCAGGCGGCGCACGGCTTCGAGACCAAGATCCGCATTCCAACTCTGGCCGAGTGCGCCACCTGCCACGGCTCGGGCGCCAAACCCGGCACCCAGCCGCAAACTTGCGCCACCTGCCGCGGCGCGGGGCAGGTGCGCGTTTCGCAAGGCCCGTTCTCCATCGCGCAGACCTGCCCGCGCTGCCACGGCAGCGGCAAGACGGTGGCGCATCCCTGCGCCACCTGCAGCGGCGCCGGACGCATCAAGAACCAGAAGACGCTCTCGGTGAAGATTCCTGCCGGCGTGGACGAAGGCGACCGCGTACGTCTTTCAGGCGAAGGCGAAGCCGGCGTCAATGGCGGCCCGCCGGGAGACCTTTACGTCCAGGTGCACCTCAAACCGCACGCGGTGTTCCAGCGCGATCACGACGACCTGCATTGCGAGATGCCGGTGTCGTTCACGACGGCCGCGCTCGGCGGCGACGTGGAAATTCCCACGCTGGACGGCAGCGCGCGCATCAAGGTGCCGACCGAAACTCAGAGCGGCAAGACCTTCCGCCTGCGCGGCAAGGGCATCAAGGGCGTGCGCAGCCAGACGCCTGGCGATCTCTTCTGCCACGTGGTGGTCGAGACGCCGGTGAACCTCACCGCGCGTCAGCGCGATCTATTGCAAGAGTTCGAAGCGATCAGCCAGAAGGACGCGGGACGCCACAACCCGCGCGCCAAGGGCTGGTTTGACAAGGTCAAGGAGTTCTTCGAGGGCTGATCTGGGTCCGCGATAGCCATGTGATAGCATAGTAATAATTGCTATCAACGAGAGGCATGCCATGGCCAACCTCAGCCTGCGGGGACTGGACCGTCCGACCCTGTCACAGCTCAAATCGAACGCGCGGCGCCGCGGGATCAGCGTCAATCGCCTGATCGTCGAGACGCTGCAGCAACAGTATTCCGCCGGCACGAGGACGTTCGATGACCTGGACACGCTGGCGGGCACGTGGACGAAAGCCGAGGCCGACGCCTTTGCTGCCGCCGTCGCACCGTTCGCCGAAATCGACCCGGGACTTTGGGCCGCCGAGCCGAAGGCCGCCGACCGCGTCAAGCGCGCCGCCAAGCGCCAGCCTCGCAGTTGACCGCACTCGTCATCGACACCAATGTCTATAGCGGCTTCAGGCGAGGCCTGCCCAGCGTAGTGCAGGCCCTGCGCTCCGCGCACGAGATCCACCTGCCTTTGATCGTACTGGCGGAACTGCTGGCCGGATTCGCGGCAGGTACGCGCGTGGGGAAGAATCGCGATGAACTGGCGCAGTTCATGGCTTCCCCGCGCGTGCATCTCCTGAAACCCGACGAAAAGACGGCGCATCATTACGCCGACGTGTACGCCGCCTTGCGCGAGAACGGCGCACCGATCCCCACCAACGACCTGTGGATTGCCGCGCTGGCGCGCCAGCATCGCCTGCCGTTGTTCAGTTTTGACGCCCATTTCGCCGCGGTGCCGGGGCTGGCGCTGGTCGATGTGCCTGGCTGAGCCGGGCGGTTACGCCCACCGCCAGGTGGTGCCTAGCGCGTCGTCCTCAAGAATGACGCCGGCGGCTTCTAGCTCCTTCCGAATCCGGTCCGCCTCGGCATAATTTTTCGCCTTGCGCGCCGCGAGACGCGCCATGATCTTTTCGCGAATCTCGGCCTTCGACGGTCCGTTGCCGCGCTCCGACTGCAAAAATTCCTGCGGGTCGCGCTGCAACAGGCCGATCACCCCGCCAAGCCCCTTCAGCTGGGAAGCCGCTTTTCCATTGCCTTGGAAAACCTCGTTTGCCAGCAGGTGCAGCTCCGCCACGGCTTCCGCGGTATTGAAGTCGTCGTCCATCGCCGCCTTGAAGCGCACCGCATGCGCCTCGTTCCAGTCGAGCGGTTCGCCATCCGGCGCGGTGTCGCGCAGTGCGGTGTACAGCCGCGCCAGCGCAGTGCGCGCCTCGCCCAGCATCGGCTCCAAAAACGCGATCGGGCTGCGATAGTGTGATCGGATAAGGAAGAAACGCAGCACCTCGGCATCGTGCTTCTTCAGCGCATCGCGGATGGTGAGGAAGTTGGCAAGCGACTTCGACATCTTGTCCTCGCCGACGCGCAGCGCACCGCAGTGCATCCACACGTTGACGAACTTCTCCCCATAGCCGCCCTCGCTCTGTGCGATCTCGTTCTCGTGATGCGGGAAGATCAGGTCCGGACCGCCGCCGTGAATGTCGAAGTGTTTGCCCAGCAGCGTGCACGACATCGCCGAGCACTCGATCGCCCAGCCCGGCCGGCCGTCGCCCCATGGCGAACTCCACTTCGGCTCGCCGGGTTTGGCACTCTTCCACAGCACGAAATCGAGCGGATCACGTTTTGCGAGGTCGATGGCAACACGTTCACCGGCGCGCAGATCGTCGATCGACTTGCCGGACAGTTTTCCGTAGCCGGGAAACTTGCGCACGGTAAAGTTGACATCACCGGCGCTGCTATCGGCTCCCTGCGCCTGATAGGCAAGTTCGTTCTTTTCCAGCAGGCCGATCAGGTCCAGCATCTGTGGCACGTATTCGGTCGCCCGCGGCTCATGATCCGCGCGCTGGATACCGAGAGCGTCAAAATCCTCGTGCATGGCGCGGATGAAACGTTCGGTAAGCGCCGTCGTCGTCTCGCCATTGTCGGCCGCACGTTTGATGATCTTGTCGTCTATATCCGTGATGTTGCATACGTAGGTGACGCGGTAGCCGCTGGCGCGCAGCCAGCGCTGGATCACGTCGAACGCGAGGAACAGCCGTGCGTGGCCCAGGTGGCAATGGTCGTAGACGGTCATGCCGCAGACGTACATCCGCACCTCGCCCGGACGGATCGGCACGAAGTCCTGCTTGTCCCTGGCGAGCGAGTTGTAGATGCGGAGCATGCGGGGTCCCTGTCCTGCAGCGAACCAAGTTGAATCGAGTTGTTAAGCGGCAGGGCTTAGTCTAGAATGAGCAAGATTCCGTAGGGCCTTGAAAACTATAACACAATGATCACTTTCTCAGACCCACGCTCAATGCTGGCCGCGCTGCTCGTGGCGCTGCTCGCGACGTCCAGTCCGGCAGTTGCCGATGACGTGCAGGACGCCAGCAAATTGCTGAAGTCCGGCCAGCACCAGCAGGCGCTCGAACGCGTGAACAAAGTGCTTGCCGCGAAACCCAAGGACGCGCAGGCGCGCTTTCTCAAGGGGCTGATCTTCGCCGAACAGGGCAACACCAAGGACGCGACCGATGTGTTCCTCGCGCTGACGAAGGACCATCCCGACCTGCCCGAGCCCTACAACAACCTCGCGGTGATTTACGCCTCGCAGGGCCAGTACGACAAGGCGCGCGGCGCGCTCGAGCAGTCGATCCGCACGCATCCGAGCTACGCCACCGCCTACGAAAACTTGGGCGACGTCTACGCCAAGCTCGCGAGCCAGGCTTACGACAAGGCGCTGCAGATCGACTCGGCCAATCCGGGCGCGAAGAACAAGCTCGCGCTGGTGCGCGAACTGGTGGGCGGTTCCGCGCCGGCCAAGCCGGTAGCGGTCGCCGTGGCGCCCACAACGTCGGCCGCGCCGAAAGAACCCGCCAAGGCGCCCGTCGTGGTCGCTGCGGTCGAATCCGCCAAGCCCGCCGCCGAGAAGCCCGCTGCGCCGAAGGCCGGCAACGCCGAGATACTCGAGACGGTGAACGCCTGGGCCAAGGCATGGTCTGCCAAAGACGTGGATGGCTACCTCGCGTTCTACGGCAAGGACTTCAAGACGCCGGGCGGCGAGGCGCGCGCCAATTGGGAGAAAGCCCGCCGGCAGCGCATCAGCGCGCCCAAGAGCATCGCGGTGACGGTCGAAGCGCCCAAGGTGAGCGTCGCCGCCGACGGCCAGGCCAGCGTGACCTTCCGCCAGGGCTATCGTTCCGATGTCATCAAGTCGACCACCACCACCAAGACGCTGCTGCTGGCCCGGTCCGACGGGCGCTGGCTGATCCAGCAGGAGAGGGTCGGCAATTGATTCCCCTGCCTAGCGCCTTCCTGCGCCTGGCCACCGCCGCTCTCCTCCTTGTTGCCTCCGCCGGGTACGCGGCAGGGCCACCCAAGGCGCTTTCGGACGCCGGGCCGGAACGAGCGCTGTCGGGGGTCCTGGAAGCGATCGAAGCCAACCGGCTCGGCCTCGCGACG
>JBBPIU010000013.1:8376-18816 GCA_038040245.1 Pseudomonadota bacterium | reverse complement strand
AGCGCTGTCGGGGGTCCTGGAAGCGATCGAAGCCAACCGGCTCGGCCTCGCGACGCAGCGCGTCGAGGCCCTGATCGCGACGCATCCGAATTTCCGCCTCGCGCACCTGATCCGCGGCGACCTGCTGCTGGCGCGCGCGCGCCCGCTCGAGACCTTCGGCAACGTGCCGAAAACCGTGCCGCGCGAGAAGGTGGAAGACCTGCGCGCCGAGGCCCTGCTCCGGCTGCGCGCATTTCGCGACCGCCCCAACGGCGAGCGCGTGCCGCGCTACATGCTGCAGATGCACGCCGACCAGAAGCACGCGCTGGTGGTGGATTCGCGCCGCTCGCGGCTCTACGTGTTCGAGAACGTCGGCGGGCGCCCCCAGTTCGTCGCCGACTACTACGTCAGCCTGGGCAAGAACGGCGTGGAGAAAACGCGCGCGGGCGACCAGAAGACGCCAATCGGTGTCTACCACGTCACCGCCAACCTGCCGCGCCAGAAGCTCACCGATTTCTACGGCGCCGGCGCCTACCCGATCAACTATCCGAATGCCTGGGACAAGCGGCTCGGCCGCAACGGCCACGGCATCTGGCTGCACGGCACGCCCTCCGACACCTACAGCCGGCCGCCGCGCGCGAGCGACGGCTGCATCGTGCTCGCGAATGCCGACCTGGAAGCGATCGGCAGGACCGTGCAGATCGGCCTCACCCCGGTGATCATCGCCGACGAAATCGAGTGGACCGACGCGCAATCGCTCGAGACGGAGCGCAAGGGGCTCGCCGATGCCTTCGAGTCCTGGCGCGCGGCCTGGGAGAGCCGCGATGCCGACCGGTACCTCGGCCATTACGCCGCGCGCTTCAGTTCCGGCGAGCAGGACCTCGCGGCATGGTCGGAGCACAAGCGCAAGGTGAACGGCGCGAAGAGCTGGATCAAGGTGGCGGCATCGCGGGTCGCGATGCTGCAGTACCCGCGCGAGCGCTTCGTCGTGGTCAGCTTCGACCAGGACTACCGCTCGAGCAATCTTTCCAACGTGATGCGCAAGCGCCAGTACTGGATCAAGGACGACGGGCGCTGGCGGATCCTCTATGAAGGTGGCGAATGAAACTGATCGATTTCTGGAAACCCCTGGTGATGCTCTCGGCCGCCGCGGGCGCCCCTGGCGCGCTCGCCGCCGAACCGCAAGTGGACATGAAGACCAATCTCGGCACCATCCGGATCGAGCTGTACCCGGCCAAGGCGCCGAAGACCGTCGAGAACTTCCTGCAATACGTGAAGGACGGGCACTTCAACGGCACGATTTTCCACCGCGTCATCGACAACTTCATGATCCAGGGCGGCGGCTTCGACAAGGGCTACAAGCAGAAGCCGACGCGTGATCCGATCCCCAACGAAGCCAAAAACGGCCTCAAGAATGATCTCGGCACCATCACCATGGCGCGCACCAGCGCGCCGCATTCCGCGTCGTCGCAATTCTTCATCAACGGCAAGAACAACGACTTCCTGAATGCCGCCAACGCCCAGGACGGATGGGGCTACGCGGTGTTCGGCAAGGTCGTGTCGGGCATGGACGTCGTAACCAGGATTTCCAAGAGCCCCACCGGGTCCGGCGGCTCCTTCCCCACCGACGTGCCGAGGGAAATGGTGGTGATCGAGTCCGTCACCCTGGTGACCGACAAGAAGTGATGTGAGCCAGGCGCTCTTCATCTCCGACCTGCATCTCTCGGCGGAGCGCCCGGACACCAACCGGCAGTTCTTCAGGTTCCTCGGCGACGAGGCAACGCGTGCGCAGGCGCTCTATGTGCTCGGCGACCTGTTCGAGTATTGGGCGGGCGACGACGAATTGAAGGACCCCGCCGGCAACCCGCTCGCGGCCGAAGTCGCGCAGGGGTTCCGACGGCTGTCCGACGCGGGCGTGCAGGTGCACGTGATGCACGGCAACCGCGACTTTCTCGTCGGCAAGGGATTTTTCGCCGCCAGCGGCACGCGCTTCCTGGACGACCCCAGCGTGATCCGCTTCTCGGGCAAGCCCGTGGCGCTGTTGCACGGCGACACGCTTTGCACCGACGACCACGACTACCAGGCCTGGCGCCTCACTGCGCGTTCCGAAGCCTGGCAGCGGGAGTTCCTCGCCAAGCCGCTCGCGGCGCGCCATGAGGCCATTTCCGCGCTGCGCGAAAAAAGCACGGAAGTCATCTCTGCCAAGCCTGCCGAAATCATGGACGTGAACGCGGACGCGGTGCGCGACGCGTTCCGGCGGCATGGCGTGCGCCGCCTGATCCATGGCCATACCCACCGCCCCGCGCGCCACAAAATCGAAGTGGACGGTGCGCGTTGCGAACGCTGGGTGCTGCCCGACTGGTACGGCCGGGGAGGCTACCTCGCCCTGGACGACGTCGGCCCGCGCCTGGTTTCGTTCTGACGAGCCGCCGAACTTGACCGGACATATCCGAACGGATATGATTCGCCGTAAGCCGATCCGTTGGCTCGGCGACAGCCTCAACCGGGTGCTGTACGTCGCGAAGTTCGCGGAAACGGTGTACGTGCTCCATGTCTTCGACAAAAAGACGCGGCGCACCCCGAAGCGCGACATCGACCTGGCCGCGAAGCGGTATCGGCAACTGATGGCGGAGCGGAGAGCCAAATGACCGAGAAACTCAAGATGATCGTCGGCAGTGACAATGTGTTTCGCGACCTCGGATTCAAGGAAAGCGATGCGCAGAACCTCCTGCTGCGCGCGGACCTGATGATTGCGATTCAGCGATCCATCGGCAAGGCCGGTCTGTCGCAGACCGAGGCCGCGAAGAAACTCGGCGTGACGCAACCCCGCCTGAGCGATCTGTACCGGCATCGTATCCAGCGCTTCAGTCTCGATGCGCTCGTAACCCTTGCGGCGCGCGCCGGGCTGGCCGTGCGGATGACGGTGAAGAAGGCGGCGTAGCCGCGCTGCCGGATAGTATCTAGTATCCGGGCCGCGGCGCGCGGCTGGTTTCGGTCTGACGAGATAGAATCCCCCGCATATGACCGAACTCACCGTGAAGCTCCCTGACGAGCTCGCCAGGCAAATCCGGGCCGAGATCGATGCGGCGCGCGCCGAACGCCGCGAGAATCACGTTCCGTCCTCGATGGCAGGCAGAGGTTGCTAGAATCTTTTCACAGTTCCTGGAGATGAGGCGATGAAAAGACTGGCTCTTTCACCGGCTGAACAGCAAAGGCTGGACAGGCTTGCACGCGATGCTGGGCGCTCGCCGCGCTCGATGATGCGCTTCGTGCTGCGCGACGGCTTCGAGTATTCGGAGTGGCAGGTGCGAGAGAGTAACGCCGCCGAGGCCGAAGCGCGGCGGATCGGGACGATTCCGAATGATGTGGTGATGCGCGAGGCACGCGCGACGATCGAGGCGGCGCGTGGCCGGCGCCGGCGTAAAGCCGCTTGAGTGGCTGCCCGGCGCGCGCCGGGCGTTCGACGACACCTTGGACCGAATTGCCGACGAGGATCCGGATACCGCGGAACTTGTCCGTTCCCGCGTCGAGCGCTCCTTCGAACTTATCAAGGCGCAGCCAGACATAGGAACCTTGACCCCGAAGCGTAACGAGCGGCGTTTTGCAGTGCCTAGAACAGGGCATGTTTTTCACTATCGGATTGTGCGCGGCGCGCTCCGGATCGTCCTCTGGTACAGAGCGCGTCAATACATCTCCCGCTAACGAAGATTGGGCTAGGCGCTCCCCGACTGGTACGGCCGCCGCGGCTACCTCGCGCTGGACGACGTAGGACCGCGATTGGTTTCGTTCTGAAAAGGTAGAATCCCCTGCATATGACCGAACTGGAACTGAAGTTGTCGTTACCCGATCAGATCGCCAGCCAGGCAAAGGCCGCAGGACTGCTCACGTCCGAATCGATCGAGCGCCTCGTGCGCCAGGCGATTCGCAACGCGGCCGCCGAGCGCCTGATCGAGTACGGCAAGCGCCTGCGCGAGCCCGGCGGCCTCGAGATCACCGAAGCGGAACTCGAATCCGAACTGAAGGCGGTGCGCGCCGAACTTCGCGAGGCCCGTGCGCGTAGTTCTTGACACCAACGTCGTCTCTTCCGCCCTTCTCTAAATTTTGGCAGGAATCGAATCCTGGCCTGCCACATCGTCCCGGCACATCTTCAGGTGGCGCTGGTCGAAAAGCTTGCCGGTTCGCGTTGGCGCATCCTCGGCATGGATGGCGCAGCGCCTCGGCTCGCGAAATGATTTTTCGTACTCCCTTGGTAGGCAGATACAATAGAGTGTTTCCAGCCCGCTTCTTTTGCGAGGATTTGGTTATGAAGCAACTGAGCATTTCTCTGATTCTGGCCGGCTTTGCTGAAGTCCTGTTTTTCGGATCAATTGCGATTGCACAAGCTGCCGATGATCGTCTTGCCCTCAAGGGCTATGACACTGTGGCCTATTTCACCGATAAACGCGCGAGCCTCGGCAGTTCGAAATATCAGCATGAGTGGGACGGCGCTGTTTATCGGTTTGCGTCGGCCAAGCATCTCGCACTGTTCAAGGCCGAGCCAGATCGCTACTTGCCGCAATACAACAACTGGTGCGCCGCGTCAGTTTCGAAAGGCGTCAAGGTGCACGGAAATCCGGAATGGTGGCTGGTGGTCGATGGCCGCCTGTACCTGTTCGGCAAGCCGATTGGTCCCGATCTGATGCGCGCTGATCCGGCCATGAGGAGCAAAGCCGAAAAGGACTGGTCGAAAGTCTCGCAACTGCCGACCCCGCCGGTGCCGGACTACATGCGCGGCGCGGTTGTGAAGCAATAGCGGACTTACAGACCGGCGGCCTTCAAGCCCTCACGAAGATAGGCGGGGTGGGCAGGGTTCTTGAAGCGCGACCCGAGCGTTTCCAGATCGAAAACCGGTAGGTCGCGGCGCAACGCGGCGACATAGCCAGCCGCCTGCTCCTTGCGACGCAACTGCACGGCCGCCGCTGCGGCAGCCGCATTGAACATGGCAAATTTCGGATAGCGTGCCAGCCCGCGCTCTGCAATGCGCAGCGCATCCTCATGCCGGCGCGCGAGGTAATACGCCACCGCCAGGTCGAAGACGTAGTTCGGTTCAAGCGTGGGATCGAGTTTCAGCGCCAGCTGGAGCGAATCGATGGCACCGGCAATCTCGCCTGTGAAAGACAGCGCGGAGCCCCATAGGGCCAACGCATTGGCGTCGCTGGGGTTGATTTCGATAGCTCGCTTTAGTGCGTTCTGCGCCTGATCGTATTCGGCGCGCGCCAGATGAATTCGACCGAGCGCACGGTAGCCGTCCGGCTCGTCGGGCGCCAGTGTGATCGCTTGGCGCGCTTCTTCGGCAGCCCGCAAGAGATCGCGATCGGGGAACTCGGTCCAACCCTGAATGGCCTGCGAGTACAGCGCGTCGGCCAGCAGGGCCCGTGCCGCCGCATAGGCCGGATCCAGTTCGATGGCCCGGGCGATCAGCTCGCGGAAGCGGCGGTTCGCCGTACGCGAGGCTGCGTGGCCGATGGCGCGCGCCTGCAATGCGAGGTCGAAGGCGTTGGGATTCGGTTTGGGGTGATCAAGCGAGCGCCGACTTTCGACCAGGGCGATGCTGGCTGCCAGGGTGCCCGCGATCTGACGCGCGATGGTGTCTTGCAGACCGAAAATATTCGCCAACTCACCCTCGAATCGCTCGGTCCACAGGACGGTGCCGAGTCGCGCCTCGGTCAGTTGCGCGGCGATGCGCACCTGTTGACCCACGCGTTTCACGCTGCCCACGACCAGATAGTTTGCGCCGAGCTCGGAGGCGATTTCTTCTGGTGTCGGCGCACGGTTCTTGAAGCGCAGCACGGCGTTGTGACCGATCACCCGCAAGGTATTGAAGCGGCCAAGGGCGCTGATGACCTCCTCGGAAACACCGTCGGCAAAATAGTCCTGGCTGCCATCGCCCGTTTGATTGGCGAAGGGCAGCACAGCGATGATCGGCATGGCGCCGACGGCATTCGGCTTTGACGACTCGGCTCTCTTCGAGATTTCGGGCCGGTCGCGCAGCACGGCGAGCCCGGTGACCGCGGCAAGCGCGACCGCCAGCGCCATCGCCGCCTTGGCCTGCGCCGACCAAGGCCGTTTCAGCTCAGCTCGGTTCAGTCCGGCGGGCGGCGATATCACGGCGGCGGCAGCCACCGCCGACGGCTCGATGCGATAGACCCTGATGGGATTCGAAATGTTCTTCAGACTCTGCTCGCCGGCGTCGGCAATCGGAATATCGAGCTTGCCCCGAACCTGCCGATAAGCATCCTCGGAAAGACAGATGCCGCCTGCCTCGGCGATTCCCTCCAGACGGGCGGCGATGTTGACGCCGTCCCCATATATACGAGCCTCGTCGTAAATCACATCGCCAACGTTGACGCCGATGCGGAAGTGCATCCGCTGCGCCGGCTCGACCGCCGAATTGCGCTGCGCCATGGTCTTTTGCAGGGCAAGCGCGCATTCGACCGCGCTCACTACACTGGCAAACTCGGCCAGTATCCCGTCTCCTGCGGTGTCGATGATGTGTCCGCCGAACTGGCCGACCATCGGCAGCACCACCGCCTGATGGCCCTTGAGGTCACGTACGGTGCGCGCCTCGTCCGCACCCATCAGCGCGCTGTAGCCGGCGATATCCGCTGCCAGGATCGCTGCGAGCCGGCGCGATTGGCCCTTCGCCATAGCCATTCCTTCAAAGGTACCACCCCGTGCAAAGCCAGGGGCATTCGTTCATGAGCCCCTTAAAGGGGCGGTAGGACTGCTTGTTAGCCGAAGCCGCGCGCAAGATCCGCCTTCAGGTCCTCAACCGCCTCCAGGCCGACCGCGACCCGGACCAATCCATCGGTAATCCCCGCGGCGGCGCGCGCTTCGGGGGTGATGCGGCCGTGGGTGGTGGTTGCCGGATGGGTGATCGTCGTCTTCACGTCCCCCAGATTGCCGGTAATTGAGATCAACTCGGTTGCGTCGATCACCTTCCAGGCCGCTTCGCGACCGCCTTTCACCTCGAAGGACACGATGGCGCCGCCGGTGCGTTGCTGGCGCATGGCGAGTGCGTGCTGCGGATGGGAAGCGAGGCCCGGGTAGTGAACCTTGGCCACTTTGGGGTGCGCCTCCAGCCAGCGCGCCAGTTCCAGCGCGCGCTCGGATTGCGCGAGCATGCGCAGTTCCAGCGTCTCCATGCCCTTCAGGATGACCCAGGCATTGAACGGCGAGAGTGACGGGCCGGCGGTGCGCAGGAAGCCAAACACGGCGTCCATCGCGGGGCCCTTCGCCCCCAGCACCGCGCCGCCGAGCACCCGGCCCTGCCCGTCCAGGTACTTGGTGGCGGAATGGATCACCAGGTCGGCGCCGAATTCGAGCGGCCGCTGCAGCGCCGGCGTGCACAAGGCATTGTCCACCGCCAGCACCGCGCCGGCTTTCTTCGCCAGCGCCGCGAGCGCCGCGATATCGGAGACCTCGCCCATCGGATTGGAGGGAGTTTCGAGAAGAAAGAGTTTCGTATTCGGCCGCACCGCGCGTTGCCACTCCTCCACCCTAGTGGGGGAAACGAAGGTGGTCTCGACGCCGAAACGCGCCAGGATGGTGACGTACAGCTGCACCGTGGCCCCGAACACCGCGTTGGAGCAGACCACGTGATCGCCCGCGTTGAGCAGCGCCATGGAGGTCGCCAGGATCGCCGACATGCCCGAAGCCGTCGCGACGCAGGCCTCGGCGCCTTCGAGCGCGGCCAGGCGGTCCTGGAACATCGAGACCGTGGGGTTGGTGAAGCGCGAATAGACGAAACCCCCGCCGCCGAAGCCTGCGCCGCCGCCCGTGAAGCGCTCCGCGGCCTGGGCGGCGTTTTCGAACACGAAGCTCGAGGTCAGGTAGAGCGCCTCGGAGTGCTCGTTGAACTGGCTGCGCGCCACCCCAGCGCGAACTGCCAGGGTTGATAGTTTGTGTTTAGCCATAAAAAAACCCGGTCCTTTCGCTAACTAAGCGGACCGGGGTTCGGCACGCTTTAGCTGAATTTATAGCGCGCCCGCAAGCTGGCTCAAATCGGCGCGTAAAAGAATTATAGCAAAAAAATCAGCCGGTGGCCGCCAGGTTGAGGTCGAGTTGCGCGCCCTCGTCCTCCTCGGCATCGCGCTGCGCGTCGCGGCGGGTTTCGATGATGTGCAGGTAGTCGCTGGTCACGTCGCCGGTGACGTAGACCCCGTCGAAGCAGGAGGTCTCGAAGGTAGCGAGCTTCGGGTTCGCCTTGCGGACCGCGTCCTTGAGCGCATCCAGGTCCTGGTAGATGAGCGCGTCGGCGCCGATCTCCGCGGCCACCTCGTCCTCGCTGCGGTGGGCGGCAATCAGTTCAGCGCGGGTCGGCATGTCGATCCCGTAGACGTTCGGATAGCGCACCGGCGGGGCGGCGGAAGCGAAGAACACCTTGCGCGCGCCGGATTCGCGCGCCATCGTCACGATTTCCCGGCTGGTGGTGCCGCGCACGATGGAATCGTCCACCAGCAGCACGTTCTTGCCCTTGAACTCCATCCCTATCACGTTCAGCTTCTGGCGTACCGAGCGGGTGCGCACTTCCTGCCCCGGCATGATGAAGGTGCGGCCGATGTACCGGTTCTTCACGAAACCCTCGCGGTAGGGCACGCCCAGGCCCGCCGCGAGCTGCAGCGCCGAGGGCCGGCTCGAATCCGGGATCGGGATCACGACGTCGATCTCGAGGTGCCGGTACTGGCGCTTGATTTTCTCGGCCAGCTTCTCGCCCATGTGCAGGCGCGCCTCGTAAACCGATGCGCCGTCGATCACCGAGTCGGGCCGCGCCAGGTAGACGTACTCGAAAATGCAGGGATTGAGCGCGGTCCTGTCGGCGCACTGCTGGCTGAAGAAATTGCCGTCTTCGTCGATGAACACCGCCTCCCCGGGCGCGATGTCGCGCAGCACTCGGAAGCCGATCGCTTCCACGGCGACCGATTCCGAGGACACCATGTACTCGATGCCCTCGGGCGTCTCGTTGTAGCCGATGACGGCGGGGCGGATGCCGTAGGGATCCCGGAACGCCAGCACCCCATGTCCGGCGATCATCGCGATGACCGCGTACGCGCCGCGCACGCGGCGGTGCACGTTCGACACCGCGGTGAAGATCGTCTGCGGGTCGAGCCGCAGCTTGACCGAAGACTTCTCCAGTTCATGCGCGAGCACGTTGAGCAGCACCTCGGAATCCGAATTGGTGTTGATGTGCCGCAGGTCCTGGCGGAACATCTCCTCCTTGAGCTTGTCGGAGTTGGTCAGGTTGCCGTTGTGGCCGAGCACGATGCCGAACGGGGAATTGACGTAGAACGGCTGCGCCTCGGCCGAATTGGATGCCGAGCCGGCGGTCGGGTACCGGCAATGCGCAATGCCGATGTTGCCCGGCAGAGAGCGCATGTTGCGGGTGCGAAACACGTCCCGCACCATGCCGGTGCCCTTCTGCATGTGGAAAGAGTTGTGTTCGCTGGTGACGATACCCGCAGCGTCCTGGCCGCGGTGCTGCAGCAGCAGCAAACCGTCGTAGAGGAGCTGGTTGACGGGTGAGCGAGCGACTATGCCCAGAATTCCGCACATCGGAGAATGCTCCCGGTTCCTAGGGCACGGGAGCCGAGGCTCCCGTTCAAGAGGCAGGCCTAATCATAACGCAAGCGACCTAACTGTAGCGCAAGCGCTCGGCGAACGTCTGCGGAAGCAGCGGTTTCAACGCCTGAGCCGCCTGCACCAGCAACGGGCCGCTGGCCGAGTCGCGCCAGAACGGCTGCCGTGGCGCGCTGGTCAGCCCCGCGAGCAGTGCCACCGCGAGCACGATCAGCAGCCCGCGCGCGGCGCCGAAGAGCGCACCGAGCAATCGGTCCACGCCGCCCAGACCCACTGCCTTGACGATCTTCGACAGCAGCAGCCCCACGAGCGAGGTCACGACGAGGGAACTGACGAAAACCGCCAGGTACGCGGCAGCGACCCTTAGTTCCGGGCTCGGAATCATCTGCGGCATCGCCGGGCCGAGCGGCCCGGCAAGCAGATTCGCGGCGAGAAATGCGATCACCCACCCGAGGACCGAGATCACCTCGCGCACCAGCCCCCGCCAGACGCCGAGAACGAGGGACGTTGCGAATACGCCAATGACGGCGTAATCGAGCCAGGTCATCTCAGGATTTGGTGGCGATGCTGCCTGGTTTCAAGCCCAGGCCTTTCAATTGCTGCAGCACCTTTTCTGCGGCATCGCGGCTGGCAAACGGACCGGCGCGCACGCGCGTCACGGTTCCCCGCTTGGTGGCGATAAGCTCGGTGTAGTACGGGATTTTTTCCGCTTCCAGCTTCTCGATGACGCCGGCGGGATCCACGTAGGCGCCAGCGGGAACCATGAACTGCTCGCCGGTCAATGCCGCCTCGGCGCGCTTTTGCTCGGCTTCGGGTTGCGCTTCCGGCACCTTTTCGGCGGCCTTC
>JBBPIU010000013.1:0-8276 GCA_038040245.1 Pseudomonadota bacterium | reverse complement strand
CTGGACGGGCGGCGACTTGGGCGTGACCTTGGGCGTGAATCCGGTCTCGTCTTCGCCGGGGATGCGCACGCTGACCGGCGGCGCGCTGCCCTTCGGTTCGGAATCGAACACCATCGGCAGCACGATGACAGCCGCCAGCACGAGCGCGATGGCCCCGACCAACCGGCGGCGGCCGCGGCGCTTCAGCGTATTGACGTCTTCGTTTTCAGCCATAGGCGCCGGCAACCGTGAGAAAGGAGCCGAACACGACGATTTTATCACCCTCGCCCGCTTCGCTTCGGGCTGCCGCGAGCGCCGCCGCCACGCTTTCGTGCCTGAAGGTCGGTGCCTTTATTTTTTCTTGAGTCATTACATTCATCAGATGCCCTGCGTCCGCTCCCCGCGGCCCCGGCAGCGACGCCAAGTGCCAGCGCGTGATCCGCGGCGCGACCGCGCGCACCACGCCGGCGATATCTTTGTCGCGGAGCATGCCGAAAACGGCGATCGTCTCCGGCGAGAAACCGCTTTCCCCGAGATTGGCGGCCAGCACCGCGGCCGCTTCCGAGTTGTGCGCGACATCCAGCACCACCTGCGGACGCCCCGGAAGGACCTGGAACCGGCCCGGCAAGGCGACCTCGGCAAGGGCGCGGCGCACGTCCTTCATCGCGATGGGCAGACGTTCCCCCAGCGTGTCCAGCGCCGCGATCGCCGCGCTGGCATTGCGCAACTGCGCAACGCCGCGCAACGCCGGATGCGCGAGTCCCGAGCGCTTGCCGGCCGGTCCCCAATAGGACCATTGCGTTCCCTGAGCGCGGTAGCCGAAGTCCCGCCCGATCAACAGCAGTCGTGAACCTATTCTTTGGCTTTCTTTCAATACGCTATCTGGCGGTGACGGATCGGCGACGACAGAAGGCATGCCGGAACGGAAAATCCCCGCTTTCTCGCCGCCGATGGCTTCGCGCGTGCTGCCCAGATACTCGACGTGATCGATCCCGACGCTCGTGAGCACCGCGCAATCGGCATCCACAACGTTCACTGCGTCCAGCCTGCCGCCCAAGCCGACTTCCAGCACCAGGGCATCCAGCTTTGCCCGCGCGAACAGCCAGAACGCCGCCAGCGTTCCGAACTCGAAGTAGGTGAGCGCAATCGTGCCGCGCGCGTTTTCGACCGCGGCAAAGGCTTCGCACAGCGCCCCGTCGTCCGCTTCCCGGCTGGCGATGCGCACGCGCTCGTTGTAGCGCAGCAGGTGCGGCGAGGTGTAGAGACCGGTGCGATAGCCTGCGGAACACAGGATCGCTTCCAGCATGGCGCAGGTCGAACCCTTGCCGTTCGTTCCCCCAACGGTAAGGATCGGACACAAAAATTTGATTTTTAATCTGGAAAAAACTTCAATAACACGCTCAAGCCCGAGGGCGATTGCCTGCGGATGCTGCCGCTCGATGTATTCGAGCCAGCCGGCGAGCGACCGCCCGTTCACGGATGTTGGAGTGACCAGCCGGTCACGGTTGGAGTGACCAGCTGGTCACGACGAACTGTCGGAAGGCCTTCCCAACAGCAGCGCGAGCAGCGTATGCAGCCTGTCGCGCATCTGCCTGCGGTCCACGATCATGTCGATCGCCCCCTTCTCGAGCAGGAACTCGGCGCGCTGGAAGCCCTCCGGCAGTTTCTGGCGCACCGTCTGCTCGATGACCCGCGGACCGGCAAAGCCGATCAGCGCCTTCGGTTCGGCGATGACGATGTCGCCGATCATCGCGAAGCTCGCCGAGACCCCGCCCATGGTCGGATCGGTCAGCACGGTGATGAACGGCAGCTTGCGGTGAGCCAGTTCGGTAAGCGAGGCAGTGGTCTTGGCCATCTGGGTGAGCGACAGCAGGCCTTCCTGCATGCGCGCGCCGCCGCTGGAGGTGAAGCAGACGTAGGGCAGCTTCTGCTCGATCGCGACGCGCACGCCGCGCACGAAGCGCTCGCCGACCACCGAGCCCATCGAGCCGCCCATGAATTCGAATTCGAATGCCGCGCAGACCACGCCCAGCGACTTGATCGATCCCTGCAGCACGATCAGCGCGTCGGTCTCGCCGGTCGAGGCCCGCGCTTCTTCCAGCCGCTCCGGGTATTTCCTCGAATCCTTGAATTTGAGGCTGTCCACCGGCAGGACTTCGGCGCCGATTTCGAACCGGCCCTCGGGATCGAGCAGTCCGTCCAGGCGCGCGCGCGCGCCGATGCGCTGATGGTCGCCGCACTTGGGGCAGACGTTCAGGTTCTTTTCCAGGTCGGTGCTGTAGAGCACCGCGTTGCACGCCGGGCACTTGGTCCACAGGCCTTCCGGGACCTGCTTGCGCGGGCCGGTGCCGCGCTGGATTTTCGGCGGCAGGAGTTTTTGCAGCCAGCTCATGCGCTGTCCAGGAACGCATTCATGCGTCTAGCGCCGCCCGGATCGGACCGATCAGCGCCTTGACGCGCGCCACCGCGAGCTCGGCGCCGGCGCTCTCGATTTCCTGGACGATGCGGCTGCCGATGATCACTGCGTCCGCCGATTTCGAGATGGCGCGGGCCGACGCCGCGTCCTTGATGCCGAAGCCCACTCCTATGGGCAAGCTCGAGGCGGCCCGGATCTTCGGCAGCTGCGCCGCAACCTCCGCGGCATCGACGCTTTTCACGCCGGTCACGCCTTTGAGCGAGACGTAGTAGAGATAGCCGCTGCCGGCGCCCGCCACCGACCGGATGCGCTCATCCGTGGACGTCGGCGCCAGCAGGAAGATGGTATCGATGCCGCTGTTCCTGCATAGCGCGACGAACGGCGCGCATTCCTCCGGCGGGTAGTCCACGACGATCACCCCGTCGATGCCCGCGGCCTGCGCTGCGGCGACGAATTTCTCCGTGCCCATGGCCTCGATCGGATTGGCGTAGCCCATCAGAACGACAGGGGTTTCAGAATCTTTTTTTCTGAATTGAATGACAAAATTCAATACATCCGAAAGACCAATTCCGTTCTTAAGTGCGCGCTCCGAGGAGCGCTGGATCGCCGGTCCGTCGGCCATCGGATCGGAGAACGGCACCCCGATCTCGAGGATGTCGCTGCCGGCCTCCACCAGTGCGTGCAGCAAAGGCACCGTGCTCGCGGGCAGAGGATCGCCCGCGGTGATATACGGAATCAGCGCCTTGCGCCCGGCGGCCTTCAATGCGGCGAAGCACCCGGCAATGCGCGACATCAGAGCTTGATTCCCATCTTATCCGCGACCGTGTGCATGTCCTTGTCGCCGCGGCCCGAAAGATTGACCAGCAGGGTCTTGTCCCTGGGCATCGAGGGCGCGATCTTGGCCGCGTAGGCCGCCGCGTGCGCCGACTCGAGCGCGGGGATGATGCCTTCGTAATGGCACAGGTCGCTGAATGCCTTCAGCGCCTCGTCGTCGGTCACCGCCACGTACTCGGCGCGATTCTGGTCCTTCAACCAGGCATGCTCCGGTCCTACGCCGGGGTAGTCCAGGCCGGCGGCTATCGAATGCGTTTCGGTGATCTGCCCGTTGGCGTCCTGCAGCAGGTAGGTGCGGTTGCCGTGCAGCACGCCCGGTTTGCCCGCGCACAGCGATGCCGCATGCCGGCCGGTATCCAGCCCTTCGCCCGCCGCCTCGACGCCGATCAGCCTGACCCTCTGGTCACCGATGTAAGGGTAGAAAATTCCCATCGCGTTCGAGCCGCCGCCGACGCAGGCGATGACCGCGTCGGGCTGCCGTCCGGTAAGTTCGGGCATCTGCAGCTTGCACTCCTCGCCGATGACCGACTGAAAATCGCGCACCATCATCGGATAAGGGTGCGGCCCGGCCACCGTGCCAATGATGTAGTACGTATCCTCAACGTTCGTCACCCAGTCACGCATCGCTTCGTTGAGTGCGTCCTTGAGCGTCCTGGAACCCGACTCGACCGGCACCACTTCGGCACCGAGCAACTTCATGCGGTAGACGTTGGCCGACTGGCGCTTCACGTCTTCCGCTCCCATGTACACCACGCATCGCATGCCGAAACGCGCCGCCACGGTTGCGGAGGCGACGCCGTGCATGCCGGCGCCGGTTTCCGCGATCACGCGCTTCTTGCCCATGTGGCGCGCGAGCAGCGCCTGGCCGATGGTGTTGTTGATCTTGTGCGCGCCCGTGTGGTTCAGGTCCTCGCGCTTGAGGTAGATCTGCGCACCGCCGAGCAGCTCCGACCAGCGCCTGGCGTGGTAGATCGGGCTCGGACGGCCGACGTAATGCTTGAGTT
The DNA here is from genome assembly GCA_038040245.1 of Pseudomonadota bacterium. GTDB lineage: Bacteria > Pseudomonadota > Gammaproteobacteria > Burkholderiales > SG8-39 > RBG-16-66-20. Next base: position 4,043 of record JBBPIU010000013.1, on the reverse strand, counting down.
CGTCGTGGAACTCCGCCATGAACGCAGGGTCCTTGCGGCAGTGCTCGTACGCGGCAAGTAGCTCGTCCAGCGCATGGCTCAGGGTCTCGGCGACGAAAACGCCGCCGTAGGGACCAAAATGCCCGCGCGCATCGGGCAAGTCAACCATCTGCATTTCTGACCTCGGCGATGAAAGCGGCAATCCTGGCCGCATCTTTGATGCCCTTGGAGGATTCGACGCCGCTGGACACGTCTACTGCCCAGGGACGAACGCGCCGGATCGCCTCCCCTACATTGCCTCGCGTGAGTCCGCCGGACAGAACCAGCGGGCGGATGCGTTCGGCGGGAACCAGGGACCAGTCGAAGCTCTCCCCGACGCCGCCGTATTCCTCGACGTGGCTGTCGAGCAACCACCCCGCCGCGCCGGAAAATGGCCGCAGGTATTCTAGCAAATCGACCCCCGGCTCCACCCGGCAAGCCTTGATGTACGGCACGCCGAACTGCGCGCAGAACACGGGGGTCTCTTCGCCGTGGAACTGCAGCATCGCCGGCCGCACGCGCTCCAGCACGGCGCGCACCTCCCCGGCCGGCGGGTTCACGAACAGCGCTACCGTACTCACAAACGGCGGCACCGCGTTTTGCAGCGTTCGCGCCTGGTCCAGCCGGAGGAAGCGCGGGCTCGGCGCGTAAAACACCAGGCCGATGGCGTCGGCGCCGGCCTGCGCGGCGGCGCGCGCATCTTCGACGCGGGTAATGCCGCAGATCTTGATCCGGGTTCTCACGATTCGACCGGCAGGACCGCTTTTTTATTTTCAGTGGTTGGAATATTCCAGCGCAGATCGTATTCCACAGCCTCCAGATACAAGCCTTCAGGGCCAAACGTGGGCGCAGCAAGCGACCGATCGCGCGATTCCAGCACTTTCTTGGCCCACTGCGGCGGATGCTTGCCCTTGCCGACGTACACCAGAGTGCCGACGATGTTGCGCACCATGTGCTGCAGCCAGGCATTGGCGCGCAGCGTGAATTCGATGCACTCGCCCTTGCACTCGATGTCGATCCTGTGCAGCGTCCGCAGCGGGCTTTTCGCCTGGCAGTCGGCGGCGCGAAACGCGGAGAAATCGTGCTCCCCGAGCAGCTGCCCTGCCGCTTCGCGCATCGGCACGACGTCCAGCGGCGCGTGGTGCCATCCGGCATGGCGTGCGGCCAGCGCGGGCCGCACCGGCCGGTTGAGCAGGATATAGCGGTAGGTCCGCGAGAGGGCGCAATAGCGGGCATGGAAATCGGGCGCCACGCGCTGCGACCACAGCACCGCGGCCGCTTCGGGAAGCATCGCATTCACGCCGCGCACCCATGCCGAGTCCGGGCGCTGTGCGGCGGTATCGAAGTGAACCACCTGCCCTCGCCCATGCACGCCGCGGTCGGTACGGCCGGCGCAGGTGACGCTCACTGCCTCGTCCGCGATGCCGGAGAGCGCCGCTTCCAGGGCGTCCTGCACCGTGCCGCCCCCCGGCTGCGTCTGCCAACCGAGGAAGCGGCTGCCGTCATACTCGATGCCCAGTGCGATTCTCGTCGCCATAAAGAAAAAGCCGCGGTCGCTTGCGCGCCGCGGCCCGGTCGGTCTGATTCGCGATCCTGCTTTTCGATCCGATATATCGTGCCGCGGTTAACCCAGGTTGGACAGCATCTGCTGCGCCTGGCCCTGCTGCGCGGCGTCGCCTTCCTTCACTACCTCGTTCAGCAACTCCCGCGCCCCGTCCTTGTCGCCCATCTCCTGGTAAGCCTTGGCCAGATCGAGCTTGGTGGCGACCTCCTGCCACTTCGGATCGGCGCCGCCCGCCCCTGCGTCGCCGCCGGGGGTGCCCAGATCGAAGCTCAGGCCGCCGAGGTCCAGAGGCGCATCCGCCGGCTTGGCCGTATCCGTCTTGGCGCCGCCGAGGTCGATGTTCAGGTCGAAATCCATGGCGACCGTCTCATCCGGATCCGCCGCCTTCGCCGGTTCCGGCTTTTTCTTGGGCGTGAGCAACATCGTTTTCTCGCCGTCGTCGTCGCCCGCGCCGGCGCCGCCAAGATCGAAGTCCAGGCCGCCGCTCGCCGCCCGCGTCTCTATCGTATCCAGTTTCAGCGTGCCGCCGGCGGCAAAGTCGCTCTTCGGCGCCGCCCCCGGGGTCGAAGCGCCAAGATCGAAGTCGAGTCTGCCCGAATCCGCCTTGGCTTCCGTGCCCGCGGCGGCATCTCCGCCGCCGATGTCGAAATCGAGCGTCGGGGCAGCCGTGGCGGGCGCGGCCAGCGCGGCCAGCGTCGCCTCGGCTGCGGCACCGCCCCTGCCATAAAGGCCGTTGCCGGGGTCGATCGAATGGCCGAGCACCATCGCCTTGTCCCACTCCGGGCCGGCGCCATTGGAGAGACTCTTGACCTTGAGCGCGGCCTGCTCGAAGGACTTGGTGTCCTTGCGGTTGGCATAGATCTCGAGCAGCTTCGCGTGCACCGCGATGCGGTTCGGGTCCTTGCTGAGCGATTCCTTGAGTATCTCTTCCGCCTGCGCGTCGCGGCCATAGGCCATGTAGACGTCGGCTTCGGCGATCGGATCGACTTCATCGCTTTGCGCGCCGCCGACACTGACACCGCTGACCGAGGCTGCGGATGCAGCCGCGGCGGGCTGCGGCGGCGGCGGCATATCAGGCGCCTGCCGTGCCGCTGCGTTGTTGAATACCGAAGAGGCGCCGGGAGCGCTGGCTGCGCCCAGCACGCTGTCCTGGAACTGGGTCTGCGAAGACTTCTTGCGCCGCCACGCCCACGCGCCGTAGCCGGCCAACAGCAGCAAAACCACGCCCAGCCCGCCCATCGCGATCGGATCCTCGATGAATTCCTCGATGAAGCTCTTCTCCGGCGCGGGTGCCTTGGCCGGGGCCGCCTTGGGCTTGGCCTTCGGGGCCTCCGCGGCCGCCTTCGGCGCTTCCTTTGCCGCATCCTTCGGGGCGTCCTTGGCCGCCTCTTTAGGCGAGTCCTTCGCAGCGTCTTTTGGCGCGTCTTTTGCGGCGTCCTTGGGCGCGTCTTTGGCAGCCTCCTTGGGCGGTACAGGGACTGGCTTCGGTGCCTCGGGCGCCTTGGCGGCGGGCGCAGGTGCAGGGGCTGGCGCAGGTGCAGGGGCTGGCGCAGGTGCCGCAGGCGCCGGCGCAGCGGGCTTCGCAGCCGCCTTCTTCTCGAGTTCGGCGAGTTGCTGGTTTTTCATTTCCAGCAACTTCTGCAGGTCGGAGACGTTCTTCTCCAGGTCGCCGACGCGCGACTGCGATTCCTTCAGCGCGCGCTCGCGCGCCACCCGGTCGTCCTCGCGTGCTGCGCGCGCGGCAGGCGCGCCGGACTTTGCCGGATCCGCCTTGGAGAGTTTCAGCTGGTCTTTCTGGTCGGCCGGCGCGGGCGCTTCGGGCTTGGCCGTGATGCGTCCGGTGACTTCACGCTCGCGGACCGGTGCCGCAGGCGCCGCCGCAACCGCAGCGCCGAGTTTTTGTTTGTAATCGGCGAAATCCGACATCTGCGACTGCACCAGCTGGTTGGCTTCGGCCGCATTGATCGCGGCGATCGCCTCGCGATCTGGCACATTCAGGATGCGCCCCGCCCTGACCAGGTTGATGTTGCCGCGGATGAAGGCGTCCTGGTTGGCCCGGTACAGCGCGATCAGCATCTGATTGAGCGTCACGCCATCGGGCTTGTTCTTGCGCGCGATGGCGCCCAGGGTGTCGCCTTTTTTCACTTCTTCCTGCCTGGCGCCGGCGGCCGCAGGCGCTGCGGGAGTGGAGCGCGCTTCGTCGCGCGGCGCGGGCCTGGCCGGTGCCGGCTCCGCAACAGGCGCGGGCGCGGGCTTCGCCGCCGGCGCCGCAACGGGGGCCGCATCGACCGGCTTCGGGCCCCGGTACTCCGGCGGATCGAGCAGGAAGGTGTATTCGCGCACCAGGCGCCCCGTCGCCCATTGCAGTTCGATCAGAACATCCAGAAACGGCTCATTGACCGGCTGCACGGTGCTCAGGCGGATGATCGGCCGGCGGCCGCGCTTGTCGATCGCAAACTGC
>JBBPIU010000012.1:0-44759 GCA_038040245.1 Pseudomonadota bacterium | reverse complement strand
GCGCTGCGGGCCGACGGACTTCTCGCATACGTACGAGACGCCGTGTTCGAACACGCGGCAAGCGCACTTCGGGCAGGCACCAAGCGCCTCTTGGCCGCTGAAATCGACCGGTTCGTCGCCGTCCGATCCCATGCCCTGGCCAAAGTCGAATTCGATCCGGTAGTCATCGGTCAGCTTCAACCCCGCTGAAAACGGCCTGCCCTGTTTGCTGCGAAATCCGCTCAGCGGACCGATGAACTTCTTGGTGACCAGTTCCGCAACCTCTTCCGGCGACCAATCGCGCCCCAGCAGTACCGGCCAGATGTAGAAGTCGCACGACTGGCACTGGAACTTGCGGTAGGTCTCCTGGATCGCCCCGCCGCACTTCGGGCAGGGGGCGGCCACGGTGGCGAAGGCCTCTTCCGGGATGGTCCCAGCCTTGACGCGTTTTACCAGATCTCGCGTCACCTGCTGGATGTGTTCCATGAACTTCTCGCGCGGCAGCTTTGCCTGCTCCATCTGCTTCAACTTGAACTCCCAGTCGCCCGTAAGTTCGGGCGACGTGATTTCATCGACGCCGAAGTGCCTTAGGGCGAAAAAGAGGCGAAATGCTTTCCAGGTCGGCTTCAGCTCACGGTTGAGCCGCTCGACGTACTTCTCGTATATCAGGCCCTCGATGACCGCCGCGCGCGTGGCTGGCGTTCCCAGGCCCTTCGCCGCCATCGCCTCGCGCAGTTCGTCGTCCTCGACCAGCTTGCCGGCGCCTTCCATGGCGGAGAGCAGCGTTGCTTCATTGAAGCGGGCCGGCGGACGTGTCTGGTTGGCGGTCGCTTTCACCTCCAGCGCTTTCACCTTCTCGCGCTGTGCAATCACGGGAAGATTCACGGTCTCGTCCTGCAGGCTCTTGCCATAGACGGCGAGCCAGCCGGGGCTCTGCATGACGCGCCCGTCGGTCCTGAATTGCTCTTCGCCCACCTCCGTAATGCGGGTCGTCTGCAGGAATTCCGCTGCCGGGAAGAAAACGGCTAGAAAACGGCGCACCACGAGGTCATAGAGCTTCGCCTCCGGTTCGCTCAGGTGACCGGGGGTCTGCAGCGTCGGAATGATCGCGAAGTGGTCGGAAATCTTGCTGTTGTCGAAAATCCGCTTGTTCGCCCTTACCCAGCCGCTCTTGAGCACCTGCTTGGCGAACGGCGCGAATTGCTTGACGCCCGCGAGCGCGTCCAGCGTTTTCTTGACGGTGGGGATGTAGTCCTCGGGCAGCGCGCGCGCATCGGTACGCGGATAGGTAAGCGCCTTGTGGCGCTCGTAGAGAGACTGCGCCAGCGAGAGAGTCCCTTTCGCCGAAAAGCCGAAGCGCCCGTTCGCCTCGCGCTGCAGGCTGGTCAGGTCGTACAACAGTGGCGAGGCCTGGGTCGAGGGCTTGGTTTCCTCGGTCGCCGTGCCCTGCCCTCCGGCGCAGGCGGCGGCAATCGCCTCGGCGCGCTCGGCCTTCCATAGGCGCTCCGGTTTGCGCTCCGGGTCGTCGTCCTTCTTGAAGCCCGGGTCGAGCCAGCGCCCGGCGTACTCCCCGGCCTTGGCCGCAAAGCGGGCGTGAATCTCCCAGTAGTCGCGCGGCTGGAAGGCGCGAATCTTCTCCTCGCGCTCGACCAGGATCGCGAGGGTCGGCGTCTGCACCCGTCCCACCGTGGTGAGATAGAAGCCGCCTTCCTTGGAATTGAACGCGGTCATCGCGCGCGTGCCGTTGATACCGACCAGCCAGTCGGCTTCCGAGCGCGACTTCGCCGCGTCGGCAAGCGGCAGCAGGTCGCGGTCCTGGCGCAGGGCGGCAAAGCCGTCGCGGATGGCTGATTGCGTCATGGACTGCAGCCACAGGCGCTCGATCGGCTTTTTCGTTTTTGAGTATTGCGCGATGTAGCGGAAGATCAGTTCGCCCTCACGGCCCGCGTCGCAGGCATTGATGATGCTCGACACGTCCTTGCGCTTGAGCAGTTTCAGCAGGACGTTCAGCCGGGCCTCGCTCCTTTCGATCGGCGCCAGATCGAAATGCGGCGGCACGACGGGCAGATTGGCGAAAGACCACTTGCCCTTCTTGACGTCGTGCTCGGGCGGCAGCGTGAGCTCCAGCAGATGCCCGACTGCGGAGGACAGCACGTACTTGTCGCTCTCGAAGTACTCGCCCTGGCGCGTGAAGCGGCCCAGCGCGCGCGCTATGTCGGCGGCGACCGAGGGTTTTTCTGCAATGATCAGCTTTTTGGACATGCGGGGGCGCGAAGGATACCCGCAAAGAGAGCGGCGTATCAACCCTGAGGAAACGGCGCGCGCGAGCGCGCGGGTCTTCAGCTCGGCAGCCGCGCGCCCACTGGAGAGAACAGATCTTCGGCAATCAGCCGGCTGCTCGGGGTCTGCTGGTTCCAGAGCACCATCAGTACGACGAGCTTCAACTGCTCGATGGTGAGCCCTTCACCCGTGGCCGCGAGCGCTCGCTCGATCACGGTCTCGCGCGTCTGAGGGCTGAGGATTCCGGACTGCTCGAAATAGATCAGCAGGCCGCGGCATTCGGCATCGAGCTTGGCGAGTTCCTTGGGCGCGTAGGCGCGAAAAGCGGCGCCGGAGTCGGGCAGAGGCGCGAACGAGCGGTGCGGGCCGCGCGCCACGCCAGCCAGCCAGGTGAGCGCCTCGCTGATGTCGGACTCTTCGAAACCGGCCGCGGACAGCTTTTTCGCGACCCGTTCCTTCTCGTTGGACACTTCGTGCTGCTGGCAGTTCTCGAACAGGTAGACGAGGATGTCGTACATTGTTTTTCTCTCCTCAGTTGAGACCTCGATTAAGTCCTCAGTTTAGTCTCTGATAGAGACCACCAGGCAAGACGGTTACGCGGCCGGCAAGTTCCAGCCGCAGCAATTCGGCAGACACCCTCTCCGCCGGCAGTCCGGCGCGCGTGCACAGCGAGTCCACGTCCACCGGATCGAATCCCATGCAAACGAGCAGCGGCTCATCGCTGCTGCCCGTTGACCCCGAAGCCACCGGTACGTTCGCCGCGGCATGAGTGGATGCAAACCCGGTGCGGCGGAAGGCGGACAGTTCCGAGAGTACGTCTTCGGCCGACTCGGCGAGCTTGGCCCCGGACTTGATCAACGCATGACAGCCCTTCGACAGCGGCGAATGGATCGAGCCGGGCACGGCGAACACCTCGCGCCCCTGCTCGGCAGCCGCGCGCGCCGTGATGAGCGAACCCGAAGCGAGCGCGGCCTCGATGACCAGACACCCCTGTGCCAGCCCGCTGATCAGGCGATTGCGGCGCGGGAAATTGTGCGCCAGGGCCTTGGTGCCAAGCGCAAACTCGGACAACAGCAATCCGCGTGCGGCGATCTCGGCGGCCAGCGCGGCATTTCCCTGCGGATACGTTATGTCGATCCCGGTTCCCAGCACCGCAATGGTCGAACCTTCGCCCGCCAGTCCGCCGCGATGGGCGGCGGCATCGATGCCCTGGGCCAGGCCCGAGACGATGGTGAGGCCCGCAGTACTTAAACTGCGCGCAAACTGCTCCGCGTTGCTGTTCCCCTGGACAGTGGCGTTTCTGCTGCCGACCAGCGCCAGCGCGGGCCGGTTGAGCAGTTCGGTGCGCCCGCGGCAGTAAAGGACGGCGGGAGGATCCGTGATTTCGAGCAGCAGCCTGGGGTAGGCAGCATCTGCGAGGGTGACGATGGCGTTTCCCGGCTGCGCCAGCCAGGCAAGCGCGCGCTCCACCACTTTCGCCACGGCGTCCGAATCCAGTGCCTGCAGCGCTTCGGGGCTCGCGAAGCGCGCCAGCTCAGCGCGTCTTGCGGCAAGGACTTTCTCGGGAAGGCCGAACTGCGAGAGCAGTCCGCGGATCGTTGCGGCACCGAGGCCCGGCGTGAGGGTGAGTTGCAGCCAGCTCGCCAGCCCCGGGTCGGACGTCATGCCGGTTTATGGATTCTGTACAAAATCCAGTTTATTGACCGGTTTCGAGATGTTCATTACCAGCGCATAGGATACCTGGTCGAATACGCGGAATACAAACGCGATGCCGTAACGTTCGTTGGGCAAGGTCAGCGGTGCAGACGCGGATCTCCTCGAGCGCGAGGCATCGGCAACCGTAGCGCCGGGCCGGTAGAGGGCGACAACGTCACCGACCTCGACGCCTTGCGTTCTGCCGCGGTTGATGGCGATCACGGACTGGTTGCCGGCTTCGCCAAGCTGCGTCCCGCCGCCGTACAGGGAAATGATGCGGCCCTGGATCTGGCTGGATGGGGCACGGGGAGCGTAGGTCGGCACTTCCGGTCTGCCGGCTGCCACGAGCTTGTCGCCGATGCCCACTTCCTGCGTCACCGAAGATAGTTGAATGACGGCGGGCTCGCCGGAGCGCACTACGCGCGCGGTCCCGAGGTAGATCGCCTCGTAGCCCAACGTCGTCTTGGTGTCCGGATCGACCAGCGGGAGGCCGCGCCGGTAGACGAACCAGATGGTTTCCGTGGAATCCCCGATACCCCGGACGAAGGCGCGGTTGCCGGTCTCCAGGATGACGCGCGATTCCTCGGCGGCGACGATGGTCGGCGCGTTGTCCAGTCCGTCGGGCTCGATGACCAGGGGACGCGTCAGGAACGGCTCGATGATCGCCGGCGAAATGCTCGGGATCGCGGTTTGCGCGGTCGATTCCGCGCGCACCCTCGGACTCAGCTTTACCGTACCGGACAGCGCGAGCCGGCCGCGCGCGCGGTCGAGCAAAATCACGTTGCCCGGGTAAATACGGTGGGGATTCTTGAGTTGGTCCTTGTTCAGGTTCCAGAGTTCGGGCCAGCGCCAGGGCGAATCGGTATAGCGTTGGGCAATCGACCAGAGCGTGTCGCCAGGCACGACGATGTAACGCTCGGGAGCATCCGCTCTCATCGCTAACGGCGTTCTAGGCGCTTGCGCCAAAGCCCCGGCGGAGACCACTCCGGTGAGGACAAAAGCCAGCGTTGTGATAGACTTACGCCATTGTTGGTACATAAAGCCCCCGATCGGCGTCTGATGTCCCGGGCCGGTTGAGATTGCGGTTTGCGTACCCAAATGTAGCATAAAGCCCCGACTGTTTAACCACAGCTTGAGATACTGCACGTAATCGATTCAATTTGCAAGCAAATCACTGATTTATGGCGCTCCTGAACATCCTTCGATACCCGGACGCACGCCTGCACAAGGTCGCGGTGCCGGTGACGGTTTTCGACGAGCCGTTGAAGCGGCTGGTCGCCGACATGGCGCAAAGCATGTACGAGGCGCCCGGCATCGGCCTCGCCGCCACTCAGGTCGATGTGCACAGGCAGTTGATCGTGATCGACGTTTCAGAGCGCCGCGATTCTCTGGTGGTGCTGATCAACCCCGAGATCGTCGACGCGAGCGGCGTCTCGGATATCGAGGAAGGCTGCCTCTCGGTGCCGGGGATCTACGACACGCTGGAGCGCGCCGAGCGCGTCAAAGTGCGCGCCCACGACCAGAACGGCAATCTGTTCACGCTCGAGGCGCAAGGCCTGCTCGCGGTGTGCATCCAGCACGAAATGGATCACCTCAAGGGCAAGGTGTTCGTCGAAAGCCTCTCGCAGCTCAAGCAGCAACGCATCCGGGCGCGGCTCGCCAAGCAGCTGCGCAAAAGTGCTTGATCCCTTCGGTCGCCTGACACCTTCCTGCGTCTAGTATTCGCCGGTACTCCCGAGTTTGCGGCGCGCGCGCTGGCGGCGCTGCTTGACGCCGGCCACGACGTCCCGCTGGTGCTCACGCAGCCGGACCGGCCCGCGGGCCGCGGCCTGCGTCCGTCGGCGAGCGCCGTCAAGCAGCTTGCCGCAGCCCGCGGCCTGGAGGTTTTTCAGCCGCAGACCTTGCAAGACGAGGGCGCGCTCGATCGCCTCGCTGCCGCGCGACCGGAAGCCCTTGTTGTTGCGGCATACGGATTGATCCTGCCGCAGCGCGCTCTTGAAATCGCCCCGCACGGCGCGCTCAATATCCATGCCTCGCTGCTGCCGCGCTGGCGCGGCGCGGCGCCGATTCAGCGCGCGCTGCTGGCCGGTGACCGCGAAACCGGGATCACGATCATGAAGATGGATGCGGGGCTGGACACCGGTCCGATGCTCTCGCTGCACCGGCTGGCGATCGCGGAAGACGACGACGCGCAGTCCCTGCATGACCGGCTCGCGGCGCTCGGCGCCGAGGCGGTCGTCGGCGCGTTCGCAGAGATCGCGGCAGGACGCGCCAGGCCCTTGCCGCAACCCGGGTCCGGTGCGACCTATGCGCGAAAAATAGGCAAGGACGAGGCCGAACTCGACTGGACGAAGCCCTGCGTCGAACTCGAGCGCGCGGTGCGGGCCCTGCGCCCCTCGCCCGGCGCGCGATCGCAGCTATGTGGCGAAACCATCAAAGTCTGGCGCGCGCGCTGCGTTGCGCGCAAAGGTACGCCCGGCGAGGTGCTGGAGAGCAGTGCCGAGGGCATTCTGATCGCCTGTGGCGAGGGCGCGCTGCTGGCCACGGAACTGCAGCGCGCGGGCGGCAAGCGACTGGCGGCGGCGGATTTCCTGCGTGGTTTTACGCTTGCACGCGGCGAACGCCTTGGCGCCGCTCGCTGAAGCGCTGGCCGCGGCGGCGGCGCTGGTCGCGCGGGTTGCGGCCGGCCGCAGCCTTTCGGCCGAACTGGAACGCGCCGAGCGCGATCCGATGGACGGCTCGCGCGCCGCGCTGGCGGACCTCTGCTACGGCACGCTGCGGCGCTACGGCCGCTCGCAGGCGATCGTCGCCGCGCTTTCGCGCCGCGCCGGCACGACGGATCGGCTGGTCGAGGCGCTGCTGTGGTGTTCCTTCTATGCGCTCGAATCCGGCCGCTACGCGGAATACACGGTCGTAGACCAGGCCGCGCGCGCCTGCGTTGCGATGCAGCGCAGCGGCGCCAAGGGCTACGTAAACGCGCTGCTGCGCAATTTCCTGCGCGCGCGCGCCGGGCTGGAGGCGCGGCTGGGCGCCGATGAGGTCGCCCATCACTGGCATCCGAAGTGGTGGATCGAACGCGTGCGGGCGGCCTATCCGTCGGCTTGGGAGCAGGTGCTGGCAGCGGGCAACACGCACCCGCCGATGTGCCTGCGGGTGAATGCGCGGCGCACTTCTCCGGACGCCTATGCCGAGCGCCTTGCGGCGGAGGGAATCGCCGCGAACAGGGTCGCTCCCATGGCGTTGCTGCTTGAAAAGCCGGTGCCGGTGGATCGCCTGCCGGGCTTCGCCCAGGGCGAGGTTTCGGTGCAGGACGCGGGCGCGCAGCGCGTGGCCGGATTGCTGGAGTTGCAGGCCGGCCAGCGAGTGCTCGACGCCTGCGCCGCGCCCGGCGGCAAAAGCGCCCATATTCTCGAGTCGGCGGATGTCGAGCTGAGCGCGCTGGACGCGGACGCCGCCCGGTGCGCCGGTATCGCGCGCGACCAGGAAAGGCTCGGGCTCAAAGCGCAGGTGCGCGCTGCCGACTGCACCGCGCTGGACGCCTGGTGGGACGGCGCAGCATTCGAGCGGATACTCGCCGATGTGCCCTGCTCCGCATCCGGCGTGGCACGGCGTCACCCCGACATCAAATGGCTGCGCCGGGACGCAGATCTTGCCGCCTTTGCGGCGCGGCAGGCGCGCATCCTGGACGCGCTTTGGCGCACGCTCGCCCCGGGTGGTAAATTGCTGTATGTCACCTGTTCGGTTTTCCCGGAGGAGAACGGCGCGGTGATCGACGCATTCACCGCGCGCACGCCGGGAGCGCGCCGCGCGCCCCTGCGCGATGGCGCCGCGGCGCAGATTCTGCCCGGTCCCGAACACGACGGATTCTTTTTCGCCCTGCTAGAGAAGCCAGCTTAGGACGAACCTGAGGCGACGCGCGATGCGAGGCTTCGCTCTCCTCAAGAAGCTGTTGGCCGCGCTCGCGCTCGCGGCCGTATTCTGCGCGCGCGCCGACGACATCGAGGTGGCCGACGCGCGCCTTGCCGCGACCGAGGACGGTGTAGTGCTGGCCGCGGACTTCGCGTTCGATCTGAATCCGCGGCTCGCCGAGGTGGTCACCAACGGTGTACCGGTGTATTTCGTAGTCGAGTTCGAACTCACGCGCCCGCGCTGGTACTGGTTCGACGAGAAGGCGGCCGCCAAGCGTCTTCAGCTGCGCCTGTCTTACCACGCGCTTTCGCGCCACTACCGGCTTTCCACCGGCGTTCTGCAGCAGAACTACACCACGCTGGAGGAAGCCTTGAACGTGCTGCGCCGCGTGCGCAACTGGCAGGTGGTGGACCGCGGCGTTGCGCTCGCCGATGCCAACTACGATGCCGCGGTGCGCATGCGGCTGGACGTCACGCTGCTGCCCAGACCCTTTCAACTCAGCGCGATCACCAGCCGCGACCTCAATCTGGAATCGCCGTGGAGGCGCTTTACTTTCCGGCCGCCCGCGGCTTCCGCCGCGCCGGTCGAAAGCCGCGAACCGAAGGAGGCGGAGCCGCGATGAGACTGTTGATTCTCCTTGGTGCGGCGCTCGCGGGCGTGCTGCTGTTTCTGCTGGCCACTGCGAGCGGTAACACCACCGTGTTCGCGAATCACTACCCTCTGCTGCTGGGACTGAACGCGGCGCTGGCGGCGCTGCTCGCGGTGCTGGTCGCTTGGCAGATTCGCACGCTGTGGCGCAAATACCGGGAACGGGTCTTCGGCTCGCGGCTGACGGTGCGCCTGCTGCTGCTGCTCGCGCTGATGGCGGTGGTTCCCGGAGCGCTCGTCTACACGGTGTCGGTGCAGTTCCTCTCCAAAAGCATCGAGTCCTGGTTCGACGTCAAGGTGGACGCGGCGCTCGAGGGCGGCATCAATCTCGGCCAGTCGGCGATCGATCAGATGCTGAGCGAGCTGCACGCGAAGGCGCGCGCCATTGCCGCCGAACTGGCGGACCGGCCGGCCAACCAGCAGGTGGTGCTGCTTGGCCGCCTGCGCGATCAGTCGGGCGTGCAGGAGGCGGTAATCGTCAGCGGCAGCGGGCGCGTGCTGGCGAGTTCGAGCGAGGATGTCTCGCGCCTCGTTCCCGAGCTGCCTACGCCGCAGGCGCTGCGCCAGGCCCGCACGTCCCGCGGTTACACCTCGGTGGATGCCGCCGCCGGCAAGCCGCTTTCCTTGCGGGTGGTGGTGCCGGTTGCGAGCCTCGCGCTCGCCGACGAAGCGCGCTTCGTGCAGCTCCGGCAGTCGGTGCCCGAGCAGTTCGGCCGCAGTGCCGAGGCGGTCGAGGCCGCCTACCGCGACTATCGCGAACTCGTGCTCGCGCGCCAGGGCCTGAAACGCATCTATATCGTGACCCTCACGCTGGCGCTTTCCATGGCGCTGCTGGTCGCGATTGCGCTTGCGGTGGTGCTCGCCAGCCAGTTGTCGGAACCGCTCGCCAATCTGGCGCAGGCGACCCAGGCGGTGGCGCGCGGCGATTTCAGCCGCCAGGCGCCGGTCACCAGCCGGGACGAACTGGGGGTGCTGATCGAATCGTTCAATTCGATGACGCGCCAGCTGGACGACGCGCGGCGGGTGGTCGAAGCGAACCGCATGGCGCTGGAGAGCGCCAAGGCACGGCTGGAAAACATTCTCGCCAATCTTTCCGCCGGGGTGCTGGTGTTCGACCGCGAGCTCGGACTGTCGATCACCAACCACGGCGCGCTGGCGACCCTGGGCGCCGAACTGGATTCCTTTGCCGCGGAGATGTGCCAGCAGTTCCGCGCTCATGGCACGCTGGCGTGGCAGCAGGAGGTGGAGCTCAAAAGCACGCGCAAGACGCTCCTGGTGCGCGGCACGGCGCTGCCGCAGGATCCGGCGGGCGGCTTCGTGCTGGTGTTCGACGACATCACGCAGCTCATCCAGGCGCAGCGCGCCACCGCCTGGGCCGAAGTGGCGCGGCGGCTGGCGCATGAGATCAAGAATCCGCTGACGCCGATCCAGCTTTCCGCCGAACGGATGGAGATGAAACTCTCGGGCAAGCTTGCGCCTGAAGATGCCGAGGCGCTCGCCCGCGGCACCCGGACCATCGTCAACCAGGTGGCGGCGCTCAAGAGCATGGTGGACGATTTTCGCGATTACTCGCGGCTGCCGGCGCCCGTGTTCGCGGCACTCGACCTGAATGCGCTGGTGCTGGAGGTGCTCGCCCTCTACGAGACTTCGAATACGCCGATTACCAGGAAGCTCGCACCCGCGCTGCCCCAGGTGCGTGCAGACTCCGCGCAGATCCGGCAGGTGCTCCACAATCTGGTGCAGAACGCGCAGGATGCGCTCGAGAACCGGAAGAACTCCGGCGAGCCGCCGATGATCGAGGTGTGCACCGAGATGGCGGCAGGCACGGTGCGTCTGTCAGTGACCGATAATGGCGGCGGTTTTCCAGAGGAAATGATGGCGCGAATATTCGAACCCTATGTCTCCACCAAGCCACGCGGTACCGGGCTCGGCCTGGCGATCGTGAAGAAAATCGTCGACGAGCACCGCGGCGAGTTGGCGATCGAGAACCGCCTGGCGAAGGGCGTTTCGGTGACCATACTGCTGCCCGTGGCGGATAGTGCGGATAGTGCGGACAGCGCGATTGCCGCGCCGGGCAACGCGGCGAAGGCGGCCTAGACGCGATGGCGCAGATCCTGGTCGTGGACGACGAGGTCGGGATCCGGGAGCTGCTCTCGGAGATTCTCGCCGACGAGGGCCATCAGGTACTGCTCGCCGAAAACGCCGGCGAGGCGAGGCGCCTGCGCGAGCGCCAGCGCCCGGATCTGGTGCTGCTCGATATCTGGATGCCGGATACCGACGGCATATCGCTGCTCAAGGAATGGGCGGCGAGCGGACAGCTCGGCATGCCCGTGGTAATGATGTCCGGGCACGGCACCATAGAGACGGCGGTAGAGGCGACGCGCATCGGGGCGCTCGACTATCTGGAAAAGCCGATCGCGCTGCAGCGGTTGCTGGCCACGGTCAAGCGCGCGCTGCGCAGCCACGAGGCGGTGGCGCCGCGCGAACTCTCGCTCGCCACGCTGGGCCGCTCGCCGGCACTCGCCGAGACGCGCAAGCGCCTGGCGCAGTTCGCGCAGGCCGGCGCGCCGCTGATGCTGCGCGGAGAACGCGGCATGCGCCCGGAGCTGTTCGCCCGGCTGCTCGCCGCGGCCGGCGCACCGTTCGTCGAGGGACCCGAGATGATGGCTGATGCCTCCTCGGAGATCCTGACGCGCGCCGCGGGCGGCGTGCTGTTCGTCGGCGACCTTTCGCTGCTCGGGCGCGCAGATCAGAAGAGCCTCGAGTTCCTGCTCGCCCGTTCCGACAAGCATAAGGCGCGCGTAGTGTCCTTCTCCCCGATCGACGCTCGCGCGCTGATCGAGAAGCACGAGTTCGACGCCGGGATGGTCGCGCGGCTCTCCGAACTGGTGCTCAAGCTTCCGGCGCTGCGCGATTTCGCCGAGGACGTGCCCGATCTCGCCGCGCTGATCCTGGTGCAGCTGGTGGAGGCGCGCGCCTGCCCGCCGCGGCGCTTTTCGGTGGCGGCGCTGAACGCGCTGCGGCATCACTCCTGGCCTGGAAATCTTGCCGAGCTGGACAGCGTGGTGAAAAACCTGGCGCTGGGCGCGCTCGAAGAGGACATCGGATTGGAGGATGTCGAGCGCGTGCTGGCGGCGCACGCGGGATCCTCGCCGCCGCCCGAGATCGCGCTGGATCGTCCCTACCGGGAAGCGCGCGAAGCGTTCGAGCGCCTGTATTTCGAACACCTGCTGGCGCGCGAGAACGGCAGCATGTCGAAGGTGGCGGAGCGCTCCGGTCTGGAGCGCACGCACCTGTACCGGAAACTGAAGGCGCTCGGCCTGCCGGTCGGCCGGCGCGAGGAAAGCTAGATTATTTCTTTTTTTTCTTGACGCGCTGCGGGCGAGATTTGCCGTAACTGCCCTTGTAGATCTTGCCGCGCCGCGTCCGTTTGTCGCCTTTTCCCATCGTCGTCCCTCTAGGTTGAAGTGCCGGCCATTATATCGGCCGGTTCGTATGCGAACTCAACGCCCTGTAAGCAAGGGGTATGGGTTGATCGCGGTTCCTTTCCACCAGCGTTTCTCGGGGCCCAGTTCGAAGATGGCGAAATGCAAGTGCGGCGTTGCCGGGTTCGCATTGCCGGTGGTGCCGACGTAGCCGATCACCTCGCCGCGCTCCAACTGTTTTCCTTCCGCTACGTCGGCGGCGTAACTATCCAGGTGCGCGTAGTAGTAGGCGAGTCTTTCGTTGGGGTCGAATTGGTAAATCGTCAGACCCCCGGGGATGCTTCTGAAGAGCTTCACGATCTTGCCGTCGTCCGCGGCGATCACCGGCGTGCCGCGGGGCGCCAGGATATCGAGCGCCTCGTGCCGTCGTTTGCCGCCGCGGGTCTCGTGAAAGGTATCGGACAGCTGCGAGGCTGTGACGCCGAACACCGGAATGAGCAGCGTGCCCTTGCGCGGCTGATCGGCAGGGACAACTACAGGAGCAGCGGGAGGCGGGGCGAGAGTGGGAGGGACCTGCGCCGTCGGGGGTGAAGGTAGGAGAGCAACGGCGCCGGACAGCGCCCCTGCGATGATTATCGATAAAGCGATCCGGCCACGCTTCACCCGGGAGTGCCCGATAGTCTCCGCGGTCGCGCCGTTCTCATTCCTGCAGGATAGCCGGCACACCGGGCGACACGACCTTCGCGAGCTCAGCGGCATCCCAGTTGGTCATCCGGATACAGCCATGCGACTGCGTCTTGCCGATCCTGGAAGGCTCGGGCGTGCCGTGTATGCCGTAGTGCTTTTTGGATAAATCGATCCAGACGACGCCCACGGGATTGTTGGGACCGGCCGGGATGCGGGCCTTGGTGTGCTGCGGATTGGCGTCCCAGAACAGTTTCGGGTTGTAGTGGAACACCGGGTTTTTCGCGATGCTCGTGATTTTCCAGGTCCCGACCGGGAGCGGGTCGTGCTCGCTGCCGGTGGATGCGGGGTAGTGAGCAAGGGTCTTGCCCGACGCGTCGACCACTGTAATCGTGGAGTCGGACCTATCCACGATGATTTTCGCAGCCTTGGGCAGGGGCGCAGCCGCCTCGATATTCGGCACCACGATTTTTTGTCCCGCGCGCCCGAGATCTTTGCCCGGATTGAGTTGCCGCAGCAGCGCGGGGCTCGCGTGAAATTTTTCGCCCAGCGCTTCGGCTGCCGATGTGTATCCGAGCGCGGGCAGCTTGGATTTCTCCACTATGTCTTGCGGGATGGGCGTAAACGGGCCGGCGACGTCGGCGTCGGCTATTTCATATGTCGTCAGAACCGGCGCGCCGTCGCGGTTCAGCGCCTGCCAAGTAGGCTCGTCCACGGTGCCGGACGGATTCAATCCGTTGGCTTTCTGAAACGCGGCGATGGCCTTGTGCATATTCGAGCCGAACGCGGCGTCGATCTCGCCCGGGGAAAAGCGCGCGCGGTCCAGCAGCACCTGGGCGCGCAGCACGGCAGCGCCTTTCGCTTTCGGGCCGACGGGCTGGGCGAGGTTCGCATCGTTCACCGCGTCCAGCGTGAGCGACGCGGCCGGTGCGCGAGCGGGAGCGGCGAATGCGGGCGCCATGCGCGCTGGGCCCACACCCAGCGCAACAATCAATAACAATATGATTTTATTATCCAATCTCTCGTTCTTTCTAGGTTGCAGCGCCGCCCATTATATCGGCCGGCTCATATGCCAAGTAGGGTGCGAGCCACCTTTCTGCTTCCGCGACCGTCATGGACTTGCGCCGGGCGTAGTCTTCGACCTGGTCGCGTCCAATCTTGCCGACTGCGAAGTAGCTCGATTCCGGGTGCGACAGGTAAAAACCGGAAACCGCCGATGCAGGCAGCATCGCGCAGGACTCGGTCAGGGTGATGCCGGCGTTTTTCTCCGCATCGAGCAGCGCGAACAGGGCGAGCTTCTCGGTATGGTCGGGGCAGGCCGGATAGCCCGGCGCCGGCCGGATGCCGCGGTAGGACTCGGCGATCATCTGCGCGCCCGTAAGCTGCTCCTCCGGGTCATAGCCCCAGAATTCACGCCGCACGCGCTGGTGCAGATGCTCGGCGAAAGCCTCCGCCAGGCGGTCGGCAAGCACCTTGAGCATGATCGAGCTGTAGTCGTCGTGCTGCGCCTCGAACTGCGCCAGTCTGGCGTCGAAGCCGCCCACCGCCACCGCGAAGCCGCCGATCCAGTCCGGGACGCCGGATTCCTTCGGCGCGACGAAGTCGGCGAGGCACTGGTTCGCGCGGCCGGTCGGCTTCTGGTTCTGCTGCCGCAGGTTGTGCCAGGTCATTGCGATGGAACGTCGCGCGCCATCGGCGTAGATCTCGATGTCGTCGCCGTTTACCCGCGCCGCCGGGTAGAGGCCGAACACGCCGTTCGCCGAGACCCATTTCTCGCGCACGATCCGCTCGAGCGTTTCAAGTGCCTCGGCATGGAGCTTGCGCGCCGCCTCTCCCACCACCGGATCCTGGAGAATTTTCGGGTAAGGCCCGGAGAGCTCCCAAGCCTGGAAGAACGGCGTCCAGTCGATGTAAGGGACCAGTTTTTCCAGCGGGTAGTCGCGCAGCACCTTCGTACCGGGCGCGCGCGGCGCGGGCGGCTGGTACCTGGACCAGTCGGTCGCGTGCCCCAGGCGCCGCGTTTGCGCGATCGGCACCAGCGGTCCTGGGCCTTTCTTGTCGCGATGCTGGATGCGGATCTTCTCGTAGTCGGCGCGCACACCGGCGATGTAACTGTCGCGCTGGCCGGCCGACAGCAGGTTCTGCATCACGCCGACCGAGCGCGAGGCATCGGGCACGTAAACCACCGGGCCGGGATAGTGGGGCGCGATTTTCACCGCGGTGTGCGCGCGCGAGGTGGTGGCGCCGCCGATGAGCAGCGGCACGGTGAACCCTTCGCGCTCCATCTCGCGCGCCACATGCGTCATTTCCTCCAGCGAGGGCGTGATCAGCCCGGAGAGACCGATGGCGTCGGCATTCTCCCGCTTCGCCGTTTCAAGAATAGTCCTGGCGGGCACCATCACGCCCAGGTTCACCACGTCGTAGTTGTTGCACTGGAGAACCACCGCGACGATGTTCTTGCCGATGTCGTGCACGTCCCCCTTGACCGTGGCGATCACCAGCTTGCCCTTGGAACGGCCGACCTCGCCGGTGCGCAGCTTCTCCGCCTCGATAAAGGGAATCAGGTGCGCCACCGCCTGCTTCATCACGCGCGCGGATTTGACCACCTGCGGCAGGAACATCTTGCCGGCGCCGAACAGGTCGCCGACGATGTTCATGCCGTCCATCAACGGGCCCTCGATCACTTCAATCGGGCGCGCGAACTTGAGCCTGGCCTCCTCGGTATCCGCGACCACGTGGCTGGCGATGCCGTTGACGAGGGCGTGAGCCAGGCGTTCCTCCGGCGTGCCGCGGCGCCAGGCGTCGTCCTCCTTCGAGGCGCGCAGGCCGCCCTTGACGCCCATGGCGTACTCGATCAGACGCTCGGTGGCATCCGCACGCCGCGCGAGAATCACGTCCTCGACCCGCTCGCGCAGCTGCGGCTCGATTTTTTCGTATACGCCCAGCTGCCCGGCATTGACGATCCCCATCGTCATTCCGGCCTGGACCGCGTGATAGAGGAACGCGGTGTGCATCGCTTCGCGTACCGCGTCGTTGCCGCGGAAGGAGAACGACAGGTTCGATACGCCCCCGGAGATCCTGGCCTGCGGCAGGTTGGCGCGGATCCAGCGCACCGCCTCCAGATAGTCCAGGCCGTAACGTGTGTGCTCTTCCAGCCCGGTGGCGATGGCAAAAATGTTGGGGTCGAAGATGATGTCCGCGGGCGAAAGCCCGGCCCTCTGCGTCAACAGGTCGTAGGCGCGGCGGCAGACCGCAATGCGCCGTTCCAGCGTATCGGCCTGGCCCTGCTCGTCGAAAGCCATCACCACGACGGCGGCGCCGTACTTGCGCACCAGGTTTGCCTGGCGCAGGAACTCCTCCTCGCCCTCCTTCATGCTGATGGAGTTGACGATGCCCTTGCCCTGCAGGCACTTGAGTCCCGCCTCGATCACGCTCCATTTCGAGGAGTCGATCATCACCGGCACGCGCGAGATGTCCGGCTCGGAGGCGGCAAGATTGAGGAAGGTCACCATCGCCTTCTCCGAATCGAGCATCGCCTCGTCCATGTTGACGTCGATCATCTGGGCGCCGTTTTCGACCTGCTGGCGCGCGACCGACAGCGCCTCGGGGTAATCTCCCGCCAGAATCAGGCGCGAGAATGCCTTCGAGCCGGTGACGTTGGTACGCTCGCCGACGTTGAGGAACAGCGAGCCGTCGCCGACATTGAGCGGCTCCAGCCCCGAGAGCCGCAGCATCGGCGCTCGCGCGGGCGGCAGGCGCGGCGCAACGCCGCGCACCGCCTCCGCGATCGCATGGATGTGCTCCGGCGCGGTGCCGCAGCAGCCGCCGACCAGGTTGAGGAATCCGGCGCGCGCCCAGCCGCCCATTTCCTTCGCCATGGCTTGCGGCGTGTCGTCGTACTCGCCGAACGCGTTCGGCAGGCCCGCGTTCGGGTAGCAGGAGACGGGTACCTCGGCGATGCCGGAGAGCTCTTCCACGTACTGGCGAAGTTCCTTCGCGCCCAGCGCGCAGTTGAGCCCCACCGCGACCGGGCGCGCGTGGCGCACCGAGTTGTAGAACGCCTCGGTGGTCTGGCCCGAGAGCGTGCGGCCCGAGGCATCGGTGATTGTTCCGGAGATGATAAGCGGCAGGCGCGCGCCACGCTTCTCGAACTCGGTCTCGATCGCGAACAGGGCCGCCTTGGCGTTCAGCGTGTCGAAAATGGTCTCCACCAGCACCACGTCCACGCCGCCGTCGATGAGCCCGCGCAGCGCGTCGGTATAGGCGGCGACCAGCGCATCGAAACTCACATTGCGGAAGCCGGGGTCGTTTACGTCCGGCGAGATCGAGGCGGTCTTGGTGGTGGGCCCCAGCGCGCCGGCGACGAAGCGAGGGCGGGAATGGTCGCGCTTCTGCCACTCTTGCGCGGCGTCTTTCGCCAGGCGCGCGGCGGCTAGGTTGAGCTCGTAGGCAAGCTCTTGCATGCCGTAGTCGCCGAGCGACACCGCGGTCGAATTGAAGGTATTGGTCTCGATGATGTCGGCGCCGGCCGCAAGATAGTCGGAGTGGATGCGCCGGACGAGCGCCGGCTGCGTCAGCGCCAGCAGGTCGTTGTTGCCGCGCAGGTCGCGACCCCAGCCCCGGAACCGCTCGCCGCGGAATTGCTCCTCGGTGAGGCGCTCGCGCTGGATCATCGTGCCCATGGCGCCGTCGAGGACCAGGATCCTCTCGGCGAGCAGCGATTGCAGCAGGGAAGCGCGATCGTTCATCAGACCCTGGAAAACAAAAACGCCCGTTCAGCTTTCGCAGAAACGGGCGCCTGGGGGACGGGAGACGCGTCTCCCGTTCATTGCCTACGTCTCTTTAGCCGTATTTTTTTGTCCCCGTCTTTCGGCGGTTCGGCGCCCGCAAGCTGAACTTCAAATCGGCGCAAGCGTCATTCTACCATCAGTGCAGGCGTGGCTTTTTCAGGAAATCGTTGCGGTCGGCGGAGCGGATCTGGACTTTCGACGATGCGCCGCGGCGCGACAGCGTCAACGTGACCTCGCTGCCGGCGGGTCCGGCGCTCCAGATGCGGCGGAACATCGCTGCGAGGCCCGCGACGTGTTCGCCGCCGACTTCCAGCACGAGGTCGCCGAGCTTCACCCCTGCGCGCTCCGCCGGACCGCCGGGCGCGAGCCCGCCGATCACCAGGTGGCCGTCCATCTCGGTAGCGTAAATGCCTAGCCACGCGCGCGGTGGCCGTCCCGGACGGCCGGACGCCAACATGGCGTCCAGGATCGGGGCCAGCAGGCCGATCGGCACGAACATGTTGCCGTCTATCGTTTTGCCGCCGATCGATTCCTGTACCAGCAGCGAGCCGATACCGAGCAGGCGGCCGTCCTGGCCGACCAGCGCGGCGCCGCCCCACTGCGGATGGGCGGGCGCGGTAAACAAGGCTTCGTCGAGCACGTACTCCCAGTAACCGGCGAATTCCCGCTTGGCGATGATTTTCGCCTTGAGCGAGTGAGCGCGGCCGCCGTGGCCAATGACGATTACCACGGCGTTCGTATCCACGCTGCCGGTCGCGCGCTCCAGCGGCCGCACGCCGAGCGGCCCGAGCGGCAGTACCAGGCCGAACCCGGTGCCCTGGTCGTAGGCGAGCGCGTGGCCCTGCACCACGGTGCCGCGATTGGTGGTGAGCCAGATCGACTCGGCTTCGGTGATCAGGTAGCCGATCGTCAGAACGAGGCCGTCGTCGCGGATCACGACGCCGTTGCCGGCGCGCTCGGTCCCCAGAATGGGCGCGGTGAACGCGTCTTCGGGGATCTCGGCGCGCAGCAGCACGACCGAATCGAGTGCCGACGCGAGATCGAACTTCGCCTCGTCCGGGCTCGGCTGCAGTGACGCGGGAAACGCCCAGTTGCCGGTTTCGGCCATGTTCAGACCTTGTCGAACGGCAGTCCGACGTAGTTTTCCGCCAGCATGGTTGCCGCGGCACGCGAGCCGGTCACGTATTGCAGCTGCGAGAGTTGCAGGCGGTGGTGAAACGGGCTTTCGTCGTGGAAGTGGTGCAGCATCGAGGTCATCCACCAGGAGAAATGCTCGGCGCGCCACACGCGCCGCAGCGCGGTTTCAGAGTAGCGCTCGAGAAGGTCGGTGCTTCCTGAGCCGTAGAACGTGGCCAGCGCCTGCGCCAGCACCCGCACGTCCGCGACGGCGAGATTCAGGCCCTTGGCGCCGGTCGGCGGCACGATGTGCGCCGCGTCGCCGGCAAGGAACAGGCGTCCATGCTGCATCGGCTCGACCACCAAGCTGCGCATCGCGATCACGCCCTTCTGGAAGATGCGCCCTTCGGTCAGCCGCCAGCCGTCGCCGCCCGCCAGCCGCGTGTGCAGTTCCTCCCAGATGCGCTCGTCGGGCCAGTTGCCCGTTTCGTCGTTGGGATTGCACTGCAGGTAGAGCCGCTGGATCTGCGGCGAGCGGGTACTGACCAGCGCAAAACCGCGCTCGTGATACGCGTAGATCAATTCCTCGGTCGCGGGCGGCGCCTCGACCAGTATGCCGAACCAGCCGAACGGATACACGCGCACGAATTCCTTGCGCAGGCGCGATGGCATCGACGGACGTGACACGCCGTGGAAGCCGTCGCAGCCGGCGATGTAGTCGCAGGTAAGCTCGTGGACCGCGCCGTCCTTGTCGTGGAAGCGCAGCTTAGGCAGCCTCGCGTCGAGATCGAGCAGGCTCACGTCCTTTACGCCGAACAGCAGCTGTCCGCCGTTGTCGAGCCGCGCGCTTACGAGATCGCGGATCACCTCGTGCTGCGCGTACACCATGATGGAGCGCCCGCCGGTGAGCTCCGAGAGAGGGATGCGGTGGCTCTGCCCGCCGAAGCGCAGGATCACGCCTTCGTGCGGCAGCCCCTCGCGGCGCATGCGCTCGCCGACGCCAGATTCGTTCAGCAGGTCCACCGTGCCCTGCTCCAGCACGCCGGCGCGGATGGTCGCCTCGATTTCCTCGCGGCTGCGCGTCTCGAGCACCACCGATTCGATGCCGCGCAGATGCAGCAGGTGCGCGAGCAGCAGCCCCGCGGGTCCCGCGCCGATGATCCCGAGTTGTGTGCGCATCGTGCTGATATTATCCGGCAGCGTGACGCAAAACGAGTTCAATTCGGTGGTTGCAATATTTCCCGTGCAGCTTCAATGGGGCGAGTGCGACCCGGCCGGGATCATCTTCTACCCCACCTATTTCCGCTGGTTCGACGCCGCGACCTGGAACATGTTTGCCGAAGCCGGCTATCACGCCAAGCGCATGCGCGCCGAGCACCTGGCGATGCCGCTGGTGTCGGCCGAGTGCCAGTTCAAGAGCCCCGCGGAGCAGCAGGACCGCTGCGAGGTGCGTTCGCGCATCGCGCGCTGGGGCGGCAAGTCTTTCGTCGTCAAGCACGACGTGGTGCGCGAAGATGGCACGCTGCTCGCCCAGGGCTCGGAAACGCGCGTCTGGGGCCGCTACGAAAACGCTCCGGGATCGCCCATGAAAGGCCAGACGATCAGCGACGAACTGAAGGCCCTGTTCAGGGCCCGATGACTGCTACGCCTTGATGGACTGCGACCAGTCCGCGAGCGCGCGCTCGATCATTGCGGCCGAAGCGCCGAAACAGCGCTCCGGTTCGAACAGGCTGGCGATTTCCCCGGCGCCGATGGCGCCGCTCGCCTGCGGATCGGCGCGCGTTACCTCGGCAAGCGTCTTGCCTTCGCGCACCACCGTTTCGCAAAGCTTCTCGGTGAGGGCGTGTGCCGCCTGTTTGCCTAAGGTGCGCGACAGGCTGATCGAGACGTTCTCGGAGTACACCAGGCCGCGCGAGCGCTCCAGATTGGCGCGCATTGCGGCGGCGTCCACCTGCAGGCCTTCGAGCACGTCGCCCATGGCATCGAGCGCGCTCGCGGCGCTGCACAGCAGATCGCGCAGCGTGAACCACTGGCTCTGCCATTGGCCGATGCCGCGCTCGTGCTCGGGAGAAAGCTGCGCGAGCAGCGTAGCGGCGAGCCCCGGCACGCGCTGCGCCGCCTCCAGCGCGGCGAGGCAACCGACCGGATTGCGCTTGTGCGGCATGCTGGATGATCCGCCGCGGCCTTCGCCGGCGGGTTCGGAGACTTCGCCCACTTCCGGCTGCATCAGCAGGGACACGTCGCGCGCGATCTTGCCCGCGGCTCCTGCGAGAATCGCCGCTTCGGTGCCGAGCCGCGCGAAGCCGTCGCGCGCGCTGTGCCACGTAACCGCGGCTCGCGGCAGGCCGAGTTCCGCGGCCAGCGACAGCGCCACTGCGTCTGCCTTGTCGCCATAGGCCGAGAGCGTGCCGCCGGCGCCGCCGAACTGGAGTACACAGGCTTCGCGCGCCGCGGTGCGGAAGCGCGCGTGCGAGCGCGCGAGCATCGACAGCCACACCGCGACTTTCCAGCCGAAGGGCACCGGTACGGCGGGTTGTAGCAGCGTGCGCGCCGCCATCGGCGTGCGCGCGTGGCGCTTCACCAGCACGGCGGCTGCGTCGCCCAGGCGCCTGGACAGGGCCAGCACGCGCTCGGCCGCGGCAACGAGGCACAGCACCACGCCGGTGTCGACTACATCCTGGCTGGTGGCGCCGAAATGGACGTAACGCGCCGCCTCCGGCGACAGCGCGGCGACTTTCTCGGTGAGCTGCTTGACGAACGGGATCGCGAGCGTGCTGGCGCGCCGCGCGGCGCGCGCGAGCGCGGCGGCATCGAAGCTGGCTCCTGCCGCGACTTCGGCGATCGTCCTCGCTGCAGCGTCGGGCACGACGCCGGCACGGGCGGAAGCGAGCGCCAGCGCGCCTTCGAAGCGGGCCATGGCCGCGAGCAGGCTCGCGTCGGAAAGGATCTCCGCACAGACGTCGTCCCAGAACGCGTGCTGCAGCGCCGACATCGCGGCCAGCTAAGCCGTTCCCCAGACCTCTTCGGCGGTCTCGATCACCAAGCGAAGTTTCGCGCGCTGCGCTTCGACGGCGATGTTGTTCCCATGGACGGTGCTGGAGAAGCCGCACTGCGGGCTGAGCGCGAACTGCTCGAGCGGCGCGTGCTTCGCCGCCTCGTCGATGCGGCGCTTGATGTCGTCCTTCTTCTCGAGGGTGCCCAGCTTGGTGGTCACCAGTCCCAACACCACCACCTTGCCCTTCGGCAGGAAGCGTAACGGGCGGAAGTCGCCGCTGCGCGCGTCGTCGTACTCGAGGAAGTAGGCATCGACGTTCATCTCGGAGAGCAGCGCCTCCGCTACCGGCTCATAGCCGCCCTGCGCGGCCCAGGTGCTCTGGAAATTTCCGCGGCACAGATGGATCGCGAGGGTCATGCCGGCGGGTTTCTTCGCCACCACGCGGTTGATGAACTTCGCGTAACGGTGCGGCAGTTCGTCCGGGTCGTCGCCGCGCGCTTTCGCGGCCTGCCGCATTTTGTCGTCGCACAGGTAGGCAAGGTTGGTGTCGTCCATCTGCACGTAGCTGCAACCCGCTTTTGACAGCGATAGCAGTTCATCGCCGTAGGCCTTGGCGATATCTTCGTAGAAGTCCGGCTCCAGCTCGGGATAGTGCTGCTTGCTGATCCCGGCGCGCCCGCCGCGGAAATGCAGCATCGTCGGCGAAGGAATCGTGACTTTCGGCGTGCGCGTGGTGCAGGATTTCAGGTACTGGAAATCCGCGAGCTGGATGTCCTTGGTGTGACGCACCTTGTCCACCACGCGCATCACGGGCGGCGCGAGTTCTTCAGTGCCGTCGGGCTTTTTCACCAGCACCGGGATATCGGTCTTGACGCCGCCGAGTTGATCGAGAAAGTCGATGTGGAAATAAGTGCGGCGGAATTCGCCGTCCGTGATGCTCTGCAGACCGGTGTCTTCCTGGAATTTCACGATCTCGGCAATCGCCTGGTCCTCGACCTTGCGAAGGTCGGCCGCCGTGACCTCGCCGCGCGCTTTCCTGTCGCGCGCCTCGATCAGGATCTTCGGCCGCAGGAAGCTGCCAACGTGGTCGGCGCGGAACGGGGGCGTGGAGCGGGCTGTCATGGGGAGTCCTTGGTTGGCGAGGTTGCCTGCATTTTAGTTCACGCTGTTGCCGCCTCTTTGGTTGCGCGCGGGCGCAGGTAGACGCCCTGGAGGGCGAGCGCGGATTGCAATTCGTCCACGTTCACCGCGCGCGGCTCGATGCCGCGGTTCGCCGCCAGCGCCGCGCCCACGCCGGCCGCCTGCCCGGTGATCCAGCACTGCGGGATTTCGCGCATGAAGCCGTGCGAGTTCGGATCGCAGGCGATGTGCCGGCCGCAGGCGAGCAGCCCGTCGAGCTGCGCGGGCACCAGGCTGCCGTAGGGGATGGAGATGTTCGGGAATCTGGGCGACACGCTGGGCGTCACTCCGACTTCGTCGTCGAACACCTGCGCCGTCGGCCATTGGGCGCGAGTCATCCTTGCTACGCCCCCAAGCCTGCGCGCGTGGCGCACGCCGAGCTGCGGCGCGCTCAGAAACAGGAACGCGTTGTCGAAGCCGGGCGCGTGCGCGCGGTAAAAATCGAGGTGCAGCGCCATCAGGCGGTGCGAGCGGATCTCCACTGCGGTCTGATCGTCGACATCGAGCGCCGAGAAGCCGGACTGGCGCGGCCCCATGAAAAGCGCAATGTCGTTGCGCCAGGACACGAACGGTCGCTCGAAGGCGCGCAGCTCCTCGCGGCCGCGCGCCATGAATTGCGCGAACTGCTCGGGCTGCCCGGCTTTGAATTCGATCCAGCGGTTCATGTCGACGCCGCCCAGCAGCCAGGCGGTATTTATGCAGTGGTGGATGTCGGCCGCCTCGATGTCGGACTCGTAGGCCGCGCCGGCGCGCGCGAACAGGTCGCCGTCCCCGGTCGCGTCCACCACCACCTTGGCGCGCACCGCCTGCCGGCCTGCCTTGCTCTCGAAAATGGCGCCGCGCACCTTGCCTTGCGCCATCAGCGGCATGGCCACCCAGGAGTGGAACACCAGGCGCACGTTCTCCTGCAGCACGATTTCCTGCGACGCGAGCTTCAGGCGTTCGGGATCGACCGTCGGCGACCAGGTAACGACGCCATGGAAGGCTGCGGTGCGTTGCGTCCAGTGCGCGGCGCGCGCCGGATCGCGCGTACCCCATTCCTCACGCATCGGGCCGGCGACCGCGTCGGCGGGCAGCCGGTCCATGATCTCCTCTGCGAAACCGCGGATCACGTGCTGTCCGCTCCAGTCGGTCATGCGGTCGATCCAGATCACCAGGCCGCCGGTGGAGAGGCCGCCGAGGTGGTTGTAGCGCTCGAGCAGGACGACGTCCGCTCCGATGCGGGCCGCGGCAACCGCCGCCGCCGTGCCGGACGGCCCGCCGCCGACCACCAGTACATCGCAGTTGCGGTAGACGGGGATATCGCGCGCCGGCTCGCGCAGCGTGCCGAGGTCCGGGCGGTCGGTGCGCGTGCGCTCACGGGCGAAGATCGGGGAGACCAGGATGCGCTCGTCCGAGCGCTCGGAGTTGTTCACGGCTCAGCAGTCGAAGAATACGGTTTCGTCGCGGCCCTGGAGGACCACGCTCCACTCCAGCGCGCTGCGTTTCCCGGCCCCCCTCTTCGCGATCAGGGTGTCGCGGCGGTCGGCCGGTACCAGCGCGAGCACGGGGTCTTCGGCGTTCGCCGGATCGCCCGGAAAATAAATGCGCGTGACCAGCTGTTTCAGCTGACCGCGCATGAAGACATTGACTGCGATGTGCGGCGCCTGCAGCTTGCCCTCCGGCCCCGGCACGCGGCCGGGCTTGATGGTCTGGAAACGGAACACGCCCTTGTCGTCGGTGGCCGAGCGGCCGAAGCCCCTGAACCCTTTCTCCAGCGGCTTCGCCTGCCGGTCCTGCGGATGAGCGTACTTGCCGTCGGCATTGGCCTGCCAGATCTCGACCAGCGCGTCGTTTACCGGCTTGCCGTCGCCGTCAATCACGCCCCCTTCGATGGAAATGCGCTCTCCGGCAACGCCGGCCGGCGCCAGGTTTTCGACGATCAGCCAGGTCAGGCCGATATGCAGGTACGGTCCTACCGTCTGAGAAGTCGTCGCTTGAAGGCTCATGGGACTATTTCTCCATCGGGGTCTGGTCCGGGCCGCGCAGCACGATGTCGAAGCGGAAGCCCAGGGCGATTTCTGGAATCGTGGTCTCCCAATCGAGCGCCGAGATCAGGCGGGTGCGCGCGCTCTCGTCCGGAACGCAGTTGAACATCGGGTCGTAGGCCAGCAGCGGATCCCCCGGAAAATACATCTGCGTCACCACGCGAGTGGCAAACGCAGGGCCGAACAGAGAAAAGTGGATGTGCGCCGGACGCCAGGCGTTGTAATGGTTGCGCCAGGGATACTCGCCCGGCTTGATGGTCACGAAGCGGTAATGGCCGCGTTCGTCGGTCAGCGTGCGGCCGGCGCCGGTGAAGTTCGGGTCGGTGGGCGCGTCGTGCTGGTCGATGCGGTGCGGATAGCGGCCGGCGGAATTCGCCTGCCAGATCTCGAGCAGGGTGTGCGGCACCGGTCGGCCGTTCTCATCCAGCACCCGGCCGCTCAGCACGATGCGCTCGCCGATCGGATCGCCCGCGTGTTGCTTGGTGAGATCGTTGTCGGTCGGTTTGAGATCGTCGTAGCCGAACACCGGTCCTGTCAATTCGGTGAGCGTATGGGGCAGCATCACCAGCGGCCGGGTCGGCGCGCGCTTGACCGTGGAGGCGTACGGCGGGAACAGGTAGTCAGGTTGCGTGCCGGGGAACGGCCGTCTGTAGCCGGTGATTTCGGACATGGCTTCGTTCTCCTTGCTATTTTTCGGCATCGGGCTGCTTCGAGGGCTGTGCGCGGTCGAAGGCCTCGAGCTCCATGCATTCCGCGAATACGCGCATCGTCGTCGGATACGCCGCGGTATCGCACTGATAGCGCTGGGCATTGAAAATCTGCGGCACCAGGCAGCAGTCGGCCATGGTCGGCGTGTCGCCATGGCAGAACTTTCCGGTGCCTGTGGCCGTTGCCAGATCCGCCTCGAACTTGACCAGGCCATCGGCGATCCAGTGGCGGTACCACGCATTGACCTGCTCGTCGTTCTGCCCGAGCACGCGTTTCAGGTGCTGCAGGATGCGCAGATTGTTGAGCGGATGGATTTCGCAGGCGATCAGCATTGCCAGGGACCGCGCGCGCGCCCTGCCGAGCGCATCCTTGGGCAACAGCGGCGTTTTCGGGTGCGTTTCGTCGAGATACTCGATGATCGCAAGTGATTGCGTGAGCAACTTGCCGCCGTCGTCGAGCGTCGGCACCAGCGCCTGCGGATTGATCGCGCCGTAGGCGGGAGCGCGGTGCTCGCCCTTGGGCAGGTGCACGAAGGCCGGCTCGTAGGCCAGGCCTTTCAGGTTGAGCGCGATCCGGACGCGGAATGCGGCGGAACTTCGGAAGTAGGTGTAGAGCTTCATTGCAGTCCCTGCGGTCGGACTAGAGCGCCGGAACGATCCTGACCTTGAGTTCGCCCACGCCGTCGATGCCGGCATGCAGGTCGTCGCCCGGCTTCACCGGTCCGACGCCCGCCGGCGTGCCGGAGTAGATCAGGTCGCCGGGCTCGAGCGTGTAGTACTCGGAGAGATAGGCAATCTGTTCGGGCACCGACCAGATCATGTCCGAGAGATCGGCTTTCTGGCGTTCCTTGCCGTTCACCTTGAGCCAGACCGCGCCCTTGGCCGGATGCCCGATTTTGGCGGCCGGGACCAGCGCGCTGCACGGCGCCGCCTCGTCGAAATCCTTGCCGAAGTCCCACGGGCGGCCATGGTCCTTGCCCAACTGCTGCAGGTCGCGGCGCGTCATGTCCAGGCCAACGCCGTAACCGAAGATATGCTCGTTCGCCTTCTTGGCATCGATGCGGCGTCCGCCCTTGCCGATCGCGACCACCATCTCGGTTTCATAGTGGTAGTTCGAGGTTTTCGGCGGGTAGTGCACATTACCGCCGCCGGCCACCAGGGAATGCGCCGATTTGATGAAGAAGAACGGTATTTCGCGGCCATCGCCGCCCATTTCCTTCTGGTGTTCGACGTAATTGCGGCCGACGCAGAAAATCCGCCGGACCGGGTAAAGGTCCTTGGAGTCGGTGACCGCAAGCGAGGGGATGTTCCACAACGCGATGACGGGTGCCATGCAATGCTCTCCTGGAAGAAGCGGCATTTTAGTCCGGCGGCGGACGAAGCGACCGCACGGGCGCTTATGGTGCAGTGTGTCATGCTTGTCCGGCCCAGCGGACTCCATTAGGATTGCCGTCGCGGCTATCGCCGCAACTGGAGGAACGGATGACGACGAAGATCTGGACGCCGGCGAGCGCGCTGGCTGCGACGGTATTTTCCGCATGCACCTTGTTTTCGGCAGGCGCGGCCGCGCAGACCGTCAAGCTCGGGGTGGTGCTGCCGTACACCGGCGTGGGCGCGGAGTTCGGGCAACAGGTGGACCGCGGCATGCAGATGTTCATGAAGTTGAACCCCGGCGCCTTCGGCCCCTACAAGATCGAGATCGTCAAGCGCGACTCGAAGAATCCCAGCGGCGCCGAGGCGAAGGTGGCGGTGCAGGAACTGGTCGCGCAGGAGAAAGTCGACCTGCTCACCGGCTTCATCTACTCGCCCGATGCGATCGCCTCCGCGCCGCTGGCCACCGAAGCCAAGCGCCCGATGGTGATCATGAATGCCGGCACCGCCTGGATCACCACCCTGTCGCCGATGATTGCGCGCGTCTCGTTCTCGATGTGGCACGCGGGCCACGCGATGGGCGAGGCCGCGGTCAAGATCGTCAAGGGGAAGACTGCGGTGGTCGGCTACACCGACTTCCCGCCCGGCAAGGACAGCCTGGATGCGTTCAAGCGCGGCTTCGAGGCCAACGGCGGCAAGGTGATCGACGAGATCCCGATGGGCGGCCCGGGCCAGGTACCGGACTTCACGCCGTTCTTCCAGCGCGCCAAAGACAAGAAGCCCGACGTGTTCTTCGTCTTCGTGCCCGCCGGAGACCACGCGGTCGGCGTAATGAAAACCTACGGCGCGCTCGGCATGCGCGCCGCCGGCATCAAGCTGATCGGGCCGGGGGACATCACCCAGGACATCAAGCTGCAGGCGATGGGCGACAACGCGGTCGGCCTAATCACCATCCACCACTACAACGCCGACCTCGAGAACCCGGCCAACAAGCGCCTGGTCGAAGCCTGGAAGAAGGAGTTCGGCCCGAATTCGACGCCGGACTTCATGGGCGTGCAGGGCTACGACGGCATGGCCGCGATCGCGCACGTGGTGACCACGCTCAAGGGCAGGATCGACGCCGACAGCGCCATCAATGCGTTGAGGGGCTGGAAGTACGACAGTCCGCGTGGGCCGATCATGATCGACCCGCGGACGCGCGACATCGTTATGAACGAGTACCTGAGCGAGATCGTGAAGAAGGACGGCCGCCTCTACCAGAAGAACATCGGCGTCATCACCGCCGTCAAGGACATGTGCAAGGAACTCGGGGAAGGGCGTTGCAAGTAGCGATCGCGCCGCACTCCAAGCTGTCGACACCAACGCCGCCGCCCGCGGCATCCTGACGGGCGGCGGTTTCTTTTTGTGGACCTGAGCAGCCTCGCCAGCATCCTGCTGGGCGGGATGGCCGCCGGGATGGTGCTGTTCATCGTCTCGGTGGGTCTGTCGGTCACCATGGGGTTGATGGGCTTCGTCAACCTCGCGCACGGCGCATTCGCCATGCTCGGCGGTTACGCCATTGTCCTGTCGATGAAGCACTGGGGCCTGCCGTTCCCGGCCGCGCTCTTGTTCGGCTTCGTCGCTGTCGCCGCAATCTCGGTGGTGCTCGAGCGACTGCTCTACGCGCGCCTGTACCGCGCCACCGAACTGGACCAGGTGCTGTTCACGATCGGCCTGGTGTTCGTGATGATTGCCGCGGTCACGCTGGGCATCGGCCCTGAAACGCAGACCGTCGTGCTGCCTGAGTGGCTGCGCGGCCAGACCGACCTGGGCTTGATCAAATACCGGACCTACAGCCTTGCATTGATCGTGGCAGGAACCGTGCTCATGATCGCGCTCTGGCTGGGATTCGAGCGCACGCGCATCGGCGCCCGCATCCGCGCCGCGGTGGACAACCGGCGCATGGCCCAGTCCATGGGCGTGGACGTCGGGCGGCTTTTCACGCTGACCTTCGCTCTGGGCAGCGGGCTTGCGGCAGTCGGCGGCGGCCTGGGCGCCGAGATCTTGGGCCTCGACCCGCAGTATCCGTTCCGCTACCTCGCGTACTTCCTCATCGTGGTGGCGGTGGGCGGGCTGGGTCGTGTCAGCGGCGTGTTTTTCGCCGCGCTACTGATCGGCGTGCTCGACTTCGTGCTCAAGATCTACTTCCCCAAGGGCGGCACGATGTTCATTTACGCCCTGACGCTCGTCTTCCTCCTGGCGCGTCCTCAGGGGATGTTCGGCAAGAAGAGTGCGTCATGAACGCGGCCCAGGAACTCGCCCGGCGCCACCGCTTCAGGTGGTGGGAAGCGCTGCCCTGGATCGCGAGCATCGCCTGCTTCTTCCTCTTTCCCACCTACCTCGCCTTCGGCACGCAGGTGCTG
Source organism: Pseudomonadota bacterium (assembly GCA_038040245.1). Taxonomy (GTDB): domain Bacteria; phylum Pseudomonadota; class Gammaproteobacteria; order Burkholderiales; family SG8-39; genus RBG-16-66-20. The sequence continues at coordinate 15,552 of JBBPIU010000012.1, read as the reverse complement.
ATCACGATCCTGTTCGCCCTGTCGCTCGACCTAGTGCTGGGTTACGCGGGCATTGTGACGCTCGGCCACGCCGCGTTCTTCGGCGCCGGCGCCTATACGGTGGGGATGATGGCGATGCATTGGGGCTGGAACGAGCCGATCTCCGGCCTGCTCGCGGCGGCGCTGGTCGCCGGCGCGATCGGCCTCGCCAGCGGCTTGGTGCTGCTGCGCACCCACGGGCTGACGCTGCTGATGCTCACGTTGTGCACCATGGCGCTGCTGGAGCAGGCGGCCAACATGGGCGCGGCCTGGACCGGCGGCTTCGACGGCATGCCGGGACTGTCGTTCACGAAGATCCTGGGCCTGTTCGGCTTCGACGTGCTGTATTTCCGCTCCCAGTACCTGTACGCGCTCGCGGTCCTGTTCCTCTGTTTCGCGATCGTGCGAATGCTGGTGTATTCGTCCTTCGGCCAGAGCCTCACGGGGATCCGGGAAAACCTCCTGCGCATGCATGCCGTCGGCGCCCCGGTGCGAACGCGCCAGGTGCTGGCCTACACGGTCTCGGCGGCACTCGCCGGCGTGGCCGGGGCGTTGTATACCCAGGCGAATGGCTACGTGAACCTCGCGGTGCTGGGCCTGGAGCGCTCCGCCGGGGTGATGGTGGTGCTGATCTTGGGCGGTTACGGGCGGCTCTACGGCGCCTTTGTCGGGGCGATCGCCTACATGGTGCTCGAGCATCTGCTCGCCAAGGCCTACCCGACCGCCTGGCAGCTGGGGCTGGGCCTGACGCTGGTCGCGGTAGCGCTGTTCGCGCGCAACGGCGTGATCGGCATCGTCGATTCGCTGCGGCGGCGCCTCGCGGGATCCGCCCGATGAATGCCGCCATGCTCGAGACGAAGGGCCTGTGCAAGAGCTTCGGCGCCTTGGAAGTCGCGCGCGAGATTGACTTTCGCATCGAGCGCGGCGCGCGGCACGCCCTGATCGGGCCCAACGGCGCGGGCAAGACCACCTTTGTCAACCTGCTGACGGGCCTTTTGCTGCCGTCGCGCGGCAGCGTGCTGCTCGAAGGCGAGGACGTGACCTCGCTCGCGCAAGCGAAGCGGGTGAAGCGCGGCATCGCGCGCACCTTCCAGATCAACCAGCTGTTCCGCGGCCTCACGGTGCAGGAGAACGTGTGCATCGCGGTGTCCGAGCGCCTGGGAGTGGGCGGGTCCATGCTGCGCCCGGCAGGCAAGCGCGCCGACGTGATCGCCGAGGCCTCGCGCTTGATCGAAATGCTGGAACTGGGCGAGGATGCCGGCCGCCGCATCGTCGAGTTGCCCTACGGGCGGCAGCGCCTGGTCGAGATCGCCATCGCGTTGGGCCTCAACCCGCGCGTATTGCTGCTGGACGAGCCTGCGGCCGGGATTCCCAGCGCCGAGAGCCACATCCTGCTGGATGCCATCGCCACGCTGCCCAAGGACATCGCCGTGCTCATCATCGAGCACGACATGGACCTGGTGTTCCGCTTCGCCGAGCGCATCACGGTGCTGGTCAGTGGGGCGATCTTCGCTGAGGGTACGCCGACGGAAATCGCCGCCAACCGCGATGTGAGATCCGTGTACCTCGGCAGCGCGCTCGATGCCTGAGTCGCTGGCGCTGAAAGGCGTCACCGCCGGTTACGGCGAGACGCACGTGCTGGAGGGCATCGACCTGGCGCTCGCTCAGGGCGAGAGCCTGTCCATCATTGGCCGCAACGGCGTCGGTAAGTCCACGCTGCTGGAAACGATCATGGGCCATACCACGCTGCACGCCGGCGAACTTCGCCTCCGCGGCAGCCGGATCGACGCGGCGCCCGCGCACGCCCGCGCGCTCGCCGGGCTGGGCTACGTGCCGCAGGAGCGCGAGATCTTTCCGTCGCTCTCGGTGCGGGAGAATATGGAAATCTGCGCGCGCGCGGGCCATTGGAACGCGGAACGCGTGTTCGAACTGTTTCCCAACCTCCGGACAAGGCTGTCCAACGCCGGCAGCCAGCTCTCCGGCGGCGAGCGGCAGATGCTGGCGATCGCACGCGCCCTGATGACCAATCCTTCCGTCCTGCTGATGGACGAGCCCACCGAGGGCCTGGCGCCGGTGATCGTTCAGGCGCTCAGCCAGGTGCTGCTCAGGCTGCGCGGCGAGGGCAACCTGTCTATCGTGCTGGTGGAGCAGAACAGCCGGGTGGCGCTCGAGTTCTCCGCGCGCACCGTGGTGATGGACCGCGGCCGGATCGTGTTCGATGGCGAATCCGAGCGCCTGCGCAAGGCCCCGGATTTTCTCGCCAGCCTGATCGCGGCGCAGTGAGCGAGTTCGCGCAGCGCGCCTGCGCTTGCCTGAATGCGCTCATCGGGCGCAAGATTTGCCATGACGTCAATTGCCCCCGACCGATGCGCCCGCAAATCCGACATCCGGACCCCGCCTTATCTTGAAGATCCCAAGAATGTGAGGAAATGATGCTCAGATCTTGCGTCGTTGCTGTTGCCTTTCTTGCGGTCGCCGGATGTACGACGACTCCCAAGGCGCCTGCAGGCGCGGTGTCCGACCTCGCGCCCTCCGGAAAGCTGCGCGCCGCGATCAACCTCGGAAATCCGGTCCTCGCTTCGCGCGATGCCTCGGGACAGCCGCAGGGCGTCTCGGTAGACCTCGCGCGCGAGCTCGCGCAGCGCCTCGGCGTCCCGCTGGAGCTCATTACCTTCGACGCCGCCGGCAAGGTGGTCGAGGCGGGGAAGGCGGGCGGCTGGGACATCGCCTTCGTCGCGCTCGACCCCGCGCGCGGCGCCGAGATCGCGCAGTCGACGCCGTACGTGGTCATCGAAGGCGCGTATCTCGTGCGCCAGGATTCGCCGATCCGCGCCAACGCCGAGGTCGACCGCAGCGGCAACCGCATCGTAGTGGGCCGCAACAGCGCCTACGACCTCTACCTCACGCGCAATATCAAGCAGGCGCAGATCGTCCGCGTCCCGACCTCCGCGGCTGTGGTGGATACTTTTCTGAAGGACAAGCTGGAGGTCGCCGCGGGCGTGAAGCAGCAGCTCGAGGCGGACGCGAAGCGCGTGCCGGGCGCGCGCCTGCTCGACGGGCACTTCATGGTGATCAACCAGGCCATGGCTTCCCAGCGCGGGCGGGAGGCCGGCGCGCGCTACGTGCGCGAGTTCGTGGAAGAAATGAAGGCCTCCGGCTTCGTTGCAAAGGCTCTCGAGCGGCACAAGATCCAGGGCGCGGCGGTCGCCCCGGCGGGAGACGCTCGCTGATGGCGCAGGAATCGTTGCCTGATCATGCGACGCTAACGCTTCGCGTCGAGCTCGCGCTCGATCAGCTCGCGCAGCTTGAAGCGCTGCACCTTGCCGGTGGCGGTGCGCGGCAGTTCGGCGACGGCGCGGATCCATTTCGGCCTCTTGAAGCGCGGCAGCTTGCGCTCGCAGGCCTGACCTGCCGCCGCGAGCGCGTGGGCCGCGTCCCCCCGCGTGGCGACGAACAACGCCAGGCACTCGAAACCCTCGCCATCGGTGACTCGGACGCAGGCCACCTCGGTGATCGCGGGGTCGCCCGCGACCGCTTCCTCTAGTTCACCCGGCTGCACCCACTGCCCGGCGATTTTTACCAGTTCGTCGGAACGGCCCTGGTGCGAAAAGAAGCCCTCGGCATCCTTGGCGAATAGATCCCGGGTGCAGAACCAGCCGTCGCGGAACTGCGCTGCGGTCTGCTGCGGAAGGTTTGCATAACCCAGCGCTAGCGCCGGATGCCGCAGCCACAGTTCGGCGGCTTCGCCGGCGGCCGCTGCCTCGCCGTGGGGCGTTCTGAGCTGCGTATCCACACCGGCGAGCGGCTTGCCGGTGCGCAATCCGTTCGATGTCCCCGGCGGAGTCACGATGCAGGCGCAAAAGGTTTCGGACATGCCATACAGCGAAAGGATCTCTCCGCCGGTTGCTGTTCGCCATTGCTCGATCAGCTGCGCCGGCAGCCTTTCCCCGGCCGCGACGAAGCGCCGCACCTCGCGAAACGGCGCCAGGCGCGCGGCGCCGAGCGCGAGCAGGCGGCGGTAGAACGTCGGCACGCTGAAGAAGGCCGCGGGCCGGTGGCGCTCGATGCGCGCGAGCACCGTCTCCGCGTCGGGCCAGTCGGGTTCCAGGATCGCGGTCGCGCCGGTCGCGAGCGGGCCGAGGAAACCGTGCTCCAGCGCGTAGGCGAAGAAAAGCTTGGAGGTGGCGAAGGTCTTTTCGCCCGGGGCAAGCCCGACGACCTGGCGCTGCGCCTGGCCTGCGGGGAGCAGGCTGCGGTGCGCATGAATGATTCCCTTGGGCTTGCCGGTGGTGCCCGAAGAATAGAGCCAGAACGCCGGGTTTTCGGCGCGCGCGTCGAACGGCGTTGCGCCCGCTGCGGCGCGCGCCAAGGCATCGCGCCACGACGGCGCTCGCCCGGTGTTCTGTCCCGCAATGACCAAGCTGCCCGCGCGGGCGTGCTCCGCGGCGAGATCGGGGCGCGCCAGGGCGAAGACGTCCTCCACGATCGCGAGGCGCGCGCCGCTGTCGGCGCGGATATGGCGGTACTCGGCCTCGGAGAGCTTGCTGTTGAGCGCCACCGCGACTGCGCCCGCGTGCACCGCGCCCAGCCAGGCGGCGGCGAACTCCAGAGTGTCGCGCATCAGCAGCAGCACGCGGTCGCCGGGGGCGACGCCCAGGGCGCGCAGCGCGTTCGCGGCGCGCGCAACCCGCGCCGCGAGTTCGGCATAGCTGAGCGTTTGCGCGCCGCAGATCAGCGCGGCGCGCGATCCGTGCCGCTGCAGCGCCGATGTGCCGAGAAAGTGCTCTACAGCGTTCAGGCCGTTTCCTGTTAGGGGCGGTTTTCTTGCCGGGGGTCGGGGTTTCGCCTAGGATCGTAGCGTCGCCGCTGTGGCAAGGTCAAATTGTTTGGACCCCAAACAAAAACTGAATCCGGGTGCGCTGCCCGAATTGCTCGGTTACCGGCTGCGGCTCGCCCAGCAGGTGGTATTTCGCGACTTCGCCGCCAGCGTGCAGGGGCTCTCCCCCGGCCGCGTCGGGCTGCTGATCTACATTGACGCCAACCCGGGGGTGACCCAGAGCCGCTTGGCGGAAGCCGCCGAACGCGACCGCTCGACCATGGTCGGGGTGCTCGACCAGCTCGAGTCGCGCGGCCTGATCGAGCGCCGCCGCGGCGCGGACCGCCGCACTAACGGGCTGTGGCTGACGCGCGCCGGGCGCGCCCTGCTCGCGCGCGCCTTGCGCGGCATCGCCAGGCACGAGCAGCGCATCGCCGCGCGCCTCTCGGCCGCCGAGCGGCGCCAGTTGCTTGCCCTGCTCGGCAAGATCTCCGGGTAAAAAAAACTAGTACTGCGACTTACATCCGATAGGCGGCCTCGCCGTGCGAGGTCACGTCCAGGCCTTCGCGCTCTTCTTCTTCAGGTACGCGCAGCCCGATGGTCAGGTCGACCAGCTTGTAGGCGATGAAGGCCACGGCGCCGGACCAGATCACCGTCACACCGACCGCTTTTGCCTGCGTCCAGAGCTGGCCGGAAATCGAGTAGTCCTTGGCGGTGACCGCCGTGGCCGTGACCCAGTCGCCGACGAAGCTCGGCCCGCCGAGCGACGGATCGTTGAACACGCCGGTGAGCATCGCGCCGAGGATGCCCCCGACCGCGTGCACGCCGAACACGTCCAGCGAGTCGTCGGCGCCGAGCAGCTTCTTCAGCCCGCTTACGCCCCAGAGGCACACCAGGCCGGCGGCAGTCCCGATCACGAAGGCGCCCGGGATACCGACGTTGCCGGCGGCCGGAGTGATCGCAACCAGACCTGCAACCGCACCCGAAGCCGCGCCCAGCATCGTCGGCTTGCCCTTGAAGATGGCTTCGCCGAGGGTCCAGGAGAGCACTGCGCACGCAGTGGCGAGGAAGGTGTTGATGAAGGCAAGCGCCGCAGTGCCGTTTGCCTCCAGCGCCGAGCCGGCGTTGAAGCCGAACCACCCCACCCACAGGAGCGCCGCGCCGACCATGGTGAGCGGCAAATTGTGCGCCGGCATCGCTTCCTTGCCGTAGCCGATCCGCTTGCCCACCAGGTAGGCGCCCACCAGCCCGGCGACGCCAGCGTTGATGTGCACCACCGTGCCGCCCGCGAAGTCGAGCGCGCCCCACTGCCAGATCAGACCGGCTTTGGCGTTGATCGCGTCCACCATTTTGGGATCGGTGTACGCATCCGGTCCCATCCAGAACCACACCATGTGCGCGATCGGCGCGTAGCTGAAGGTGAACCAGAGCACGATGAAAACCAGCACCGCCGAGAACTTGGCGCGCTCGGCGAAGGCGCCGAGGATCAGGCAGCAGGTGATCGCAGCGAAAGTCGCCTGGAAGACAACGAACGCCAGTTCCGGGATGACCACGCCCTTGGAGAAGGTCGCCGCCATCGCGAACTCGCCCTTGGCCGGGTCGAAGGTGCCGTTCAGGAACAGCCGGTCGAAGCCGCCGAAGTAGGCGTTGCCCTCGGTGAAGGCGAGGCTGTAGCCGTAGATGCACCACAGCACCGTGACCAGCGAGAACACCACGAACACCTGCATCAGCATCGAGAGCATGTTCTTCGCGCGCACCATGCCGCCGTAGAAAAGCGCCAGGGCCGGCACGCTCATCATCAGCACCAACGCGGTACTGGTCAGCATCCACGCCACGTCGCCCTTGTTGGGCGTCGGCGCGGGCTTGGCCTCTTCCTTCTTCGCCTCCGCCTTGGGCGCGTCCTTCGCCGGTTCGGCCTTTGCCTCGGCAGCGGCCTTTTCGGGCGCCTTGTCCTTGTCTTGGGCGCCGGCGCCGAGCGCCACTGCGAACAGTGCGAGCATGGAAAGAACTGCAATCAGCTTCTTCATCGTATTCTCCCTAGATCGCAGCGGCGTCGGTTTCGCCGGTGCGTATACGCACGACCTTTTCGAGGTCGAACACGAAAATCTTGCCATCGCCGATCTTGCCGGTATTGGCGGCTTTCTCGATCGCTTCGAGCACGCGCTCGAGCATGTCGGTCTTGATCGCGGCTTCGATCTTCACCTTCGGCAGGAAGTCCACCACGTATTCAGCGCCGCGGTAGAGCTCGGTGTGCCCTTTTTGCCGGCCGAAGCCTTTTACCTCGGTGACGGTGATGCCCTGCACGCCGATTCCCGAGAGGGCTTCGCGCACCTCGTCGAGCTTGAACGGCTTGATGATTGCGGTTACCAGTTTCATGTTTTCCCCTTTGCGGCAGCCGGTGTCGCCACCGGCTGCCGGATGCAGGCTCAGAACGTCTTGCTGACCGAGAGAACCACGGTGCCTTTGCCGGCGTCCCTGGTTTTGTCGACGCCACTCGCGTTGGCCGAATTAATGCTGCCGTTGCTGAAGCAGTAGAACTGGCCCTGGTTGCAATCGCCCTTCGCGTTGGTCGTGATGTAGGAGGCGCCGAGTACCCAGCCGCTTAAGTCTTTGGTGACGCCAATCTTCCAGTCGGTGTAGTTGGCGTTGTCCATGTTCTTGAACTTCAGCTGGCCGACGTGCCCGTTGATGCCCCAGCCGCCGCCCAGATCGTAGTTGGCGCTCAGGTCGAGGTAGTGCGAGTTCTTGGTGTCGGGCGCGCCGAAGTAATCGGAAAGCGCGTGCGAATACTTCAGGCTGATGAATTTCCAGCTGCCGCCGATGTACACCTCGGTGTTATCGACCTTGCCGCTCAAAACCGCGCCGGTACGGTTGTTCACAGGGCTGAAGGGGATCGAGGCGCCGGCGTTGGTGCCCGGGTAGTAGTAGGAGATCGCGCCGACGTCGAGGCCCCAGTCACCCCAGGTCTTCTTCCAGCCGCCGTAGAAGTCCATCTCCAGGTTGCCGCCGGGGTAGCCCGCGCCTTGGTTGACGTTGGAGTTCCAGTTGCCGGCGTAGAAGCCGCTGCTGTGGCTGTAGTCGATGCCGCCCTGCAGCGCCGGCTTGCCGAAAGTCTGGTCGATGCCGCGGAACCGGTAGCTGCTGTACAAGCCAACGTTGCCGGTTACCGTATGCGGCGAGGCCGGGGCGGCTGCTGCAGCTTGCGCCGCGGCGAGGGTGGGGACCGCGAGGGCGGCAGTAGCAAGCGAAGCTGCAAGAAAGGCTTTACGCATTAGAAATTCTCCCTGGATTAATGGACGCTACATCTAATTAGCACGTCGTGTGCCAGGGTTTTTGGCATCAACAATCAATGGGTTACAATGTGTCCAGTGAATGTCGGCGGCGGGGGCGCACCAAATCGGAGCGTCCACACTACTCTTGCCCCAAGCGGGTGCAGTCCGCCCGCCAAGCCAAAATTATCCAGATGTCTGTACGCTAACCGGCATGACTGAACGAAATCCGCTGGACGAACTCCGCGAGCGCATCAGCGAGGCCTTGCGCGCCTCGCCGGTACAGGACCTGGAAAAGAACCTGCACGCGCTCATGGCCGCGTTCTTCGAGCGCTTCGGCCTCGCCGCGCGCGAGGATCTCGAAGTCCACAAAAAGCTCCTCGAGCGGGCCCAGGCAAAGCTCGCTGCGCTGGAAGCCCGCGTTGCGGAACTCGAAGCGCACGTATCGCACAAACCGCCCGCGTAATCCGAGCGGTAAATCGCGCGGGTAAACCTTCCTGCGGTGCGCTGCGTTCTTCGCAGTGGAGGACCAATGTCGCTTGCAACCGTGGCGAGCCGCGCGCTCGCGGGGATAGATGCGCCCGAAGTGGCCGTCGAAGTTCACCTCGGGCCGGGGCTGCCCTCGTTCACCATCGTCGGGCTGCCCGATGCCGAGGTGCGCGAGGCCAAGGACCGCGTGCGCGCCGCGCTCAACCACACGCAGTTCGAGTTTCCCGCGCGCCGCATCACGGTCAATCTCGCGCCGGCCGACCTGCCCAAGGATTCCGGCCGCTTCGATCTGCCGATCGCCATCGGCATCCTCGCGGCCAGCGGGCAGATCGCGCCGGAAGCGCTCGCGGCGCATGAGTTCGCGGGCGAGCTTTCCCTCACGGGCGACCTGCGCCCGGTGCGCGGCGCGCTTGCCATGGCGTTGCAGGCGCGGGCGTCTGGGCGCGCTTTCGTACTGCCCGAAGCGAACGCGCCTCAGGCCGCGCTCGCGGCGGGCGCGCACGTGCTCCCGGCGCGCACGCTGCTCGAAGTCGTCGCGCACCTCTGCGGCGAGGCGAAGCTGCCGCGCTTCGAAGCGCCGGCGCGCGCTCCAGGCCACGTGTATCCGGATTTCTCCGAAGTGAAAGGCCAGCCGCAGGCGAAGCGCGCGCTCGAAGTCGCCGCCGCCGGCGGACACAGCGTACTGATGATCGGACCGCCCGGCACCGGCAAGTCGATGCTCGCGGCGCGCTTTCCGGGAATCCTGCCGCCGATGAGCGAGGCCGAGGCGCTCGAGGTGGCGGCGATCCATTCGGTGTCGGCTGCGGGCTTCGAGGCCACGCGCTGGGGCGAACGGCCGTATCGCTCGCCGCATCACAGCGCCTCCGGCGCCGCGATGGTCGGCGGCGGACGCCTGCCGCGGCCCGGCGAGATTTCCCTCGCGCACCGCGGCGTGCTGTTCCTGGATGAATTGCCGGAATTCGATCGCGACGTACTCGAGTCGCTGCGCGAGCCGCTGGAATCGGGCCGCGTGTCGATTTCGCGCGCCGCACGCCAGTCGCAGTTCCCGGCGCGCTTCCAACTGGTTGCGGCGATGAACCCCTGCCCCTGCGGTCACTGCGGCTCGCCCGCCGGGCGCTGCCGCTGCACGCCCGATCGCATCGCCCGTTACCGCGGGCGCATCTCCGGCCCGCTGGCCGACCGCGTCGACATCAAGCTCGAAGTCCCCGCGCCGCGCGATGCCGACCTCATGACCCCCGGTGCCACCGAATCGAGCGAAGCGATCCGTCAGAGGGTCTTCAACGCACACCAGCGCCAACTCGACCGCCAGGGCGTGCCGAACGCCCTGCTCGGCACGCGCGAAATCGACCGGCTGTGCGCCACCGACAAAGAGGGCGATCAACTGCTGCGTCACGCACTCGCGCGCCTGCTGCTCTCGGCCCGCGCCTACCACCGCGTGCTGCGCGTGGCGCGGACCATCGCCGATCTGGCGGGAGACGCCGCGATCCGCGCCGCGCACATTGCGGAAGCGATTCAATACAGGCGGCTGGACGCGAGTTTTTGAAGTTATAGTCGTTCCCGATGGCTACCTACGCGATCGGCGACGTCCAGGGCTGCTACGACGAGCTGCGGGCGCTGCTCGAGCGCGTCGGCTTCAATCGTGCGCATGACCGGCTGTGGTTTGTGGGCGACCTGGTCAACCGCGGGCCGAAGTCACTGGAGGTGCTGCGCTTCGTGAAGGAGCTCGGCGATCGCGCGGTGGTGGTGCTCGGCAATCACGACCTGCATCTCCTAACCCAGCACGAAGGTTTCGAGCGCAAGCATGTGGACGACACTTTTGATGATGTGCTCGGGGCGCCGGATGCGCGGGAGCTGGTGGACTGGGTGCGTACGCGGCAGATGATGCATGTGGAGGGCAATTTCGCGATGGTGCACGCGGGGTTGCTGCCGCAATGGACGATCGGGAAATCTCTGTTGCTGGCGCGCGAGGTCGAGCAGGCGTTGCGCGCGCCGAATTACCGCGATTTCCTCGCCAACATGTACGGCAGCAAGCCGGAGCGCTGGAACGATGCGTTGGAGGGCTGGAATCGGCTGCGCGTGATCGTGAATGCGATGACGCGGATGCGCTTCTGCACGTCCGAGGGTGTGATGGAGTTCCATGCCAAGGGCGCGGAAACGCCGTCAGGCTATTTTCCCTGGTATGAAACGAGAACCGGAACGGAACAGGCGATCGTGTTCGGGCACTGGTCGCAGTTGGGCCTGAAGCTTACGGAGAGGATCGCCGCGCTCGATACTGGCTGCGTCTGGGGCGGATCGCTTACCGCGCTGCGGCTGGAAGACCGGTGGCTGGTACAGGTGCCCAGCCTTGGCTATCAACCGGTGGGAGAATGAAAGGAACGGGGAGAGAAAGATGAGCGACTGCGTGTTCTGCAGGATCATCGCGGGCCAGATTCCCTCGACGCGCGTGCATGAAGACGAACACACGCTTGCCTTCATGGATATCGGCCAGGTCAATCCGGGGCATGTGCTGGTCACAGTAAAGAAACACGCGGACAACCTCTACGCGCTGGATGATGCGCAGGCCGCGGCGGTGGCGCGCTCGAGCGCGCGGGTCGCGCGCGCCATCCGCGACGCCTTCGCACCGGCGGGATTATCCGTCTACCAGGCGAACGGCAAGGCGGCGGGGCAGACGGTGCTCCACTACCACGTGCATCTGCTGCCGCGGCACGAGGCCGACGGCATGGAGCTCACCTGGCCGGTGAAAAATCCGCCGCGCGAAAAGCTCGAGGAATACGCCAGGAAAATACGCGCGAAGCTGGACTAGCTAGAACGGCGAAGAACCGAAGGCCTTTTTGTAGTGCGCCGCGATTTCATCGCGCGAGGGGGCGTGGTTCTGCGCGCCGCGGTGCGCGATCTTGATCGAGCCCATGACCGAGGCGAGGCGCCCGGTACTCGGCCAGTCCCAGCCGCGAGCGATGCCGTAGAGCAATCCCGCGCGGTAGGCATCGCCGCAGCCGGTGGGATCGAGCACGGCATCGGCTGTCACGCACGCGATCTCGTAGCGCTTGCCGCCGGCGAATATCACCGAGCCCTGCCCGCCCAGCGTCAGCACCAGCGCTTTCAGGTCGCGCGCGAGCTGTTCGAGCTTCTTGCCGGTTTTTTCTTCCAGCATCTTGCCTTCGTAGTCGTTGACCGCGAGGTAGGAGGCGAGCTGCACCATTTCCATCAATTCCTCGCCGGAGAACATCGGCAGACCCTGGCCCGGGTCGAATACCAGCGGAATGCCGTGCGCGGCGCACTGGCGCGAATGTTGCAGCATGCCCTCTTTTCCGTCCGGCCCGACGATCGCCAGGCCTGCACCCAGCGCCGCGCCGATCCGGTTCTCGTGCGAGTGGTTCATTGCCCCGGGGTGAAAGGCGATGATCTGGTTGTTGTCCAGATCGGTGGTGATGAATGCCTGCGCCGTGAATTGTCCGGAGATGTGCTTCAGCAATCCGGCGCCGATGCCCAGGCGCTTGAGCCGCTCGAGATAGGGTGCGATGTCCTCGCCCACGGTGGCCATCAGGAGCGGATCGTCGTCCAGCAGCTTCAGGTTGTAGGCGATGTTGCCGGCGGTGCCGCCGTACTCGCGCCGCATCTCCGGCGTGAGGAAGCACACGTTCAGGATATGCAACTGGTCGGCGAGCAGGTGGTTCCGGAAGCGGTCCGGAAACACCATGATCGTGTCGTATGCCATCGAGCCTGTGACCAGCGTCTTCAAGCGCCGCGCTCCCTTGTCATGGAAAGAACAGATACATGCGGTAGCCGATGGCGCGCAGGCCGCCGGTGTCGAAATACACGCGCAGCGCCGCGTCGGCGCCCGCGCCTATGCCCCGCGCGATCTGCTCCGCGCTCAGGCCCGCGAGATAGTCGGCCGGCATGAGCACGCGCCGCGCCACCGCCTCGTCGCGCTCGTCGGTCAGCGTGAGCTCGAGCGCGGGATACTCCTGCGCGTACGGCGCCTGGTTGCGCAGCACCGCGTTGATCACGATCACGTTGTCGCGCCGGCCGTCGGCCTGCAGGTCGGACGATTCGATCGCCATCAGCTTGGGCCAGCGCGGCAGCTTCAGGTCGCACTTGAGCGTGGCGCAGGCCGCGGCAAGGTAAGGGCGCGTCTCGGGGATCCAAACCGCGATCTCGGTGCGAAAGTAATGCACTGCCTGGGCTGCGAGCACGATCAGCGCCAGCACGACGCCGAATGCCCACGCCAGGCGGCGCCTGGGCGGCGGTGCCTCGTCCAGGAATTCCGCGACCGGCGCATCTTCGTTCGCCGCCTCGCCCGCACCGCCGATGGGGCTCTTGCGCGACGCCTCGAACAGTGCAAGCTGCGGCGAGGGCTCGGTCTCGGCCTGGGCACCCTGCTGGCCTTCCGCAATCAGCGCGACCACGCCGTCGAATACGTGGGTGCATTTGCCGCAACGCACCTTGCCGCCGCGCGCCGAGAGTTGAACGGGTTGTACGCGAAATGCGGTGCCGCAGTTTGGACAGCGTGTAGTGAGATTCACTTGCGCTGGCCTTCCACCAATGCCCATCCTTCCTCGACGGTGCTCACGGCGATGTCGAAGTCCCGCGCGTAGGCCCGGGCGACCTCGGCCGCCTGTGTCTCGAGAATGCCCGCGAGCGCAATGCGGCCGCCGCGACGCGTGCGCGCGGCGAGCAGCGGCTCCAGGGCGATGAGCGGACCGGCGAGGATGTTGGCTAGGACCAAGTCGAAAGTTCCGGGGGCAAGGGACTCCGGCGCCGCCACGCTCAGGACGACGCCATTGTCGGCCGCGTTCGCGACGGTGGTTTCGAGCGCCTGCGGGTCGATATCGGTGGCGGCGATTTCGCCTGCGCCGAGCTTGCCGGCGACGATGGCCAATATACCTGAGCCGCACCCGTAGTCCAGCACGCGCTCCCCGGCGCGAATGTTTCTTTCAAGATACTTCAGGACCAGCCGGGTGCTGACGTGGCTGCCGGTGCCGAAGGCCAGCCCCGGATCGAGCCGCACCACGATCGCCGCCGGGTCGGGTGGCGAATGCCAGCTCGGCACGACCCAAAGGCGGTCGGCGATGCAAATCGGGCCGAACTGGGACTGCGAGCGCCGCACCCAGTCCTCTTCCTCGACCGGCGCTACCGTGAACCCGGGCGCCGCGATTGCGGCGATCGCGGCGGCGGTGGCAACGAGCGCGGCAGGATCGGCGGCAGCGGCGGCGAGCGCGACGACGCGCATGCGCGCGCCGGGTTCAAGCGTGCCAGGGTCGTCCGACGTGGACTCCAGAGAGACGGATTCGGCGCCCGCCTCCAGCAATGCCTCGGAGAGTGTTTCGGCCTGCACCGGGTCCAGTTCGAGCGTGATCGAGAGCCAGGCCACCGGCCTACGTCTTCTTCTTCGTCTCCTCGGCGAGCTTCTGCTCGAGGTAGTGGATGGAAGTGCCGCCGCGCATGAAGCGCAGGTCGTGCAGCAGCTCCAGGTGCAGCGCAATGTTGGTCTGGATGCCCTCGACCGCCATCTCGGAGAGCGCGATGCGCATGCGCCGGATCGCCTGCTCTCGCGTGGCGCCGTAGGCGATCACCTTGCCAATCATTGAATCGTAGTTCGGCGGCACGGTGTAGCCCGCGTAGACATGCGTATCGACCCGGATGCCCGGCCCGCCCGGCGGGTGGTACGAGGTGATCTTTCCCGGCGAGGGCGTGAAGCGGCGCGGATCCTCGGCGTTGATGCGACATTCGATTGCATGGCCGCGCAGCTCGATGTCCTTTTGCCGGAACGGCAGCTTCTCGCCGTTGGCGATGCGGATTTGCAGCTGCACCAGGTCGAGGCCGGTGATCATCTCGGTCACCGGGTGCTCCACCTGCAGCCGCGTGTTCATCTCGATGAAGTAGAACTCGCCGTTCTCGTACAGGAACTCGAAGGTGCCGGCGCCGCGGTAGCCGATCTTGCGGCAGGCTTCGGCGCAGCGCTCGCCGATGCGCTCGCGCTGCTTGGCGCTCAGCTCGGGCGCGGGCGCTTCTTCGATGATTTTCTGGTGGCGCCGCTGCATCGAGCAATCGCGCTCGCCGAGGAACACCGCGTTCTTGTGCTCGTCGGCCAGCACCTGGATTTCGATGTGGCGCGGGTTCTCGAGGAATTTCTCCATGTACACGGTGCCGTTGCCGAACGCCGCGAGCGCCTCCTGGCGCGTGAGGTTGACCGCGTTCAGCAGCGCCGCCTCGGTGTGCACCACGCGCATGCCGCGCCCGCCGCCGCCGCCCGCGGCCTTGATGATCACCGGGTAGCCGACCTTGCGCGCGATCTTCACGATCTCGGCGCCCTGCTCCGGCAGCGCGCCTTCCGACCCTGGCACCACCGGCACGCCCGCCTTGATCATCGCCTGTTTGGCGTTGACCTTGTCGCCCATCAGGCGGATGTTTTCCGGATGCGGGCCGATGAAGACGAAACCGCTCGCCTCGACCTTCTCCGCGAAATCGGCGTTCTCGGAGAGGAAGCCGTAGCCCGGATGGATCGCCTCGGCGTCGGTGACTTCGGCCGCGCTGATGATCGCCGGGATGTTCAGATAGCTCGCCGACGCGGGCGCGGGACCGATGCAGACCGACTCGTCGGCGAGTTTCACGTATTTCGCCTCGGTATCGGCCTCGGAATGCACCACCACCGTGTGGATGCCCAGCTCGCGGCAGGCGCGCTGAATGCGCAGCGCGATCTCGCCGCGGTTCGCGATCAGGATTTTTTCGAACACCGGCTAGCCGATGATGAAGAGGGCCTGGCCGTACTCGACCGGCTGGCCGTTCTCGACCAGGATCGCCTTGATGGTGCCCGAGGCGTCGGCTTCGATCTCGTTCATCAGCTTCATGGCCTCGATGACGCAGACCGTCTCGCCTGCCTTGACCGTGGCGCCGACATCGACGAAGGGTTTCGCCTCCGGCGAAGGCGCGCGATAGAAGGTGCCCACCATCGGCGACTTG